>CAJBCV010000435.1 GCA_903951635.1 uncultured Planctomycetaceae bacterium
ATCCCTGCCCTCCGCTCTCTCCGCGCCGCTTGCGCTTTCGCCCTCCGGGCTGCGCTGACCGGCGAGGCCGGCTCTCGGAGCACGGGCGACCCCTCGCTGGGAGCGAGGCACGTTGCTCGTTGAGCTTCTTTCCGCGGCACAGGCGAGGGGAGTCTCTAGTGCTGATAGACGGCGTAGCCCAGCTCGCGGAGCTCCTTGGCCCAGGCCTCCTCGGTGGCGACCGCGTCCTCCCAGGTCATTGCCGGAAAGTCAGCAAAGAGATCTGGACGGAGCCGGAGGGCGTGGTCGCGGACGAGCGGACAGCCCTTGTGGCCGCGGAGGTGGTTGACGTAGCGGACTTCCGGATCGAGCCCCGTCGAACCGACGTAGAGGCAGATCTGGTCGGGCTTCGTATAGCGGTTTTGCCGGATGAAGCGACGGTCGCGACGGACCTCCGTCGCCAGTTCCACCACGTACACCCTGTGGTGGAGCTTCGGCCCGCGACGGGATCGACGGGGAATCGGCATGGGTGGGCAGCGGGCGAGTGGGCGACGAAGCGCTTCCGAGCGTTGCCGGAACGCGCCACGACAGTCTTGCCCAGGAAATCGGGCGCGGCGGTCAGTCCTGTTGTCGCGTGCTCGCGTGTCGGAGATCCGTCGACACCTTCCGCCAAGCCAGGTCGGCCGCGGCCAACGCGCGGAGGGTCACCTCGAGGAGCTTGTCGCTCTCTGCCGGCTCGGGGGGCGGAGTCGGCCGGCGATGAATCGCCGGATCGGCCGACCACCAGCGGGGATCGCCCTCGATCCGCTGACGCACGTCCGCCGGACAACGGTCGAGCAGACGGCGGTTGGCGTCCGTGGTGGACGCCACGATTCGGCCGATCTGATCGTCGGTAAAGATCAGCGGCAAGCCGCCGAGAGCTTCGCATTCCGCGGTGGCCCCAGCCGCCTCCACCCATCGCCACCAGGAGAACTTCATCTCGGAGAGATAGCCGGGGGGCTGGGGACAGCGGCTGACGAACCGCGCCATGGCGGCGGTGAAGCTACGGTTGTGGAGCCCGTGCGTGGTCGGAGGCTCGCACCCGATCGCGTGGCAGAACGTCGACGTGGCGGCCGCATCGACGAGTCGGACATCGACCGCCCCGACCCCGGGGGCCGTGCTCCATCGCTCGAGGAATCCGTCCCACGCTCCGGTCATCTCGAAGGCTTCGTCGATCCAGGCATCGATCGGCTGATCGATCTCGGCAACACGTTCCCAATACCAGGAGTTCAGGGCCGAGACCGGATCCCGCACGAAAGCCACCACTTTCAGTGGCATCGCCAGGGAAGCCGTGAAGCGGTGGATCAGCTCGGCGGGATCCGACAGCCAGCCCTCGTAGCTGAGGATGGGGACGATTCCCTGCCGACGGAGGTCGAGGAGCGTGTCGCGGATGGTCGCGAAATCGGCCGCCGGTAGGTTGACGAGTTCCTCGAGTCGACCGCTGAAGGCGTAAAGGGCCGAAAAACAAGCCGCGGCATCGCTGAGCGCCGGGCCGCGGAGGAGTCGCCCCTGGGCGATCGCCATGTATTCGTAGCGAAGCCCCCCGAGATCGAGGGCCGGCCGGATCGGATCCCAGGTGAGATCCCGTTGGATCGCCGACGACCCCGTTTTCACGCCTCCGACATGAAGCACGAGCGGAAGCTCGTTTCCAGGCGTGATCGACGCCTCCGGGGGAAGAGCAGGCATGGCGTCGGTGGCCGTGGGGGCCGGTCGCGGTGTCGCCGATTGGTCGGTCTGCGGGCCGACTGCCGGCCCGACCGGCTGGGGCGGGGCCTGCGGCTGGCGCGATGCCCGGAATGCCTCGCGGGCAAGCATCACGGCGCTCCCCGTGGCGGCGAGCACCGCCAGCGTGGCGAGCGTCCACAGGGGAACGATTCTTTCCGGCGCCACGGCGTCACGGTCTTCGGCCGTTTCCGCCAGATCAACCGGCTCGAGCCCCGCGGCCCGGCGCGAGCGTTCGATATGGGCTTGTTGGCGACCGAGAAAACGGCCTTCGATCTGCCGCTGACGAACGTCGTACTTCGGCGCGATCAGGGCCATGCCGACCAGCGCCATCACCGAGAACAGACATCCCCAGAACCAGGGGGAGTCGGTGGCGCGGAACGGCGGGGAGGGCATGGCCACGCTCCGGTCGGTCGCCGGGCACCGGGGTGGAGACCACCGGTGCCCGGCCGACCTGGTTGTTGAACGTCGAGCGATCCGTGGCTCGATCAGGCGATGCCGGGCCACCGGGCGCGAACGTCGGGGCCGGCGTAGACGGCACCGTCACCGAGGCTCTCCTGGATGCGGAGGAGCTGGTTGTACTTCGCCACGCGGTCGCTGCGCGAAGCCGATCCGGTCTTGATCTGGCCGGTGCCCAGGCCGACGGCGAGGTCGGCGATCGTGGCATCCTCCGTCTCGCCGCTGCGATGGCTGGCGATCGACGTGTAGCCGGCCCGGTGGGCCAGTTGCACGGCGGCCATCGTCTCGGTGAGCGTGCCGATCTGATTGACCTTCACGAGGATGCTGTTGGCGATCCCCTCGGCGATGCCGCGGCCGAGCCGCTCGGAGTTGGTGACGAAGAGATCGTCGCCCACCAGCTGCACCTTCGATCCGAGCTTCTCGCTGATCAGCTTCCAGCCCTTCCAGTCGTCCTCCGAGCAGCCGTCCTCGATCGACATGATCGGATAGCGGCCGGCGAGGCTGGCGAAGAAGTCGACCATGCCGGCGGAGTCGAGCTTCTTCCCCTCGATCGTGTAGGTTCCGGTCTTCGCGTCGAACAGCTCGGTGGCGGCGACGTCGAGGGCGATCCCCATCTCCTTGCCCGGCTCGTAGCCAGCCGCCGTGATCGCCGCGAGGATCACCTCGAGGGCCTCGGCACAGGTGCCGATGTGGGGGGCGAAGCCGCCCTCGTCACCGACGGCCGTCGAGAGCTTCTTGTCCTTGAGAACTTTCTTGAGGGCATGGAACGTCTCGACGCCGGCGCGGAGCGCGTCGTCGAACGTGTCGAAGCCCAGAGGCATCACCATGAACTCTTGGACGTCGAGCGGATTGTCGGCGTGGGCACCGCCGTTGATGATGTTCATCATCGGCGCCGGCAGGATCCGGGCGCTGGCACCGCCGAGGTAGCGGTAGAGGGGGATTCCACAATGTTCCGCGGCGGCGTGGGCGACGGCCATCGACACGCCGAGGATCGCGTTGGCGCCGAGGTTCTTCTTGTTCGGCGTGCCGTCGAGCTCGAGCATCCGCTCGTCGATCCCGGCCTGGTCGAGGGCATCGCAGCCCTCGAGTTCGTCGGCGATCTGGGCGTTGACGTTCTCGACCGCTTCGAGGACACCCTTGCCGAGGTAGACGGCCTTGTCGCCGTCACGCTTTTCCCAGGCCTCGTGGGCACCGGTGCTGGCCCCCGACGGCACGGCGGCGCGCCCGAACGCTCCGTCGGCGAGCGCCACGTCGACCTCGAGGGTGGGGTTGCCGCGGCTGTCGAGGATCTGGCGGGCGTGGACGTCGACGATCGTTGACATGGAAATCCTTCTTGATCGGGGGGGAGGGTCGAAGGGATCGGAGGGAAAGGACCGGGGCGGAATCGGCAATTGTGCCCGCCGCGGCCCGGCACGCAAGGCCGTCTCCCCCGTAGGTGCCCGCCGGGCGTGGTCGCGGTCTTCCGGGGCCTGTTTGAGCCCGGGGGCGTCGCCGCCTGCTATCATCGCCCTCATGTTCACGGGACTTGTGGAAACCATCGGGCAGATCAGCGACGTGCGGGTCGAGCCGCCCGGCGTGCGGATGACGATCGTGGCGGGGGAAGTCGCTGCTGAGGCACCGCTGACCGCACCGCTGGGGGCGAGCATCTGCGTCAGCGGCTGCTGCCTGTCGGTGGTGGCCGCCGATGGACCGCGTCTCACCTTCCAACTCGGGCCGGAGACCCTCGCCCGGACCACGCTCGGGGGCCTCGTCCCCGGCGCGGGGGTGAATCTGGAACGCTCGCTGCGCCTCTCTGACCGGCTCGGCGGTCACCTCGTCACCGGGCATGTCGACGGCCTGGGCCGCCTCCTCTCCCGCGACGAATCGGGCGACTGGGTGACCTGCTGGTTTTCGGCGCCGGCGGCGCTCCTCCGCCAGATGGCCTCCAAGGGCTCGGTGGCGATCGATGGCATCAGCCTGACGCTCGTCGATGTCGAGGCGGATCGATTCAGCGTCGCCCTCATCCCCCACACCCTCGCCGTCACCACCCTGGGGGCGCTAGCGGTCGGTGGGAGCGTCAATCTCGAGACCGATCTCGTCGCCAAGTACGTCGCCCGTTGGTTGGAAGGGGCTCCATGACCCGACGAGATGGCACACGGGGGAGGACCGAGGGGCGCCCTGCTTGGTCGAAGCCGCCAGAGCCCCCCCCCGCCGCGCCGATACCCCGCGCCTCCCGGCAGACGACGGCCTATTTGAAGCGGCTCTTCGAGCAGGTTGGCTTCGGCATCGACGCGTCGAAGGGGCAAAACTTCCTCGTCGACCTCAATCTCGTCGATCTCGTCGTCCGTGAGGCCGGAATCGGCCCGGCCGATGTCGTCCTCGAGGTGGGCTGTGGCACCGGTGTGCTCACCGAACGCTTGGCAGCAGCGGCGGGAAGGGTTGTCACGGCCGAGATCGATCCGCGGCTCGCGCAGTTGGCACGCGATCGTCTCATCGAGGTCGACAACGTCGAGCTTGTCGAGGGGGACGCGCTGGCCTCGAAGCACAAAATGGCCCCCGAGCTCCTCGCGGCCGTCGACGCGGCCCTTGCAGCCTCGCCCGGCGGAGTGCTGCGGCTGGTCGCCAATCTCCCGTACTGCGTCGCCACGCCGGTGATCTCGAATCTCCTCGCCCTGCCCCGCCCGTTCGCGTCGGTCACGGTCACGGTGCAACGCGAGATGGCGGAGCGGATGTCGGCCCAAGCCGGCGACTCCAGCTACAACGCGCTGTCGGTGTGGATCGGTGCCCAGGCCGCGGCGGAGATCGTCCGCATCCTCCCGCCGAGCGTCTTCTGGCCGCGGCCGAAGGTCGAATCCGCGATCGTGAGGATCGTCGTCGATGACCAGCGCCGCGCGACGATCCCCGACCCGGCCCGGTTTCACCGTTTCATCCGCGATCTCTTCTGCCACCGCCGCAAACTGCTCCGCGGCGTCCTTGTGCGGATCGCCGGGGGGAAGCGAGAATCGGGAGTCCGCGAGGGGGTCGAGGCGCTGTTCACGACCCTCGGACTCTCCCCGGAGGCCCGCGCCGAGGAGATTCCTCCCGCCGGCCTCATCCGGTTGGAGAGCGAGTTCCACGCCCGGTTCGGCGGGTGAGGAAGCGCCGACGACGATCAAGCCGAGCCGATCCGCACCCGGGAGAATCAGCATGCTGGCGAAGTACATCGAGATGAACGGCCGGGCGCTGATGAGCCTGCTCGAGCCGGACGAGGTGTCGCCCGAGGCCCTTCGGCGCGCCGGCCTCACCGACACGTGTTTGGTGCGCGTCAACCTGCAGGGGGACATCGAAGTCCGTCGGCACGATCGCTGGGACGTCATTGGCGGATTGACCGGCAAGTTCGGACCGCGCGTCGAATCGGCCAGTGGCCGGACTTGGGCTTCCTGATCGGTTGAGCCACGCTCCCGGTGCGGTCGCCCGGTCGATGCCGGGGCCGGAAACCGGCTCCAGACTCCTCTCGTGGGTGGGGCCACGGGGCCGCAGAGTTTGCCCGCCCCCCGGAACAGGGACGCTTTGACGCTCCCCCTTGCCGACTGGCGAAGGACTGTCGGTCGCGGGGCCGGCGGAACACCGTCCGGAAGCTCCCGGTGGTCCGGAACTTCCGGTTGTCTGGCACGCACGGGTAGACTCTGTTGCAGGCCCGGGAAACCTGCCGAAATCCCAGAAGTCCCGGGGGGAATCCCGGGTTTCCAAAAGCACGGTGCCCGTGCCGGCTGCCCTCTCGGCGCCGCGCCGGGAGTCCCTCAAGGACGGTAGGTGGGCGGAGGTCCCACGGCACGTGAATCCCAATCCCAACACCGAAGCGTCGTTCGCCGAAACGATCGTCGACCTGCTGCGGCAACGGTCGGCCTACCGCCCCCACGACCGGGCGTTCACGTTCCTCGTCGACGGCGAGCAGGACGAGCTCAACATCACCTACGCCGAACTCGACCGGAAGGCCCGGACGCTCGGTGCTTGGCTCCAGGCTTCGGGGATGACCGGGAAGCGCGTCCTCCTCCTTTTTCCCTCGGGGCTCGACTTCATCGCCGCGTTTCTCGGCTGCCTGTACGGCGGTGCGATCGCGGTTCCGGCGTACCCGCCCCGCAAGAATCGCTCGGTCGAGCGGATCGAGGCGATCGCCCGCGACGCCGATGCCTCCGTCGCCCTCACGACCCGCGACGTCCTCGATCGCTTCGACGGCCTGCGGGCCGCGGCGCCGAGCCTCGGGAAGATCCTCTGGAAGGTCGATGCCGAGCTCGAATCCGACTGGGCGGAGCGGTGGGAACGGCCCGACATCGACGGGGAGACGCTGGCGTTCCTTCAGTACACGAGCGGGTCGACCGGGACGCCGAAGGGGGTGATGCTCTCGCACGCCAACCTCCTCCATAACTCCCTGCGGATCATGCAGGCCTTCGAGATCACCCGATCGCAGTCGGGGGTGTTCTGGCTGCCGAGCTTCCATGACATGGGGCTCATCGGCGGTATCCTCGTGCCGCTCTACGGCGGGAAGTTCAACGTCCTCATGTCGCCGGTGGCTTTCCTCCAGAAGCCGCTCCGTTGGCTCGAGGCGATCTCGAAATACCGGGCCACGATCAGCGGCGGGCCGAACTTCGCCTACGAATTGTGCGTCCGGAAGATCACCCCCGAGCAGCGCCGCTCGCTTGATCTCTCTAGTTGGTCGCTGGCCTTCAATGGCGCCGAGCCGGTCCGCCCGGAGACGATCGACGCCTTCTCCGAGGCATTCGCGCCGTGTGGGTTCCGCCGCGAGGCGTTCTTCCCCTGCTACGGCCTCGCCGAGAGCACGCTCATGGTGACCGGCGGGATGAAGTTCGAGCCGCCGGTGATCCGCACCTTCGACGCCGCGTCGATCGAGACCGGCTCGGCGGTGGTCCGCACCGGCTTCGCCCCGGGGACGCGCCGGCTCGTCGGCAGCGGCCGCGAGCTCGACGGCCAAGACGTCCGGATCGTCGATCCGCACACGAACGAAGCCCTGCCGCCGGGGATGATCGGCGAGATCTGGGTCAGCGGGCCGAGCGTGGCCCAGGGCTATTGGAACCGCAGCGACGAGACGCAGGCCACGTTTGGCGCCATGCTCGCCCGGCCCGACTCCGGATCGGAGCGGCAGTCGCTCAAGACCTGGCAGCCCAACCCCGGCCCCTACCTCCGCACAGGTGATCTCGGGTTCTTTGACAACGGCGAGCTGTTCGTCACCGGACGGCTCAAGGACCTGATCATCATCCGCGGTCGCAATCACTACCCCCAGGACATCGAGCAGACGGTCGAGACGACCGGGTCGCTCATCCGCGCCGGTTCGGTGGCGGCCTTCTCCGTCGAAGTCGAGGGGCGCGAACGTGTCGTGGTCGTCGCCGAACTGGAGCGCGGCAAGCGCGACAGCGAAGAGATGACGGAGGCGTTCGACAAGATCCGCCGCCAGCTTGCCATCGAGCACGAGATCGCGCTGGAGGGGATCGTGCTCGTCCGCCCCAACAGCGTCCCGAAGACTTCCAGCGGCAAGATCCAACGCCACGCCTGCAAGCGGCAGTTCCTCGACGGCACGCTCGAGGTCGTGGAGCAGCAGATCGGCTGGCTGCAGCCGGGGATCGCCGGCTCGACGGTCACCGAAGCCCCGCGCCCCGCCGCCGCGGCCACCCGCCCTGGCGCCGAGGCTCCGCGGCTGGCCCGCAATCGTCCCGTCGGAGAGTCGGCCCGCTCCGGCCGACCGCAGCGGGATCTCCCCGAGTCGGTCGTCGAGGCGGTCTACAGCCAGGTCCGCAGCATCGCCAAGGAGCGGGCCGGTAACCTCACCCTCGACAGCAACATCGTCGAACTCGGGCTCGATTCGCTCGAACGGATGGAGATCGTCACCGGTCTCGAGGAGACCTACGGGGGACGCTTCCCCGAGCAGGTGCTCCCCCAGATCGAAACCTGCCGCGAGGTGGTGGAGGCGATCCTCGATCACATGCCGGCTGCGAATCTCCCCGCCGCCGGCCGGTTCGCCCCGGCCGCGTCCATCGGGACCGGCCCGCAGCACCCGGCCGTCGCCGCGGTGACCCACGACATCCCCCGCGAGGCGTGGGATATCGCCGAGTTCCCCGAGGTGCGGGCCCTCGAGCAGAACTTCAAACTCGTCCGCGATGCCGGCCTCGAGGATCCCTACTTCGGCGTCCACGAGGGGCTCACCAACGACCGGACGCAGATCGGCGGCCGGGAGATGATCAGCTGGGCCACCTACAACTACCTCGGGATGTCGGGGGAGCCCGACGTGACGGCGGCTGCGAAGGCGGCGCTCGATCGCTATGGCTCGAGCGTGTCGGCGAGCCGGCTGGTGTCGGGGGAGAAGGTCATCCACAAGGAACTCGAGCAGGCGATCGCCCGGTTCATCGGGACGGAAGACTCGATCACCTTCGTCGGCGGCCATGCCACCAACGAGACGGTCATCGGCCATGTCGTCGGTCCGGGCGATCTCATCCTCCACGACGCCCTCGCCCACAACAGCCTCCTCCAGGGGGCGGTCCTCTCGGGGGCCCGTCGCCGTCCATTCCCTCACAACGACTTCGATGCCGCCGAGCAACTCCTCCGACAGGTGCGCGGCCAGTACCGCCGCGTGCTGGTGGTCATCGAGGGGGTCTACAGCATGGACGGGGACTTCTCCGACCTGCCGCGCTTCGTGGCGATGGCGAAGAAGCACAAAGCCCTCATCATGGTCGACGAGGCCCACTCGATCGGCGTCATGGGAGCGCGCGGGCGGGGGATGAGCGAGCAGTTCGGAGTCGATCCCGCCGACGTCGACCTGTGGATGGGCACGCTGTCAAAAGCGCTTGGCAGCTGCGGCGGCTACATCGCCGGCAAGAAGTCGCTCGTCCGCTGGCTCAAGTACACCGTGCCGGGCTTCGTCTACTCCGTCGGCCTCCCGCCGGCGGCAGCCGGGGCGGCGTTGGGGGCGCTGCGGCTCCTCGAGCGTCAGCCCGACCGGGTGACGAAGCTCCTTGCCAATTCGCGGCTCTTCCTCCAGCTTGCCAAGGAGGCCGGCTTCGACACCGGTTCGGCGGGCGGGACGGCGATCATCCCGGTGATTCTCGGCAATTCGATCAACAGCCTGAAGCTGTCGCGGGCCTTGTTCGCCCGCGGGATCAGTGTTCAGCCGATCCTTTATCCGGCGGTCGAGGAGCGGGCCGCCCGACTCCGATTCTTCATCACCTCCAAGCACACTCCTGATCAGATCCGGCGGACGATCGCCGTGATGCGGGAGGAGTTGGCGAAGATCGACCCCGGGTTCTCCCGGCAGGTCGCCCCGCGAGGAGCTGCCGTATCGGGGTGGTGATCGCGGCCGGACCGGGTTGATCCCCGCGGGGGCGGGCATCGGTGGCTTCCCTCCCCCGCCCTGCTATAACGGCCCGCATGCAGGGTCCCCTGGAAACCATCAGCCACCGCCTCGTCCTCCCGGCCGACGCCAACCACCACGGCACGCTCTACGCCGGGAGCCTCCTCCGCTTCGCGCTCGAGGCGGCCTATGCGGCCGGCACCCGGGGGGTTGGGCCGTCGGCCAACCTCATGCTCCGCCGGGTCGTGTCGGTCGAGTGCCGGCGGAGTGTTCCGGTGGGGGCGCTGGTGGAGATCCGCGGCGCGGTGCTCCAGATCCGGCAGTGCTACCTTGTCGTCGGCGTGGTCGGCATGCCGCTTGCGGGGCACGATCTCCCCTGGATGGACGCGCTGATGGGGTTCGTCCAGGTCGATGCCGCCGGGGTACCGGTCGAGTTGCCGGCGGGCATCGCCTCGGCAGCCCGCGAACGGCTCTGGCAGCCGCTCGCCGACCGACTCGAGACCCTCGCGCAGACGCGGGGGGCGACCGCCGGTTGGATCGGCGTCGGGTTCGATCCCCCCCAACGCCCTTGATCGCCGCCGCCGTGGACCGGCCGGAGCCTGTCTCCCCGACAGCTGCATCTCCGAAAACGGGATCGCCGTTGGCATCGCTCCCCAGCGAATGCCAACGGCGATGACCACCGTGATCTCGAGGCGGCGAGGGCGGTTGACCCTCCCCGCCGTTCCGATCAGTACTTCACCTCGACGCCGAAGTCGACGCCGTTGACGAACACGTATTCCTGGCCGCCGACCACCGGTCCGATGCGGTTGTAGGTCGGGCTGACCTGCGTGCCGTCGGCCCCGGTCGGCGTCGAGGTCTTCACGACCCACGGATTCTGGAGACTTGCCGGCTGGCTCGGATCCCGCGGCTGGGCATACTGCACCGGCCGCTGCTGGCTGACGTAGCCGGTGTTGGTCGAGGCCCGGGCGATGCTCCCCAGCCACATGCCCGTGTAACCGGCCCGGAGGTTGATCGCCTGGCTGACCTTGTACTGGGCTCCGAACCGCCATTCACCGATCGGCGAGAACACGAACTGATGGCTGGCCGAATTGGTCGCATTGCTCTGGCCGACACCGTAGATCTGGAGGAACAGCGGCGGGCCCGAGAGCGTCTGGACGCTTCCGTTGGTGCCGTCGGAGGTGTACGTCGTGGAGGGCGAGAACGTGGCGCGGAGGTAGTCGGCACCCATGCTCTCGGGGAAGTTCGATCCCTGGTAGAGGTTGTTCTGCCAGTTGAAGCCCGCGGTGAACTTGAGCCCGCTGGTGAAGGTCCACCGGCCCCAGTCGCTCTCGAAGAGCATGCCGAACTCCGGGCCGACCATGTTGTTATAGGTGTTCGTCTGCCACTCGCCGGTCTGGAGGGCGGTGCCCTGTCCGACACCCGTCAGCGTGTCGACGCCGGTGATGCCCAGCACGTTCCCGGCCGGTCCCGAGTTGAAGATGAAGTTGGAATTGTTGCCCTGGGGGGTGTTGCCGAGTCCACCACCCTGGTTGTTGCCACCCTGATTGGTGTTGCCACCCTGGTTGTTGCCGCCACCCTGGTTGTTGCCGCCGCCCTGGTTGTTCCCGCCACCGCCCTGGTTGTTGTTGCCGCCGCCGCCGCCACCGGTCGTGCCGTTGTTGAACGCGTACTGGTTGCTCTCGTAACCGATGTTGTAGTGGTCGGCCACCTGGATATACCGCGGACCGAAGGTGAAGGTGGCCGTCGTGCCGCTCCCCCGCCGGCCCAACTCGCGACGGAGCATCATCGCCACGCCACCGCTCTGGATCTCGGTGTTGTTGTTCTGGGTCAGCTTCTGGGAAATGAGGTGATCGGGCGGGGGGCTCTCGGAGGTGATCGTCGTCGTCACGATCGCGTTGCCGATGCCGCCGGTCGTTCCTGTGCCGGAGGCGGTCTCCTGCGTGAACTCCTGGGTCGGCGATGACGCCGCGAACTCGCTGTTGGTCTGGAAGCTCTGCGACTGGGAGCCGAGATTCGCATAGGAGATGAGGACGCCGCGGTTGTCGTAGATCCAGCCGCCCTCGTAGCGGTTGCCCCACGAGATCTTCGTCCGCATCCAGCTCGTGTTGAGGTCGAGCTGCATCGGATCGCCACCGAAGATGTAGATGCCGCCGATGACGTCGCCGTTGGCGCTGCCCGTCGAGGCCCCGGCCTGGATGTTGCCGTTGTTGAGCTGAACGAGCGTCTGCGGCGAGATCGGCTGGGTGGGGATGATATACCCGCCGGTATCCGTCTTCCCCACGCCGGTCACCCGCGGCACGGTGATGCCGTAGGCGAGGCGGTCGTAGGAGAAGAAGATCCCCTCGCTCGGCTCAGGGTACATCTCGTACTCCTGGAGATCGGGCGGGGCGAAGAGTTGGAAGTCGTAGAAGTCCTGGTCCGGCAGGAGCGGCATCCAGTCTCCGCCACGGGCCACGGAGAGAGGGGCCAGCGGCGTCGCCAGGGCGAGGATGGTCGCCAGCTTGGAGACGAGTCCGGAAACACGCTTGACACGGGGGTGTGTAGCCATCGCTATGTGTCCTGGGGAGCAGGAGCCGTTGTTCCGCAATTGCGGATTGCTCCTTTGGTATCGGTCGTGCCGGGGATCCGAGTTAACGAAACTTGGCAGACCCTGACGAATCGGGGGGACGAAGCGATCCCGGAGGAAGAAAGGCTGGCAGCCGGGGCAACCTCGGGTATTCTGCAGGAACCGCTCTGTGCGGCCCCGGACTGCGGCCGTTTTCCGCGGATTCCCGACGTTTTCAGGGAGAAGAGCGATGCGGACCTGCCTCGAGGGCTCTCACCACGGGGGCCGTCCTCCGCGGGCCACGATTTTTCGGCTCAGCCCCGCGATCCGGTGTGGATGGCTGCTCGCCGCGGTGGTTTGGGGAGGGTGGGGCATCGCTCAGGTCTGGGCCGCGGAGCCGGCGAGGGGACGTGGGGGGGCGGTTGCCGAACGCGAGGACGGTCCGACCGACGACGTCGAGTTCCTCAGACTTTCGCGTGATGCCAAGGGGCGGCCGGTGTCGCTCGACACCTCGATCGTCCATTACCGGGAGACCGAGGCGTCGGCCCGGGCTGCGGGCCGACGGACCCCCATCGAAGTCGATCTCGTCGGGGCCGTCCATCTCGGGGGGCAGGGCTACTACGACACCCTCGACCGGCTCTTCGAAGATTACGACGCCGTCCTCTATGAGCTCGTCGCCCCCGACAATGCCCGGATCCCGAAGCCGGGGCGGAAGGCCTCCGGGGCGATCGGCAGCGCCCAGCACGGCATGACGAAGATGCTGGGGCTCGAGTTCCAGCTCGACCAGATCGACTATTCCGCGGAGAACTTCGTCCATGCCGACATGTCGCCGAAGGAGTTCGATGCGGCGATGCAGAAGCGGGGCGAATCGTGGTGGACGATGTTCACCCGGCTCATGGCCGAAGGGGTCGAGCGGGCCGAACGCGGAAAGCCGACTGGGCCCGAGGTGGGGATCGGGGATCTGTGGGGGCTGTTCTTCGGGAAGGATCGCGAAGTCCGGCTCCGCCGCATCATGGCGGAGCAGTTCACCGACATGGAGGTTCTCACCGCGGCCTTCGGCGGTGAGGAGGGATCGACGCTGATTACCGACCGCAACGGCGCCGCGCTGGAGGTGCTCTCGGAACAGATCGCCGACGGGAAGAAGCGGATGGCCATTTTCTACGGGGCCGCCCACATGGAAGACTTCGACCGCCGCCTCCGGGAGGATTTCGGCATGGAGCCGGGGGAGGTCGAATGGGTCGAGGCCTGGGATCTGCGGATGCCTGGAGAGAAGTGATCGGCAGCCGGCCGTGATTCCGCGGCGCATCCATCGCGGGCCGGGCGAGCGAGCCGGCGATCCCCGGCGACCGACGCGGTCTCAGCGTCTGACGGGACTGGCGACGCGGACGATTTCCCGTTGGATGGGGCGGCGCACCGGCCGGGTCCAACCATCCGTCACCCGGCGGAGATGCCGGAGGGCCGAGTCGTAGCCGAGCCCCTCGACGGCCTCGCCGACGATCTCAAACTCGAAGTCGCCCCGATACCCGGCGGCGTGCACGTCGGCCACGAGCGCTTCGAGGGGGAGCTGACCCTGGCCCGGGGGGAGTCGCTCCCGATCCGACGAAGGGGGCCCGATCCGATCGGCCAGCTTGACCAGCGCCAAGTGCTTGACGAGATCGGGGAGAAGGCCAGGGAGGGTCGAGTCGTGGCCGAATTGCCACAGATCGAGGGCCAAACGCACGGAGGGGTGATTGAAGCGATCGACCCATTCCAGGGCCTGGGTGAGCCTGGGCATGAAGCCGCAGCCCACGGCGGCAGCGGGGTGATGGGGCTCGAGGGCGAGCGTCACGCCCCGTTCGGCGGCGATGGGAGCGAGGATCTCGAGCGACTCCTGGAGGAGTCGGCGGGCATGGCCGAGGGTGTGGCCCCCACGGCAGCCGGTGTGGACGACGAGGACCTCGGCGCCAACCCGCTCGGCCGTCGTGATCGCCTCGGCGGCATCGTCGATGCTCTCGCGGAACGTCCGCCCATCGCTCCCGGTGAACCCGCCGGCCCATTGGAGGCTCGAGACCCGCAGACCGGAGCGATCGAGAAGGTTCCTCGCCACCTCGACACCGACATCCGACACCTTCGTCCGCCACAGCGAGATCGCGTCGAAACCGTGGTAGGCAAGATGCTCGAGTTCGACAGGAAGATCCCAGCGATAAGTGGTCAGCTGGCTGATCGACATCTGCGGACGCGAAACGCGGGGCATGGGCTCGGACATGGGTCGGATCGGTCTCCTGCCAACCGGTGAACACGGGCGTTGCCGCGACGGCGAATCGCTGTCAGCGGGGGAAGTATGGGACGCCCCCACGCAGGCAGGCAAGAGAAGTCGGTGGGACTCGCTCCATCCGCCCGGACGCGGGGAGCCGACGGCCTTTGAGCAGCGCTGCAGCCGGGGTTGACAGCGCGTGGGGAGGTGTGCCGACAGGGGAGGAACAGCCGTTCATGGCCCCTGGCGTCAGCGTGTCGGCATGAGGTCGAGACAGACCACGCGACCGGTGCCGCGGACGAACACCAAGCCGCGCGCGATCACCGGCGCCGCCCAGCAGGGCGGCGCGAGGAGCTCGCGAGCGCTTGCGGCATCGAGGGGGCGGATGCGCGACACCTCTTCGTATTTCTCAGGCGTCGCCCGCGCCAGAACGAGGTCGCCGTACTCGCCGAGGATGAGGAG
>CAJBCV010000436.1 GCA_903951635.1 uncultured Planctomycetaceae bacterium
CCCTTCGTCTGGGAAGTTGACGAACCGGCTCTCCACCCCCTGCCTCTGGAGCGCCGTGAACAGCTCGTGCCCCTGGCCGATGGGGCAGCGGAAGTCGAGGTCGTTGTGGACCACGAGCATCGGCGTCTTGTGGCGGCCGAGTTCGCCCGCCCGCCCATGGGGGCTGAACTCGCGGTAGCGGCCTGGCTGTTCCCAGGGGAGCCCGCCGTGGTCGTTCTCGTCGAACCACAGCTCCTCGGTCGTTCCCCACATGCTCTCGAAGTTCCACACCGAGCAATGGGTGACGAGGCAGCGGAAGCGGGGGGCGATGTCGTTGACGGCAAACCAGTTCATCATGTAGCCGCCGAAGCTCGCCCCAGCCGTGGCGATCCTCTCGGCGTCGACGTACGGAAGCTGCACCGTGGCATCGAGGCCGGCGACGAGGTCGCGGTAGCACTTGCCCCCCCAGTCGCCGGTGATCTCGTCGACGAAGGCCTGGCCGAAGCCGGTCGATCCGCGCGGGTTGGGCATGACGACGACGTAGCCGCGAGCGGCCCACAGTTCCGGATTCCAGCGGTAGCTCCAGCCATCCTCCCAGGCACCCTGCGGGCCCCCGTGAACGAGATAGACGACGGGCCACTTCTTCGTGGCGTCGAAGCCTGGCGGCTCGAGGATCCACATCTGCATCTCCACGCCCCCTTCCACCGGGACGTTCACCGAGCGGGGGCGGGGAAGATCGAGGCCGGCGAGGAGACGCTCGTTGGCCCGGCTCACCGGGATGCGGGCCGACGTGCCGCGGCCCCCGGCATCGACCGTATCAACCACGAACACTTCCGCCGGGGAGTCCATCCGCACCACCTGGAAGGCGGCTGCGATTCCGCTCGTTGAGATTCCGGTGAGCGAGCCGGGCCAGAAGCGGTCGAATTGCACGCCCCGGGAGTCGAGGAACGCCTTGCCGAGGAAGCTCGAGGCCTTCTCTTCAAAGAGGAAGGCGACGTAGGGTTTGTAATCCGCATCCTCGAGCCAAGCGATCTCGCCGACGGAGACATCGGCACCGCTTGTAAGATTTTTCGGGCTGCCGAGGAGCGTGCCGTCGGGCTTCGCATCGGCGACGAGAACATCCCACTTGTCGGCCTCGTAGCCGGGCCGCTTCTGCGCCCTCCAGGCGAGGCGTTTCCCGTCGGGGCTGAAGCGCGGCCCGCTGTCCGCGGCCGGGTTGGCGGCCGTGAGGCTCTGCCAGTCAGTCGAGGTGTTCTCGATCGACACCCGGCAGAGATCGTGATTGGTGCTCCAAGCTTCCCCTTCCGCCGGCACGGCCGTGAACACGACGTGCCGGGAGTCGGGGGTGAAGGCGTGGTCCTCGGCGACGGAGAAGGTCTTGCTCGTCGGCGCGGCGTCGCGGTCGCCGGGCGTGATGTCGCGGCAGCCACCGCCGCTGGCATCGACGACAAACAGATGGCGGCGCTTGTCGCCGACGTAGTCGTCCCAGTGACGGAAGAAGAGGCGGGTGAAGACCCGCGCCTTCACCGGATCCTCGGCGATCGCCTTCTCGCGCTCGGCGTTCAAGCGGTCGCTCTCGGCGAAGGGGAGCGTGCTGTATTCGGGGTGGACGGCCGACACGAAGACGATCCGGCTGCCGTCGGGACTCCAGGCGGCAGCCTCGGCGCCGGTGGCGATGTTCGTGAGACGAACGGGTGGGCCCCCCGCCGCCGGCACGACGTGGAGCTGCGAGGAACCGGTGCGGTTGGACTGAAAGAGGATCGTCGATCCATCGGGCGACCACCGCGGACGGGAATCGCTCGTCTTACCTTCGGCGACCGTCAGTACCCGGGGCGGGGCCGAGCCGTCGGCCGGGGCGATCCACAGCCCCGTGGCACTGTGGTTGGCCTCCGGGTTGACCGTCGTCACCTGCCACACGACCTGCTTCCCGTCGGGGGAGAGTTGTGGGTCGGCGACGCGGAGGAAGCGGAACAGGTCTTCGATCTCCAGCGGCCGCTTCGCCGCCGGCTCGGCGGCCGTGCCGGTGGGGAGGAACAACAAACCCATCACCATGACCACGAGGGAAGCGAGACCGGGACGCATGGCGGACTCCAAAAGCGGGCGGTGAAACACACGGCGTCGAACCGGCAGAAGCCGCTGCCGGGGCGTTGCCGGGGCCAAGAATAACGCACCCGGCCATCGACCCGGAATCACGCGATCCGGCACCCGGCCCCGCCGCGGGCGGGGATTCAGCGGATTATTCGCAAGGAATGGCCCATTAATGGCCTAGGGACCCTAGGGGGGGATCGCCTACGCTCACACCTACGCGCCGGAATGAGCACTCCGGAGTGTCCCCCAAGGACCAGGAGCGCATCATGCCCGCGACGATGGTCGATACCCTGCCCGTGATCGACGCCGCCTGTGGGGTGGCGTCGATCTCCGCCGCCACCGGCCGCAAACTCTCGATCTGCCTCATCAACCCCCGCTTTGAGCCCTCCTATTGGGGCTTCGATTTCGCCCTCCCGATGTATCCGGGCGACAAGCGGAGCACGATGATCTCGGGGGCCCTTTCGGCCCTGGCCGGGATGTGCGGCGATCACGATGTCGTCCTCGTCGACGAGAACGTCGAGGAGATCGACTGGGAAGCGATGGCCCGCTTCGACATCGTCGGCGTGACCGGGATGATCGTCCAAAAGGAACGGATGAAGTCGATCCTCGATCGCCTCGCCACGCTTCCGCCGATGACGGTCGTCGGCGGTCCGCTCGTCTCGGTTGACGAGGCGTTCTTCGCCGGCCTGTGCGACGTGACGTTCATCGGCGAGGCGGAGACGACCTGGCCGGGCTTCCTCCACGATGTCGCCCACGGCATCCAGACGGCGACCCGCTACGAGCAGGAGCGGCCCACCGACATGACGACGGTGACCAGGCCGCGGTTCGACCTCTTGAAAGTCGACCGCTACGCCTCGGCTGCGGTGCAGTATTCGCGAGGCTGCCCGTTCCAGTGCGAGTTCTGCGACATCATCGTGATCTACGGCCGCAAGCCGCGGGTGAAGAAGCCCGAGCAATTGATCGCCGAGCTCGACGATCTCCGCCGCGCCGGCTTCCACTCTGCTTTCATCGTCGACGACAACTTCATCGGTGACAAGAAGAAGGCCAAAGCGCTCCTCGAGATGATCGTGCCGTGGATGGAGGAGCACGGCTATCCGCTCCGGCTCACGACCGAGGCGAGCATCGATCTGGCCAACGACGAGGAACTCCTCGATCTCCTCTATCGGGCGAACTTCCGCAGCGTCTTCATCGGCATCGAGACGCCGCGGATGGCGTCGCTCCAGGAGACGAAGAAGTTCCAGAACGTGCGCGGCGATTCGCTCGAGGCCAAGCTCGCCCGGATCCAGGCGGCCGGCATCGACATCAACGCCGGCTTCATCGTCGGCTTCGACAGCGACGACAAGGCGATCTTCGAGGATCAGTACCGCTTCATCCAGGACAACGGCATCACCCTGGCGATGGTGGGGATGCTCCAGGCGATCCCGCGGACGCCGCTCTACGAGCGCCTCGAGCGCGAAGGGCGGCTGGTGCCGGAGGATCCGAGCCTCAACATCATCCCCAAGCAGATGACGCGCGACGAGCTCCGTCAGGGCTACTGGGATCTCGTCACCCGCCTCTACACGCCGCAGGCCTATCTGGAGCGATCCTCGCGCGTCTACGATTCGGCGTCATACGTCAGCCGGCGGGCGGAGATCTGCCGCAAGGCAGGAGAGGGAAAGCACGTCCCCACGCTCTTCTATGCCTTGGCACTGCTGTGGGCGATGGTGAAGACGCTCGTCCGCGACGGATCGCTGTTCTCGGTCGGGTCGGTCTACGCCCGCCACTTCGTCGGGACCCGTGTCGTCGGTCGGCGCGGGATCGTCGGCTTCGCGCAGTTCATGAGCCGGTGCGTGACCCACTGGCACTTCTACAAGTTCACCCGCGAGGCGACGGCCGGGCGGCTGCGGGCCTACAACACGACCTGAACGTGCTGGGAGCGAGAGGGCGCGGGCAACCCCGAGCCCCCTCGATAGCCACCAAAAAAAGCTGCCGGGGGTGAGCGAAAACACCCCCGGCAGCCTGCAGTCACCGGGCCACGCGCCGTGGCGGCGCCCCGGTCACTCTGCGGCCGGCTGATCGACCGGCCGCGTTTCCTTGCCGCCCGAGGCGGCCATCGTTTCAAGAACCTGCTCCGACATCCGGTCGGCAAACCGCTTGAGCGGGTCGGCGTCATCGATGCCGACGCCCCCGAGGCCGCTCTTCTCGGCGACGAGGAGATTGACGAGCAGGCCGAGCATTCCCTGGGCGCTGGCCTGATCCCCCTTGCCTTCGCCGCCACTGGAGACGAACAGGCGCTGGGGGACCAGCGGCTGAACGCTCGCCGACAGGCTGTCGGCTACTTCGGCCAAGGCGTAGAGACGCGGGTCGCCGTAGCTCGAGATCTTCTTGAGCTGGACGGCCGCCTCGCTGAGGCCGATCTGCATTACCTTCTGCCCCTCGCCGCGTCCCTCGAGCTCCTTCTGTCGTGAATCGGCCTCCGCCAAGAGGACTCGCTGCTCGGCCTGGAGACGCGACCGCGACAGCTCCGCCTCCGCCATCACGACCATCTGCTCGGCCGACTTGCGGGCCCGGAACAGATCGGCCTCGCCTTGCTGCTCGGCGATCTGCGCCTCGACGCGGGCATTGGTGAGCTGCGTCTGCATCGTCGCCTGGGCCTGCGCCTCGGCGAGGAGCCGCATCTTCTCCGAGGCCACCCGCTTGCGCTCGAAGGTTTCGAGCTGCTCGACGGAGAGCTGCCGTTCGCGGAGCTGGTCGAGGAGCGTCTCGATCTTGCCGGAATCCTTGCCGGTCTCCGGCTTGCCGATGAGGACATCGACGCACTCGATGTCGAACTCGTGGAACTTGGCGTGGAGCTCTTTCCGGGCCTCGGCCTGGATCAGGTCGCGGTCGTGGAGGAGCTCGAGCATCGTCTTCTTGTGGGCGATGTCACGGAAGTAGGCCGAGAGCATCGGATCGAGGGTCTGCGTGATCAGACGCTGAACGTCGCCGAACCGCTGGATGACGCTCGGGGCCCGCTGGTAGTCGATGTGGACGACCACCGAGAGGGGGAGCGACGGCTCGTAGGCATCCTTCGTCACCAGGTCGATCGACTTGAGGCTCTCGTCGTAGCGGTGCGACTCGCTCCGGCCGGTCACCCAGTGGAGGACGAAGTTCGTCGTCGGCACGAGCACGACGTTGCCGGAGTAGGTGTTGAAGGCGTACTTGCCCGGGCCGAGGGCCCGCTCCCACACGCCCCGCTCCCCTTCGGCGACCCGTTCACCGTGGCGGAAGGTGGCGCCGGAGATGTCGTTGCCGGTGCGGCCGATGTAGCTGACGACGACGCCCACCGAGCCGATCGGCACGACCGTCTTGGGGATCATCTCCACCGTCGCGAACCAGCGGTTCACGAAGTAGGTGCCATCGGTGAGGGGCATGTGCTGGCGGCCGCGGCGGCCACCGGCGCGGAGGAAGGCCTCCGGATCCTGGTAGTTGTTGTGGTAGTTGGCGTCGCTGAGGTCACCGCCGACGGTCGGGGCGATGATCTCCCCCGGAGCGAGCGAGGGGCCGTCGTGGACGGTGACGATCGCCAGCGAATCAGCGGGGGCCTCCGTCGGGACGAAGGCGGCGTCATGGTCGGGGATCGCCGCCACGGCCGTCCCCTTGCCGACGACGACCGGATCGAAGCCGGAGGCAGCGCGGAGCTCGGTGAGCCAGCGGCCGAGCGACTCCTGCTCCGCACGGGTCTGCACGACTTTGAGCGCGAAGACGGCGTTCTCGCTGATCACGGTGAACAGCGCCGGGTTGATCGCATAGACACCTTCGCGGAGGATCGCCCGCTGGCGGCCCTTCTGGCCGGCCACGGCTCGGCCGGTGGTAGCGTCCGCAATGGGCTCGAGGCCGAGGAAGCCGCGGGCGTTCTGGAAGTTGTTGCAATCGACGACCCGGGCGAGCGTCTGGCTGGGGGGAAGGGGCTCGCCGTCACGGGCGAAGACGTAGCCGATCTTCCCCTCGGGAATGCTCACCAGGGGCACGGTGTGGATGGCGTACTGCCACCGCCACCATCCGAAGTGGAGGCCACCGCGGAGGATGTCGGCCTGGTAGCCGGCTTCGGCCGCCGGGGCAACGATCCGCCCCTCCGGCACGCTGCCGGCCATCGACCACCACTTCTCCACGACGCCGATTCGGTCGTTGGGGATCCAGCGAAAGCAGAGCCAGAACAACACCGCCGCGCCGACCACGATCCACGCCGGCAGCCAGGTGAGGAAGAACGACAGTGCCCCGAGGGGGAGCGCTGGTGGGATCAGCGGGAAAAGGTCCGAGGAACGGACCGCGAGACAGACCATTCCCGTGAGGGAATCATGGACAGACACGTGAGAAGCCCTCCGGCGTCGGAAGCCGGACCGGGGGCCGTAAGGAAGGCCACCGGGGGGACCGACGCAGTAGCAAACCCAGGGCCTTCGCGCTCCTGCGGGGAGCGAAAGAGTGCCCTTTCAATTCGGGTCGGACACCACGTCCGACCATGCCTACGGGGTTAGCTGACGGGCTAGGGCTTGAAAGTACCCTGGTTCACTGGCGTGAACCTACGCCCCGGGTTTGGCCGCCGCCTCGCAAGGGCGATCGACCACACCGGTTGGTTCCCCCGTTCGCGGCTTTTCAGCCACGACTCGGCGACGCCCCAAGTATATCACCGGTGGTCAAGCGAGGCGGCCAGGATTTTCACGGGACTGCGCGCAACCGCCGCTGCGACAGGCAGATCGGATCGATTCCCAGGACGGCGGACCATCGGGGGCGGAGAGACTCAAGTCCGCCGCCGACGGTCAGGCCGGCCGAGGGCCGGGTTCGCCGATGGCCGCCGTGGTATTCTCCGCCACCCTTCTGGAGGACTTTTTCATGCTTCGCCTTTCCGGCCTTGTTTCGTGGACCCTGGTCGCCGCGGTCGTCGCCTTCTCACCGGCCGCTTTCGCCGCCGAGCCCCCTGCCGGGAAAGACCGGCCGCTCGAGGTGCTCTACATCACCGGCGGGTGTTGCCACGACTACGACGCCCAGAAGGTGCTCATCGCCAAGGGGATGGCGGCCCGCGCCCGGATCCGTACGACCGTCGTGCAGGAGGGGGGCACCTCAACGAACCACCCGATCTCGATCTACGACAAGCCCGACTGGTCGAAGGGCTACGACGTCGTCTTCCACAACGAGTGCTTCTCCGACGTCAAGGATCCGGCCTTCCTGAAAAAAATCCTCGCGGAGCATGAGAAGGGGGTGCCGGCGGTCCTCATGCACTGCGCGATGCATTGCTACCGGGTCGGCAACGACGACTGGTTCAAGTTTTGCGGAATCACCTCCCCCGGCCACGGCGCCCACTACGCCTACACCTGCAAGCTCAAGGGGAAGCACCCGATCCTCACCGGTTTGCCGCTGGAGTGGGAGGTGCCGAAGGAGGAGCTCTACTACTCCGACAAGGTGTGGGAGACGGCCACGCCGCTCGGGGAGGCGATGAGCACCGACCGCAACGCCATGCAGACCTGCATCTGGACCAACCAGTTCGGCAAGACCCGCGTCTTCGGCACGACGATCGGCCACTACGCCGAGACGACAGCGACCCCGGAGTTCCTCGGGCTCGTCACCCGAGGCACCCTGTGGGCGGCCGGGAAGCTCGACGAGGATGGCAGCCCGGTCGATGGCCTGGAGCTGACCGAGGCGGAAAAGGCCGCGGTCGAGGATCCGGCCCCGCAGCCGCAGCCGACCCCCGCCAACTGAGCCGCGATTCCCGGCAGGCAGAGCCCCTCTCGCCGCTTCGGCCGGCTGCGGTGGCCCTGCGCCCGCGGGTTCGGCGGGCCCTCCCTGACAGCCGCGTGGGCCATGGTACGATTCGGTCAGATGTGGTTCGAAGTCCCCGTCGGAAACTCTGGAGGAGGCGGCTTGTGGCACGTGCGGCGCTCGCGCTCGAAGACGGAACGGTCTATTTCGGCGAGTCGTTCGGCGGCCGGGGGACGTCGTCGGGGGAGGTCTGTTTCAACACCTCGATGACCGGCTACCAGGAGATCCTCACCGACCCGAGCTACCGCGGTCAGATCCTCTGCATGACGACGCCGCAGATCGGCAACTACGGCGTGAATCGGGACGACGTCGAGAGCGCCGGGATCCACATGGCCGGGTTTGTCGTCCGTGAGGTGAGCCGGATCCCCAGCAACTTCACCGCCACCGGATCCCTCCAGGACTACCTCGCCAGTGCCGGCGTGATCGGGCTTTCGGGGATCGATACCCGGGCCCTCGTCCGCCGGCTGCGGATCCGCGGCGCGATGACCGGCGTGATCTCGAGCGAGATCCTCGACGGCGTGAAGCTCGTGGAGATGGCCCGCTCGGCGCCGGCGCTCGTCGGCCGCGATCTCGTCGCCGAGGTGATGCCCAAGGAGGAGAGCGACTGGGCGCAGCCGCTCGATGAATCGGCCACGCCGCTGGTGCAGCCGACCGAGGGGGGCGTCTACGCCGACGTCGCTCCCGCCGGCCCGGTGAAGCACGTCGTTGCCCTCGACTACGGGATGAAGTGGAACATCGCCCGGCATCTGGTCAGCAGCGGCTGCCGGGTGACGATCCTCCCTGGCCGCGTCTCCGCGGCCGAGGTCCTCGCGCATCGCCCCGACGGCGTCTTCCTCTCCAACGGCCCCGGTGATCCGGAGGTCCTCACCGGCTGCGTCGAGACCGTCCGCGGCCTCGTCGGCAAGGTGCCGATGTTCGGGATCTGCCTCGGCCATCAGCTCCTCGCCCTCTCCTGCGGGGCGAAGACGTTCAAGCTCAAGTTCGGCCATCGCGGCGCCAATCAGCCGGTGATGGATCTCCAGACCGGTCGGGTCGAGATCACCTCGCAGAACCACGGCTTCGCCGTCGATGAAGCGACGCTTCCAGCCGAGCTCGAGGTCACCCACCGCAATCTCAACGACGGCACGATCGAGGGGGTGCGCCACCGCACGGCGCGGGCCGCCAGCGTGCAGTATCACCCCGAAGCGGCCGCTGGCCCGCACGACGCCGCCTACCTCTTCGATACCTTCCACCGCCTCATGGCCTGAGCATGGCCTGAGCCAGGCTAGCTCGAGAACGGCGCGATCACGTAGTCGGCGGTGTCGGGGCGGAAGGCTTCAAAAGCCTCGGGGTGGCCTTCGATCGCCCAAACCCGGTGCTGGGCGACGGCAAGGGCTACGGCCCGGTCGTCCTCTCCATGCCGGTCGACCGCCACGACGCGCACCGATTCGAAGCCGTCGTCCGACGCCAAGCGCCAGACGACCGTCCCTGGCCGCTCGCCATCGGTGGCGGCAAGGTAGAGATGCCCCTCCGGCCCGAGCGTGATTGCATCGGCGCCGGGAAAGGGGTGGGGAGTGCCGATCGGGCGAAACTCATGGGCGTTGCCGAGCGGACATTTGAAGAGCTGGCCCTGGGCACTCGAGAACACGATCGCCCCGCTGGGGAGGATCGCCAAGCCGCCGATCCGCCCGCCCCCCTTGCCGTCGGCCCCCGCTCCGCCGAGCCGCTCGTCGGCGAGGAAGACATGCGGTTCGCCGTGGCCGGCTGCCGGGATCCGGTAGACCACCGGCCGGCAGGCATCGGTGACGTAGACGCTGCCGTCGTCGGCGATGACGAGGTCGTCGGGGAGGAGGAGGTGGGCTCCCTCGACGAGCGGCGCGAGGTCGTGGCTACCGACGAGCCGGCGGCCGGCGATATCGAACACGCACACCCGGCCGATCCGCAGGATCGTGTCGTCGCCCGGCGACTTCCGCGGCGACAGGCTCCGTCCGTGGATGCCCCGATGGCCGACGGCGACATAGGCCTTGCCGTCACGCTCGCGGACCGCCGTCGACGTGATCAGGAGCGGGTGGTCGAGGAGGTCGACGCACCGTCCATCCATCTCGACGAGGACGAGCTTTCCCTGCTTCTGCGACGAGACGAGAAACGCGCCGAGTGCCGGCGACCACGTGCATCCCCCCGGGTGGAGTTCGGGGCAGCTGAAGCGGATCGCATCGGGCCGGAGGCCGACGTGTCGCATGGGGGTCTTCCTGCGGAGTCGAGGGCGCCTTCTCCATGATACCCATCCTCGATCCCCATCCCGCAGCTTGGTTCGGCCAAACGGGGCGGAGCGTGCCCGCGAACCCGTTCTCGCCTGGGAACGTACATCACTCCCGTGCCCGGTTGCCCCGGGCGATCGTTCCAGCCGTCACGATCCGACCGCGACTCTTTTTTTGACTCTTCCCCGCCGCATGCCATGGTTGGTGTGAGGCCGGGCGGCATCCCGACTCGATTCAGATCCCTGCCACGGAGGATATCGCCGATGATCCGCTCGCTCTCCTTTGGTGCCTGTGCCCTCGCCCTCCTCGCCGCGGCTTCCGTCGCTGACGCTGGCTTCGGGCACCGCCGCCAACTCGCCGCTGGCACTCCGGTTGTCGCCGAGGATCCCGCCGAGCTGGGCTTCGTCGATCCGGGCTTCGCCCCCGCCCCCCTTGGCGGCCCTGTCGTCGACCCAGGCTTCGGTTTCGAGCCCGGCTGTGGCCCGGTCACCGTCTGCCCCACCAATCCCTGCATCAAGTACCGCCACAAGCACGCCCACAAGCACCGTCGTTGCGGCTGCTGCGTCGAGCCGACCTACGAGACGGTCCTCGAGGCCTGCAGCCCCGAGACTGGCCTCAACGTCGCAATCCCGGTCTGCCTCCCGGTCTGCTGCAAGGGCTGCCCCTGTGAGACCTCACGCTGCACGCTCTTCGGCTGCGGTCAGGTTCGCTTCGACTACGCCTGCGGCTGCTCCGTGATCGCCCGGTTCACGAAGCACGGCGACATCCTCGTGACGTACGTCAACTTTTGAGGCGGAGGCGTTTGCGTCGCTCGGGGCTCGGCGCGGGCTTCGGGGTCGCCCGTGCCCCGTCGCCGGACGTTCGCTCCGGCCCTCCGGGGCCTCCGCTCTCTCGGAGCCGCCTGCGCTCCGCCATCCCTGGCTCCGCTTGCCGTCTACGCCGGCTCTCGGAGCACGGGCGACCCCTCGCCAAGGCCCGTGGTGGGGGGCTGTGGGCCAGCCTCTCTCCCCATTTACGGCGAGCGAGGGGCGGAGCGTGCCTTCGAGCCGGCGTAGGATGCGAGCGTAGCCATGGATGGCAAAGCGAAGCAGGCTCCGAGTGAACGGAGGCCAGGAGGGCCGCAGTGAACGTCCGGCGAGAGGGCACGGGCCGCCCCGAGCGTATACACGAGGACGAGCCGCGCTTCAGTGAATCCCCTGCGCCGAGAGCCAGCGTTCGGCGTCGAGGGCCGACATGCAGCCGGTGCCGGCTGCGGAGATCGCCTGGCGGTAGTAGTCGTCGGCCACGTCGCCGGCCGCAAACACCCCCTCCACGCTCGTCTCCGTGCGGAAGTGCTTCGTCCACACGACGTAGCCCTTGGGGTTGAGCTCGAGCTGGCCCGCGAGGAAGGCCGTGTTCGGCGTGTGGCCGATGGCGAGAAACACCCCGGTCACGTCGAGGAGTGTCTCCTTGGCCGGATCGATGGTGCTCACGAGCCTTACGCCCGTCACCCCCTTCGTGTCGTCGCCGAGGACTTCGGCGAGGCCCGAATTGAAGTGGATCTTGATCTTCGGGTCGTCGTGGGCACGCTTCGCCATGATCCGTGAGGCCCGCAGTTCGTCGCGGCGATGGACGAGATGGACGACACTGGCGAACTTCGTCAGATACGTCGCCTCCTCGACGGCCGAGTCGCCGCCGCCGACGACGACGAGCTCCTTCTTCCGGAAGCGCGGCAGGGCCCCGTCGCAGACGGCGCAGGCGCTCACGCCACGGTTCTTGTATTTCTCTTCGCTCTCGAGCCCGAGCCAGTTGGCCTTCGCCCCGGTCGCCACGATCACACACTCCGCCTCGATGACGCCCCCTTCAGACGGATAGAGCTTGAAGGGGCGCTTCGAGAAGTCGACCTTGTCG
>CAJBCV010000437.1 GCA_903951635.1 uncultured Planctomycetaceae bacterium
ACGTTCATCTGGCAGCCGACGGTCTCGATCCAGAGTCGGCGGGAGGGGGCAGCAGGCACCCCGGGGGAGGCCTGGGCAGCGGGTTTGAATTCGATGGTGTCCATGGCCGCCGAGTATAGACGCTCGGGCCGTGGCCGCATCGGGCCCACTCTGCGACTGGTCGATCTGTCGGCCGGCCCCGTCTACTCCTCGGCGTCGCCTTCGACGCGGCCCCAGGTGGCCCGGATCTCGGCCAGTTGCGCTGCCGCCACATCGGCGATGACACCGAGACCTGCCTCCCGCAGCGCTCGGTCGTGGGCCGGAAGTCCCTCGGCATCGGCACGGGCCCCGTTGCCGACCATCAGATCTGACGCGATCGCCATGAAGAGAAGCTTGAGCCGGATGGGCAGTCGGGACTCGTCCCGGGCCATCCGCAGGCAATCATCCGCGAAGGTCGAGAGCCACGCCGCATCGGCGGGATCGACATCGGCGACGGGGCGGTTCCAGTGTCGTGCGGTCAGCTTCCGAAAAGTCTGTTCGCGCTCGAAGAGGGGATCGGTTGTGAATCTCGATCCGATCGTCTCGGCCGATGGCATCTCGGGGAGGCGGCGGTAATTCGACATCGTCGCCCGTCGGAGCGGATCCGGCCCGACGACTTGGCGTTTCTGCGTACCGACACGAATCCGCTCGGGCAGGTCGACCTCGACGTCCCCGATCGACTGAGGAGAGAACTCGACCAACACCGTCCGCCCGTCCGAGTGGTAACGGGCGGGGAGTTGTTCGATGACGACGCCGTCGGGGAACTCCGGGGTCTTGGCTTCGATCTCGAAGCCACCCACTGGAACCGTGACCTCGTGCGACTCGGTGAGAATCGTCTTCAGCCGCCCTCCTTCGAGCGAGTAGAGGAATTGTCGGCGATCAGCCGGTCGTTCGGTATGAAAGGAAAAGTTGATGCTCTCCGCGTCGATTCCGACCCCGCTGATTCGAGTCGGCGGTCGCCCAGGCCGATGAGGGAGCGGCGAGTCAAACGCCTTGGAGCGGGCGACGGCTTCAATCTCCGGGATGTCGTTGACCGACAAACGCCTTCCCCGCCCTTCTCGATAGGCAAGACTCGAGTCGCTGAGCGGATAACTTCCGCAGGTGTGCATGAACGTTCCCCGCGGCCCGGCGGAAGGTTCTGCCCGCCACTCGACGTCATTCAGCGCCTGGCGAACGACGAAATCGGACTCATCCGCGTAGAGGCTCGTCCCGGTCGGCGGGCAGGGAAAAGCGATGGTTTTCCAGCATGGCTCCGCCCAGACGATCGAATAGGCAAGGGCTCGAGGAGAGACGGCGTATTCCAGAAACAGAACCGACTTCGCGCCTGCCAGCGGCGCGTCGACCTCGATGACGCCATCGAACGCGACAGCGCCGACATCCTTACCGAACGGCCAAGGGGCCACACCGCCCCGGGGTGGTGTGTCACCAGCGACGGCGACGAGGGCAGCGGCGATCGTGAGCCAAGCCACACTCACCACGGGCAACCGGCGATCCGGAAACAGCCTCGATCTCCGTTCACTCTTCGGGATAGCTGACAATGTCCCCCTCCGTGATGGCACCTTGAACGATCAGCGCAGGCGTTAGGAGAAAATCAACGTTCTCTCGCATCTCGAGGGAGAGCATCGATGGGCCGATGAATGCTCCGCCGGCAATTTCACCGGCAAGGCCGACACGATTGGCCGGAAGGGCCCGAGGATCGATCGCCTGATCAGCTCTCGGCCCAACGGTGTTCGTTTGAGGACGGCCCGGGGCCGTGAACAAGAACACGACGACGTTCGCGACCACGAACAGACTCACAACGCTGATCCAGGCCAGGTGTTTCCGGAACAGGGTCATGCCGATCTCCCGTGCGTTCGTTTGTCGTCCACTTCCCGCCTGTGCCGAACCTTCGCGGGAACATCCCGTTGAAGAGACGACGATCTCCGCAACCGGAACTATCAACCCAGATCGCCACCACTGCCTGGAGCGATCGATCCTCCTCGAAGCATCGACCTGTCATGCAGGCGCCTTACGACGACGCCACCAAACGGCCGCGGCCAGCAGGGCGACCATCGCAAGGTTGACAACGACGAACATTAATCTCCGTTGATCAGGCGATCGGACGGGGGACGGTTGGGCTTGCGACTGCGGCAAGCGAGCGACCACTTCGGCAAACTCCCGTCGCCTCTCCTCGATCCACCGATCTTCGTTTGCCTTGTCGAGAGCCAAAAGCTCGTCAATTCCTGCCTTGATTGCGACAGAGTCGATCATCGACTCGAGAACTCTCGTGTGCTCGCGAAACTCAGCGGCCACGTCGGGCGGAATCGTATCGCCGTAGGCCTTGGAGAGGATCACGTCAGGCGAATCGCTCGAACGCCACCCGAAAGCCATGTGCGTGATCAATTCGATTCGAAGCCCTCCGATGAGCCGTGCTGCTTCAAGATCATCGCCGGCGGCCCTCGCGGCGAGGAGGGACTCCGCAACTTCGCCGTGGATCGGAATCGTTCGCGTGGGGTTGAAGGCCTCGGCAGCGGCCTGGACACGTCGCTTCGTCTCGGAAAACACTGCGGAAGGGAGCGGGAGTCTCGGCCCTGGACTCACGTCGTCGTCCTTTGGAAGGGCCGCACTCATCAGAACGTCGTCGATCACGGACTCGGTCAGGGTGTCGATATCATCTGAAGAAAGGCTCGGCGATTGACCGTCGGTCGACTTGCAGGCCTCTGCGACGTAGGCCCGGATTCGAGGGCCGAGAGCCTCGGACACGAGCTCGCGAAACTCGCGAAATTGGCTGTCAATGACCAGCGACGATTCTGGATCAGTGTGCCTCGGTGGGACCACGAAAAGCGGGGCGATCATCTGCATGATGCCCCACGTATGACCGCGAGTCGTCGCTTCGGTACGCCTCTCTCGTCCAGGGAAACTTCGCGCCCAGTCTTCAACGGCTGCCCGCAATCGATCGCGACGCCATTCGGACATGCCGTCGCACGACACAACCGCCCGCGGCGACTTTTCAACCTCCGCAATTCTCGCGATCAGAAAGTTGGCGTCGGCTTCCGGAATGTCATTTAAACCAGCCACTCGACGGACCTCGTCATCCGTCATTGGGCATGCAAACAAGCAAGCCGATGTCGCCAACAAAAGCGTGATACAAAGCCCCGCGCGGGCGCCCCCTTGAAGGCAGCCGTCAAATCTCTGTAGGACCGTGCACGACCTCAAGCGAGACATCGGACACCTCTGCTTCAATGGAAAGGAAACCCTCCGCTGAGCTTGGAACCGTCAATCTGGCCCGTCGGCCTCTCGATCGCATGAGTCTTCGCTGGGATCGGGTTCCCGCCCAGGTCTTGGGCTCGGCATCGCACTCATCTCTGCTGACTGGCCGTCGTGGTGACGCGGGAGGCGGCGGTCACGGCTGCGGCGGCAGCAGTTGGGCCAGGGCGAACGAGACGGCCGCGCCGGCGGCGTCGGTGAGCACTGCACTTGCGAGCGTCTCCTCCGGCCCGACCGTCGACTCCCTGCGATAGCCCTCGGTGCTCGGCTCACGGAAGACGCGGGTTTGCCGCGTGGCCGCGTCGATCACCCACGCCTCGGAGATCCCGTGCCGGGCGTAGAGCGGCACCTTCACGCCAAGGTCGTAGGCCAGGCTCGTGTCGGCGACCTCGATCACGACGAGGACATCCTCCGGGCCGGGATGGGCCGACATGTAGCCATCGGCCCGCGGACGGAGGAGGGCGATGTCGGGCTCCGGCTCGCTCACGTCGTCGAGCCGGATCGGGTTTTGGCAGCGGACGATGACGCCACTGCCGACGGAGCGGCACAGGAACGCGGTCAGCCGCGCCACGATCGCGGCGTGGATGGCTCCGATCGGCGACAGGTCAATGACCTCTCCGTCGATGAGCTCCACCCGGTCGCCGAGAGCGAAAATGCCCGCCTCTCCCATCCGATGAAAATCGGAGACGGTCAACCGGTGCCGGCAGGGAGCCGTGCGCGGGATCGTGGCCATGGAAGGGGTATCCGGGAAGGACAAGCGGTATCCGGGAAGGACAAGCGGTATCCGGGAAGGACAAGCGGTGTCCGGGAAGGACAAGCGGGCGTCCGGAAGAAGGGCGATACGCTGCGGAACTGGGACTCGCTCCCGGGCCCCATGAATCATGGGACAGGGTACGGCTGGCGTCAGCGGTGCGTCAATCGAACGGGAATCCCCGTTGCCGCCACGCCACCGACGGCTAATCCTCACGCCTGTCCCATCCGCGCGCCAGTGCCGAGAAAGCGGCCGCGGAGAAACTCCGCCACCGCCATCGACCGCCGCCCTTCCGGCACAACGCGGCGGATGACCACCGTGCCGCTGTCGCCACAGGCAACCACGATGCCTGAGTCGTCGGCGACGACAATCGCTCCGGCTAGCGTGCCAGGAGGCGCCGCGGGCCCCACGACCACCTCTTCGAGGACCAGCCGCGTCGGGCCCGCGCTAGCCTCGCCGCCGGCGGCGTGAAGAAACGTCGTCGCCCGCGGCCAGGGATCGAGGCCGCGCGGCATTCGGGCGATCCGCGCCGCGGCGAGATTCCAATCGACGATCCCGTCGGCCTTGGAGAGCCGCGGTGCTTTCGTGACGAGCGCCGGATCTTGCGGCGTGCCCACGGCACCGGCCGGCCGGTGCGGCGCGGCGACCCGCTCGATGGCGTCGAGGACGAGCTCGGGACCGAAGGCCGCCAGTCGGGCCTCGAGCTGCGCGGCGGTTTCCGTCGGCCCGATCGGGGTCGATCGGGCCACGATCACGCTCCCGCCGTCGAGCTGCGGGGTCATGTGGATACAGCAGGCGCCGGTGACCTCGTCGCCGGCGAGGATCGCCCACTGCACCGGCGCCGCGCCGCGGTGCCGGGGAAGAAGCGAGCCATGGAGATTGATGCCGCCCAAGCGGGCCACTTCAAGCACGGCAGGCGCCAGGATCTGCCCGTAGTCGCAGACGACGAAGATGTCGGGCGCGAGGGCCAGAAGCTCGGCGATCGCCGCGGGATCATTGATCCGCTCAGGCGCCGTCACCGCGACACCGGCCCCCTCCGCCGCTTCGCGCATCGGATTGACGGGGGCCCGCCGGCCCGGCGCGGCCTTGTCGGGGCGGGTGACGAGCGTGAGGACCTGGTGGCGGGA
>CAJBCV010000438.1 GCA_903951635.1 uncultured Planctomycetaceae bacterium
CCTCCACCCCGACGACTACTACTCCTACGGCCTCGACCGGGGCGGGATCGACGAGCGTTGGTTCGCGAGCACGACCGAAGCCGCCAACGAAGGGCGCGTCGCCGACGAGGGGCTGTCGTGGTGTGTCCACGAGGGGCAGCGATTCCTCCTCCGTGACGCCGTCACCGAGGGGCAGGCGAAGCTCGTCGGCAAGGGGATCTGGGATCGCTACCAGAAGTGGCCGGTGTACTCGAAGTTCTTCGACAACATGGGGCCGATCCCCCATCACATGCACCAGTCGTTCGAGGACGCCAAGCTCGTCGGCCACGAAGGGAAGCCGGAGAGCTACTACTTCCCGCCGCAATACAACAACTGCGACAACAACTTCCCCTACACCTTCATGGGCCTCGAGCCGGGGACCACGAAGGAGGATGTCCGCCGCTGCCTCGAGAACTGGAACCGCGGCGACAACGGGATCATCGATCTCGCCAAGGCCTACCGCCTCAAGCGCGGCACCGGCTGGCTGATCCCGCCGGGCGTCCTCCACGCCCCGGGCTCGCTTCTGACCTACGAGCCGCAGTGGGGGAGCGACGTGTTCGCGATGTTCCAGTCGCTCGTCGAGGGCCGCGCCGTGCCGTGGAGCCTCCTGGTCAAGGACATGCCGAAGGAGAAGCACCACGATCTCGACTTCATCATCGGCCAGCTTGACTGGGAGAAGAACGTCGACACCCACTTCAAGGAAGCGAATTACCTCGAGCCGATCCTCGACACGAAGCGTTCCGACGGCGGTGCCCACGATCGCTGGATCGTCTACGGCCAGGTCGACGGCCGGCAGCTGTTCAGCGCCAAGGAGCTCACCCTCGAACCTGGCGCCCGGATCACCGTCAAGGATGCCGGGGCGAGCGGCTGGATCACGGTGCAGGGGGAGGGGAAGGTGGGCGCGCACGACGTCGCCACGCCGACCCTCATCCGCTTCGGGCAGATGACAGCCGATGAGCTGTTCATCTCGGCCGACGCCGCGACGGCCGGCTACGAGGTGGTCAATACCGGCCCGGGGCCGCTGGTGGCCCTGCGGTACTTCGGCCCCGATGTCCATGCCGACCTCCCGGCGAGCGGCCGCAAGTCGTGAGCCGGCCGATGATGCCGCTTGGCCGATGATCGCCGGCCGCGCCGGCTTGTGAGCCATTCCTCCATCCGATCCCCTTTCGAAAGGCCCTGTTCATGTCCGCGCATTCCGCCCCCAAGCTTCACAACGCCATGTGGCCCGGCCTCGTCGGCAAGGGGGATGGCGAGGGGCAGGAGCCGGCGATCAGCCTCGACACGATGCTCCAGCTGACGGCGGCAGCGAGCGTCAACGGGCAGAAGTTCGACGGCATCGATTACTTCCTCTTCCTGCCGCACACCAATCCCGACGCCTCCGACGACGAGATCCGCCGGATCGCCGACAAGATCGCCTCCTACGGCTTCGCCGTGGGATCGCTCGTCGCCCCGATCTGGCCGGGCACCGTCGGCGATTCGGCGATGGGCAGCCCCGTGCAGCGGGGGAAGTTCATCGATGCCGTCCGCAAGGCCTGCCGGATCGCGAAGATCTTCAACGAGCATGGCGTGCGGAAGTACGGCGTGATCCGCATCGATTCGGCGGAGTTCGGCGTCAACCAGTGGCGCGAGCACGCCACCGCCAACACGAAGCGGATCGCAGCGACCTTCCGCGAGGCGGCGGCCGTGGCGGCAGGCCACGGCGAGCGGCTCGCCGCCGAGGGGGAGATCTGCTGGGCCGGGATGCACTCCTGGAAGGACATGCTCGACCTCCTCGAAGCGGTCGACATGCCCGGCTCGCTCGGCTTCCAGTGCGACCTCGCCCACACCTATCTCTACCTCCTCGGCTACAACGCCCCCGAGCACGCGCTGCTGAAGTCGGGGCACACCGAAGCGGAGTTCTGGGCCGCCTACAAGGAGATGACCGACAAGCTGCGGCCGTGGACGATCGATTTCCACGTCGCCCAAAACGACGGGAACGTCCACGGCGCCGGTTCGCACGACAAGACCGGCAAGCACTGCCCGGCGGACGATCCCCACGGCAAGCTCGACATCGTGAAGTGCTCGGGCTACTGGCTCGAGGGGGCGAAGGATCGCGGCATCAAGCACATCTGCTGGGACGGCTGCATGTTCCCCAACGCCACCCTCCACAACCCGCACACCTGGAACACGATCCTCAACAAGATGATCGAGGTTCGTAACGCCCACGGCTGGGCCTGATCGTCGTCGTCCAGCTCGCTTCTCATTCCATCCCCTTCCCGCTTCATCGAAGGCATTCCAACCATGGCAAAACCCCTCCGCATCGGCATGATCGGCTACGGCTTCATGGGCCGGGCCCACTCCAACGGCTACAAGCGGGTGGGGGACTTCTTCGATCTCGAGTATCTCCCCGTCCTCCAGGCGGTGGCCGCCCGTGATACGGAGAAGGCGAAGGCCTTCGCCGATCGCTGGGGCTACAAGCGCGTCGAGACCGACTGGCGGAAGCTCGTCGCCGCCGACGACATCGACGCGATCGACATCTGCACGCCGAACAATCTCCACGCCGAGATCGCCATCGAGGCGGCGAAGCACGGCAAGGCGATCCTCTGCGAGAAGCCGCTCTCGATGGACGTCGCCGAGGGGGAGAAGATGGTGGCGGCGATCGAGAAGGCGGGGGTGCCCAACACCGTTTGGTACAACTACCGGCGCATTCCGGCCGTGACCTTTGCCAAGCAGCTCATCGACTCCGGCCGGCTCGGCCGCGTGTTCCATTACCGGGCCGAGTTTCTCCAGGACTGGACGATCAACGCCGATCTTCCCCAGGGGGGCGCGGCGCTGTGGCGGCTCGATGCCGCCGCCGCCGGCAGCGGCGTGACGGGCGATCTCCTTGCCCACTGCATCGACACGGCGCTGTGGCTCAATGGCCCGGTCTCCGACGTCACGGCGATGACGGAGACCTTCGTCAAGGAGCGGACGCACACGCTCACCGGCAAGGTCGAGCCGGTGAAGATCGACGACGCCTGCTCGTTCCTCTGTCACTTCACCAACGGTTCGCTCGGCCTCTTCGAGAGCACCCGCTACGCCCGCGGTCACAAGGCCCTCTACACCTTCGAGATCAACGGCGAGAAGATGAGCCTGAAGTGGGATCTCCACGATCTCCACCGGCTCGAGGTCTTCGACTATTCCGACACCGGCTCGGAGCGCGGCTGGAAGAGCGTCCACGTCACCGACGGCGATCATCCCTACATGGGGAAGTGGTGGGTGCCGGGGCTGGCGATCGGCTACGAGCACAGCTTCGTGCATCAGGTGGCCGACTTCCTCGAGGCCTACGCCCAAAAGAAGCCCGCCCATCCGACCTTCCGCGACGCCCTCGAGACGCAGCGTGTCTGCGACGCGGTGCTCTCGAGCGCCAAGAGCCGCCAGTGGGTGAACGTCAACGGCCACCAAGTGGGGTGAGCCGGTCGGCCACGGTAGCCCGGTGACGGGCTGCCGGCGGGGGTGACAAGCAAGCACGACCGGGGATCGCTGATGGTGAATCAGCGCCCTGCCGGTTCGGCCTTCGCACGTCAGCGGGGGCCACGGTCAAACGCTGATCGGAGGGAAGGGTCCGTTGGTGAACCGGGCTCGGCCCCGTCGGTCACCCTCCGGTTGCGTCGCTCGTCGTCCCGCCGCAATCGGGCTCGAGGGCTTCGATCTTCGCCAGTCTCCGGGCGTGGCGCCCCCCTTCGAAGGGCGTTTCGAGCCAGGTCTGGATCATCTTGTCCTGGAGTTCCTGGCCGAGCATCTCGGCCGACAGGCAGAGGACGTTGAGATCGTTGTGGCGGCGGCTCATCTCGGCGGTCACCAGATCGTGGCAGGTGGCTGCACGGACGCCGTGGACTTTGTTGGCGGCGATCGCCATCCCGACCCCGGTGCAGCAAAGCAGGACACCCCGGTCGACGGTCCCCTGACTGACGCGGTGGGCGACGTCGGCGGCGATGTCGGGGTAGTCGACGGCGTCGGTGCCGTGACTGCCGCAGTCGACGGCTTCATGACCCATCCGTTCGAGCAACCCGATGAGCCGCAGCCGCGCTGCGACGCCCCGATGGTCACTGCCAATGGCGATGCGCATCGATCATCCACTCCTGCGTGCCCTGCCGGCACTCCTGGAACTCGGGCCAGATAGATCCCCGTGCTCAGCCTCCCCGCCAATCGAGCAAGACAGCCTAAGAACGGGGGAACGAGTCCGCCAGTGTATCGATCCGTGCGGCCAAATGCCCGCGGATTTGCTCGGCACAGCGGCGGTAGGTGGGGAGTGGGGCGCCGATCGGGTCGAGGACGTCCCGGCGGTCGGGGGAAAGCATCGAAACACGCCCCCCAGCCTCGGGAAACTGGGCCAGAACACCGGCCCGGTGGGAGGCGGTCATCGTCAGGATCACATCGGCCTGGCGGACGAGGTTCTCGGTCACCGGCTGACTCTCGTGGCCGGAGAGGTCGGCCCCGACCTCCGCCATCGCCTCGAGGGCCCCGGGACTCGCCTTTCCCCCTCCCCAGGCGGAGAGACCGGCGCTGGCGATCACCACGCCGCGGCTCTCGACCTCGTCCGGCCGGCAGCCGAGGCGCTCGGCCGCCATGAGGCGGAACTGCGCTTCGGCCATCGGGCTGCGGCAGGTGTTCCCCGTGCAGACGAAGAGCACCATCAGGCTCGAGAGCCGCCGGATCGTCTCTTCGGAAACGATCCCCGGACGGACGACGCGGACGGAATTGGCTTCGATGGCGACGGCGGTGGCGGCATGGGCGTAGCGGGTGCGGCCGTCGTCGAGGACGAGGGAGAGGTTTGGCACCGCGCAGGCGAGGAGATCCTCGGCCGACACCGGGGCCTGCCCCGCAGCGAGTGGCTCGAGCAGGGCGATCGGGCCGGCCAGCATCCGCATGCAGTCGGTGAGCATCGGGTGGCCCGGTACGCGGAGTCGAAGCCGACCTTCCCCCGTCACCGCGTCCCGGGCCGCCGGGATCAATTGATGGACGAGACTGTCGGGATGATCCCCGTCCACGAGCGCGACGACCGGCCCCGGCCAGCAGCGGCGGGTGAGTCGGCGGCCGACGGGGCTGAGACTCGGGGCCCAATCGAATGACTCGTCGGCCCCTTTGAGTGCGAGCGTGAGCCGCGGTTCACCCGGACGGACGGGGGCCTGAGACAGGAGCGCCTCGACGGCGGCAGCGTGACGGAGCGAACCGGCTACGCAGTAGTCGGTTTCGGTGGGGAAGCCGACGCAGCGCCCCTCCGCCAGCGCCTGCACCGCCCGATGGACGACATCGCGGGCGTCATCGGTGCGACGCAGGTCGATGACCGTTGGCGGCATGGGCAAGGCCGGGGAGTCGGGGGGGCGCCGTGCACGGGGCGTACCGGACGCGCTGCAAGCCCGTCCACCAACACTACCGGGGCCTCCTCTGGCCAGTCAAGGATCAGCCTGGGGGGTTGGCGGAGGGAAGGGGCTGTCGCGGCCGGCGATCGGCGTCGGCCGAAGAGCGGCGGCGACTGGAGGAAAAAGGATTTCGCCTTGTGGCGGTCCCTCCGACTCCGCTATCAGTCCCCGGCTTCCGCCGCCACACCGTGGCACGAGAGTCGTCGCACCGAGTCGCCGCACCGAGTCGCCACCCCATGCCCGTCGACCCACGGACGTCAGATTTCCGCGATCTGCAGCCGGTCACCGGCCTGCGGATGGCCTGCGCGCCCCGCGGCGGACACCTGTGGAGGCTGGCCGTCGTGCTGGCAGTCCTCCTCGGCTTGTCCCCTGAGCGCGTGGCGGTCGGTCAGGCCCCGGGGGAACTCCTCCCGCCCCCCGCCTCCCCCGGCCTCCCGACCCCTGGCGCCGTCTCGCCTGCGGCCGTGCCGCCGGGGCTCGTCCCACCGACAGCCCCGCCCCCGCTCTCCGGCCCCGAGCCGTCGCGCCCCCAATCCTCCGCGCCCGCGGCGGCCCTCGGGGCCGTCGACGAAGCGAATCGGATCGTCGAGGTCCGGATCGAGGGGAATCATGCCACCGAAGTTTCGAGGCTCCCCAAGCTCGTCACCCGTGCCGGCCAGATCTTCGACGTTCAGTCGGTCGAGGAGGACGTCCGCACGCTCCACCGGAGCCGGAAGTTCGTCGATGTCCGGCCGAAGACGGTACGGGTCGCCGAGGGGGTCGTGGTGATCTTCCAGGTCGTCGAGCGGCCGATGCTCCGCTACGTCAAGTATGTCGGCAACGAACGGGTGACCACGCGGACGCTGCGGAAGAAGGCGGAGATCGACGTCGGCGACGCGATGGATCCGTATGTCGTCGAGGAGGCCCGCCGCCGGATCGAGGCCTTCTATCACGAGAAGGGCTACGACGGCGCGAAGGTGACCACGGTCGAGGGGAGCAAGCCCGGCGACAAAGGGGCGGTGTTCCTCGTCGACGAGGGGAGGAGCAAGAAATCGCTCTGGACGAACTTCGTCGGCAACACGATCGCCAGCGATGCCCGGCTGATGACCCAGATCAAGTCGAAGCCGGGCATCTTCTGGCTCATCGGCGGCGAGATCGATCGCGACAAGATCGACCAGGACGTCGATCTGATCACGGCCTACTACCGAAGCCTCGGGTTTTTCCAGGCGAAGGTCGGCCGCGAGCTCCAGGTGGTGCACGGCGGCGGCCGCGACTGGACGCTGCTGACCTTCGTGATCAACGAGGGGCCGCGCTACAACGTCCGCAACATCTCGTTCATCGGAAACAGCAAGTTCAAGAGCGAGTTCCTCTCGCGTGACCTGAAGCTCAAGAGCGGCGAGCCGTTCAACCAGTCGAAGATGGACGCCGATCTCGGCCTGATCCGCGACATCTACGGTGGTCGCGGGTTCGTGTTCGCCGACATCCGCGCCGATCCCCGCTTCCTCGAGCAGCCGGGCGAGCTCGACCTGGTTTACAACGTCGCCGAAGGGCAGCGCTACCGGGTCGGCAAGATCAACGTCCGCATCCGCGGCGAGCATCCCCACACCCGCCACAGCACGATCCTCAACCGGCTCTCGCTCCGGCCGGGGGACATCCTCGACATCCGCAAGCTCCGCGAGGACGAACGGCGGCTGAAGTCGAGCAGCTTGTTTGCCGCCGATGCCGCCAAGGGAGATGGCCCGCGGATCGTGTTCAGCAAGCCCGACGACGACGACCTGCAACTGGCCCGCGACCCGAAGCGCCCCGGCTTCCGGGGGCAGAGCCCCGACGGCGCGGATTCCGAGGATGCTGTCATCGACCTGATCCTCGAAGGGGAACTTCCGGCCCAAGCCGCTCCCGCCAGCGGAGGCCAGTTGGTCGCTCCCGCTCCGGCCGCTCCCGCTCCGCCACCGGCCACCGCGGCCCCCCCGGCCCGCGGCACGGCGCCGGTGTGGCGTGGCCAGAGCCCGCCGCCGGTGTATGCGCAGCCTGCTCCCTACGCCCAGCAACCGGTGCAGCCGTTCGGCCAGCAGGCTCCCCTGCAGCCCGGACAGGCAGTCGTGCCGGGCTCGCTCCCACCACGCTATGCCACTCAGCCTGGCTACGCCCCCCAGCCCGCCGCCGCTCCCCCCGGGACGACGCCGTGGGGCGGGACGGCGCTGGCCCCGACCGGCCCGGAGGCGGTCGACTACGGCCGCACCACCGCACCGCAGCAGCCGGCCTACGTCGCCCAGCAGCCGGCACCGGCATTCCAGCCCGCCGCCCCGTCGGCGGCGTTCCAACCCGGCGCGACGGCGCCGGCCCCGTGGCAGCCCCAGGCCCAAGTGCTTCCTGCTCCGCAGGGAGTTTTCCCGGGGCAGCCGCTCCCCCCTGGATTTCAGCCAGGGTTCGCCGAGCCGCCGCAGGTGTTCCCCGGCCAGGAGCCGTACGTGGTCGTCGATGTCGACGCCGAGGAGACGCAGACCGGGCGCCTCATGATCGGTGCCGGCGTCAACTCCAACGCCGGCCTCGTCGGCAACATCGTCGTCGACGAGCAAAACTTCGACATCACCCGCCTGCCACGGAGTTGGGACGACATCCGCAACGGCACCGCCTTCCGAGGTGCCGGTCAGCGTTTCCGCCTCGAGGCCGCCCCCGGCACGCAGTTGCAGCGCTACACGGCGACCTTCCAGGAGCCTTATCTCTTCGACACCCGGATCGGGCTGTCGACGAGCGCGTCCTACTACACGCGGGCGTTCTACGACTGGGCCGAATCCCGGGCGGGAGGCCGCGTCGGCCTCGGCTACCAGTTCGCCTTCGCCCCCGATCTCTCGGTGAACGCCGGCTTCCGCGGCGAGAGCGTCAACGTCTTCAATCCTCGCGTTTCGGCGCCGAAGATCGACGAGATGCTCGGCACGAACTCCGTCTACGGCTTCAGCACGGGGATCGTCCACGACACCCGCGACAGCCCCTTCCTCCCCACGCAGGGGCATCTGGTGACGTTCGAGTTCGAGCAGGTCATCGGCACCTTCGTCTATCCCCGTGGCATCCTCGAGGGGCGGCAGTACTTCCTCTTGAACGAGCGCCCCGACGGCTCGGGTCGCCACGTGCTCTCGATCGGCTCGGTGCTCGGGATGTCGGGCCCCAACACCCCCGCTTACGACAACTTCTACGCCGGTGGCTACAACACCCTCCGCGGCTTCGTGTTCCGCGGAGCGAGCCCGCGGCAGAACGGGGCGATCATCGGCGGTCCGTTCCAGTGGCTCAACACGGTCGAGTATCTGTTTCCGATCACTGCCGACGACACGCTTCGCGGCGTCGTGTTCACCGACTTCGGTACCGTCGAGTCGAACGTCAGCATCAACCAGATGCGCGTCGCGCCCGGTTTCGGCTTGCGGATCACGCTGCCGGCGATGGGCCCGGCGCCGATCGCGCTCGATTTCGCCGTCCCGGTCGTCTACGCCCCGTACGACAGCCAGCAGTTGTTCAGCTTCTTCGTCGGCTTCGCCCGGTGACACGCGGACACCTGACCCTGCCGAACTCCGTCATGCCCGAAGCGCCAAAGCCAGCCGACGACGCCGCGCTCCGGATTCTCGTCGTCCGCACGCGTTTCGTCGGCGACACGGTCCTGGCGATCCCGTTCCTCCGAAATCTCCGCCGGCACTTTCCGGCAGCGAGGATCGACGTCCTCGTCGAGAAGGGGGCGGGGAGCGTGCTCGCCGACTGCCCCTACAAGGACGAGTTGATCATCGCCCCGGCAGCCCCGCGATCGCGGGCTCCGCTGGCGGCGCTGCGGGCCAATGCGGCCTGGCTGCGGGGCCGGCGGTACGATCGGGCCTACGTCCTCAAGCGGTCGGTGTCGAGCCTCCTCCCGGTGTGGCTGGCCGGGATCCCGCATCGGGTCGGCTTCGCTGAGCAGGGAGGGGGCATGCTCCTCTCCCGCGCGGTCCGGATCCGCGAACACCGTCACGAGGTGGAGGTGTTTCTCGACCTCCTCCGGGCCGATTCGATCCCGGTCGACGACGGCCACAACGAGAACTGGGTGGCCGACGACGCAGGACTGAAGGTCGACACGATCCTCCGCGATCGCTCCCCTGGTCGGGCCCGCGTGTTCATCGCCCCCCGCTCGACGGCGGTGGAGAAGGAATGGCCGGTGGAGCGGATGGCCATGGTCGTGAACTGGCTCGTGGCGACCCGTGGCTGCGACGTCTTCTTCTGCGGCGCGCCGCGCGACATGGGCATGCACGCGCAAATTGCGGAACTGGCCGGTCACGCCGGGAGCGGCCGCGTCCACGATCTCACGAAGGATCTCGATCTCCGCCACACAGGTGTCCTCCTGTCGCGGATGGATCTGTGCCTGGGGATCGACACCGGGCTCCTCCATGTCGCGGCCTCGCATGGCGTGCCGGTGGTGGCGCTGTTCGGGCCGACCGATCCGAACCAGTGGTGCCCGTGGGGAACGCCCGTCGAGGTGATCCGCTCCTCGCGGACGGTGAAGCCCCTCCGCCAACGGCTCCACGAAACGCTTTTCCCCGCCACCGTCGCCGGGCTCCGCTGGCCAACGGGCGTCGCCGACATCGAGGCCATCGACGTCGAAACGGTGATCGCGGCGATCGAGCGTCTCCTGGCCGGTGCCGGCCGATCGTTCTCCCGCGCGGGCTGAGCCCGGCTCTCCCGGAGCGTCTGCGGATGGTTCGACCGGCGGGGTGGCCCCACTCGTGCGGCACTTTCCGACCGGCTTTTGCGCGTGTATGTTTGAAAGTCGTCCGTTCGAGAGGGTTTTTGGCAACACGAGGTCGGAGCCCCGCCACCGATGCACCCCATTCCCTACGGCCGCCAGGACATCTCCCCCCAGGACATCGAGGCGGTCGTCGAGGTGCTGCGATCCCCCTGGCTGACGCAGGGTCCGACGATCCCCCGTTTCGAGCAGTTGGTGGCCGAGTGGTGCCATGTGGCGCACGCGATCGCGGTCAACAGCGCCACTTCGGCCCTTCACATCGCCTGCATGGCACTCGGCGTGGGCCCCGGTGATCGTGTCTGGACGAGCCCGACGACGTTCGTGGCGAGCTCCAACTGCGCCCTTTATTGCGGCGCGACCGTCGATTTCGTCGACATCGATCCGCGCACCTACAACATGAGCGTTGCTGCGCTCGAGTCGAAGCTCCGCGACGCCGAGGCCGGGGGAACGCTGCCGAAAGTGGTGATCCCGGTCCATCTTTGCGGCCAGAGCTGCGAGATGGACGCGATCGGCCGGCTCGCGAAGCGCTACGGCTTCCGGGTGATCGAGGATGCCTCCCACGCGATCGGCGCGCAGTACCAAGGCGCGCCGGTGGGCGACTGCCGCCACTCCGACATCACCGTCTTCAGCTTCCATCCGGTGAAGATCATCACCACCGGCGAGGGGGGCATGGCGACGACGAACGACCCCGATCTCGCCGAAGCGATGCGCGTCCACCGCACGCATGGGATCACCGGCAAACGCGAGGCGATGGAGGCTCGCCCGGAGTCGGAGATCTGGAATTACCAGCAGGTCTCGATCGGCTTCAACTACCGCATGACCGACATCTCGGCGGCGCTGGGGGTGAGCCAGATGAGGCGTCTGGAGGAGTTTGTCGCCCGGCGGCACGAGATCGCCGACCGCTACGACAGCGCCTTGGAAAAGCTGCCGGTCATCCGTCCCTGGCAGCATCCCGATACCTGGTCGAGCTACCACCTCTACCCGATCCGCGTCCGTCACGAAGACTGTGGCCTCGCGCAGCGGGAGGTCTACGAAACGTTTCTGGGGGAGGGGATCCTCGTCAACCTCCACTACATTCCGGTGCATCGTCATCCCTACTACGAGCGACTCGGGTTCCAGGCCGGCGACTTCCCCGAGGCGGAGCGGTACCACCGCGAGTCGATCAGCCTCCCGCTTTTCCCGACGATGACGACCGAGGATCAGGACCGGGTGATCGCGGTGCTCGAGCGGACTCTGGCGACGAAGGGCCAACCGGTGGCCTCGGCGGGGTGACCTGCCGCGGCCGCCCGGTCCGGCTGATGGCGGAAGCGTCCGTGGGGCAAACGGTACCGCGGAGCGAAGGAGTGTCGCGGCCATGGTGAACGGTCAGCAGGGGGTGGCGAACGCGCTTGGAAGCGTGGTTTTCCGGGCCGATGCCTCCCGGGTGATGGGCACGGGGCACGTGATGCGCTGCCTCACGCTCGCCGATGCGCTTGCCGTCGCGGGAGCCCGTTGTCGCTTCGTGACGCGTGCCAACCCAGGCCATCTCGGGGATCTGATCCGCCGGCGTGGCCATGACGTGGTGCTCCTCCCCGTCCCCGTCCCCGTCCCCGCCACGCCGGCCGGTGATCTGGCCCATGCGGCGTGGCTCGGTGTCGACCAGCGGAGCGATTCGAGCGAGACAGCGGCGGCGATCGCCGACGACGCACCCGATTGGATCGTCGTCGATCACTACGCCCTCGATCATCGGTGGGAGACGTCGCTGCGGGGCCCTGGCCGGCGGATCATGGCGATCGACGACCTGGCCGATCGGGTGCACGACTGCGATCTGCTCCTCGATCAAAACGTCATGGCGGACGCGGAGCACCGTTACGACGGGCTTGTGCCGGCTTCCTGCGGCCGGATGATCGGCCCGCGCTTCGCGCTTTTGCAGCCGGCTTATGCCGAGCGTCATGCCGGCATGGCACCGCGGACGGGGCCGGTCCGGAGGATTCTCGTCTCCTTCGGCGGCGGCGACGTCGCCGCGATCACGGCGAAGGCGCTCGCGGGGGTGATCCCGCTCCTCGACGGCTCGTTCAGCATCGACGTGGTGATCAACGGCGCCCTCCCCTCCGCCGAGACGATCCGGGCCCTCGTGGCCGGGGAGTCTGGCGTCGTCCTCCACGAGTCGCCGCCGGGGCTCGCGCCGCTGATCGCGGCGGCCGATCTGGCGATCGGCGCGGCGGGGTCGACAGCGCTGGAGCGCTGTTGCCTCGGTTTGCCGTCGATCGTGGTGACGCTCGCAGCGAACCAGCGCCCGGGGGCCGAGGAGATGCACCGACTCGGTCTGGTGGAATGGCTCGGCGACGAGGGGGAGGTGGATTCCGGGCAGATCGGTGCAGCCGTCGCTGCAGCGCTCCGCGCGGGCGACGTGTCGGAGCGGTCGCGGCGGTGTCTGGAGTTGCTCGACGGGCGTGGGACAGCGACGGTGGCGGGCTTCCTTCTGCTCGGGCCGTCGAC
>CAJBCV010000439.1 GCA_903951635.1 uncultured Planctomycetaceae bacterium
CAGCGACACCGCCATCGCCACGGCGAGAAACGTCTTCCCGCTTCCCGCCGGGCCGCTGCAGAGGACGACGTCGTGTTCGCGGATCGCCCGCACGTAGGCGGCCTGCCCCTCCGAGCGCGGCATGACGTGCCGGCCGGCACGATGGACATCGATCGGCTCGTGGTGAACGGGAGCCTCTTCGCCGGTCACCACCGCGATCGCCTGGGCGACATCGGTGGCATCGACGCTCCCTCGTTCCCGGGCGATGCGATCGAGCTGCTCGAAGGCGGTCGTGGCCCGCTTGACGGCCAGTTCGTCCCCTTCGATGCGGATCGAGCCCTCGCGCGCGGAGACGTTCACCCCCAGCGCCGTCCGGATCCTGCGGAGGTGTTGGTCCCGCGGGCCGAAGATGGCCAGGATCCGCTTGGAGTCGATCACCGCGATCGTCGTGCGGGACATCGGAGCCCGCGACGCATGAGGCGTCGACGGTCTCGTTGAGGAGGGGATGGACCCGGAGATGGAAAGTATACCCGCCAAAGAGCGTTGTGCTGCCAGGGAGGCTGCTGGCGACGGTCCTGCCGGCCCGCGATCCGCGATCAGGCCGAGAAAACAGGCAGAAAGGCCCCATCGCGACCGGCCTTCCCCGGCGTTGCGGCGGCCGCCGGGGGCGTCAGTCGGCGCGGCGGAAGCAGTAGAGCCGGGCAGCGGTGCGGATCAGGAGCCTGTCGCCGGCGAGGGCCGGCGTGGCCATGCACATGTCGTCCTCCGCCAGGGCGTTGGCATGGAGGGGCTCGAAGCGGTCCCCCCCCTGGAACACGAACGTCACGCCATCTTCGTTGAGGCAGAAAATCTTCCCGTCGGCGGCCCACGGCGAGGCCGTGAAGGCCCGCCCCTCGGGGATCCGCTGGGGGGAGTAGAGTTCCCGGCCGTCGCTGCCGGCGTAGGCGGCGAGGAATCCCCGGTCGTGAAGGACGTACACGCGTCCATCGACGGCGAGCGTCGAAGGGTTGTAGGGGGCGGCCGAGGGCTGGCTCCAGGCGATCGACGCGTTCGACGTCTCGCCCGGCGCCAGGGAGATGTCGCCCATCGCCCCGGGCCGAATCGCGTAGAGCGGCTTGCTGCGGTCCATCACGTAGCCCGAGGAGACACAAAGCAGCCCGTCGTGCTCGTAGGGAGTGGCGATCGTGATCGACGACATCCCCTGGAGCGACCAGAGGAGCTTTCCGTCGGTGTCGTACGACCGCACCTTCCCCGTGCCGGCGGTGACGATCTCGGTTCGCTCCGGCGTCACCCACACCAGTGGCGTGGCCCAGTTGCTCTTCTCGTCGCGATCGGTCTTCCAGATCTCGGCGCCGGTGGCGGCGTCGATGGCGACGATCTCGGAGGTGTCCTGGGTGTCGTGGACGAGATAGACCCGGCCGTCGTGGATCGCCGGCGAGGCCGCGGTGCCCCAGCCGTTGCGCATCGGGCGGGGGGAGATCTCGCGGCGCCACTGCTCGTTGCCGTCGTGATCGAGGCAGAACAGACCGACGTTGCCGAACAGGCACCACAGCCGGTCAGCATCCACGACCGGCGTCTCCGCGGCGTAGCTCCCCTTCAGATGGATCGGCTGCGACGGCTTCCCTTCGTGGAGAGTCTTCTCCCAGCGGATGCTTCCCGATTCGAGGTCGAGACAGAGCACCTTCCACCGGTGGATCGCCTCGGAGGGCTCCGTCCGATCACCGCCGAAGTAAAGCCCCTTCTTCGCCTCCTCGACTTCCCCGGTCGACTCACAGGTGGTGAGGAAGATCTTGTCCCCCCAGACCACCGGCGACGACCAGCCGCGGCCGGCGAGGTCGGTCTTCCAGGCGACGTTCTCCGTGGCCGACCAGCGGTCGGGAAGCCCCCGGCCCAGCGCCACGCCGCGCGCGGCCGGCCCACGGAAGGCCGGCCAATTCGCCTCGTCGGCCGTGCCCTTTCGGGGGCTACACGCGCAGCCGAGGAGGGCCGCGGCGAGAAACAGTCGACCCAGAAAGCGGCGATCCATGGAAGATTCCTCCGGGGAAGTGGCGGCAGGGTCGCGATCGACGGCGCCGGCTCAGGACGGAAACGAATGCACCCACAGCAACCATGCGGCAGGCGCGGCGAAGAGAAGCGAATCGACGAGATCGAGACCACCGCCGAGAGCGCCGAGCGCTCCCCCCGAATCTTTGACGCCGGCCTCGCGTTTGACGAGCGACTCGGCAAGGTCGCCGAGCATCCCGGCCGCGCCCACGACCACGCCGTGAAGAACCCACCCACCGAACGGTTCGGCACTTCCGCCCTCGGCAGGCGTGAGCACCCCACGCAGGGCGACCAGCACGATCCACGAGGCGATCAGCGCCCCGCACAACGATCCGACCGCTCCTTCCCACGTCTTCCCCGGGCTCAGGGTCGGCGCCATGCGGTGACGGCCGACGGTCGAACCGACGAGATACGCGAGCACGTCGCCGAACTTCACCGCCGCGATCATCCCCACCAGCGGCGCGAGCCCCGGACGGTGCCAGCCCCCCTCGTAGTCGGGCGTGCCGGTGAGACGGAGGCAGACGAGGAAGGCCATCGGTAGGGCGACCATCAACAGCCCGAGGGCCGTTCCGGCCAGCCGTTCGATCGCCCCATCCCCCTGCCTGTAGAAGACCATCTCCACGAGAAACGCTCCCGTCATCGCAGCCACGGCGGCCGCGGCTGCCCATCCGGCCGGGTTGAGCGGCGCTCCCCCACCCGCGGTGGAGCGGAACGCCGGACTGCCGAGGGCCGCCGCCAGAGGCACGGCGACACAACCGGCCACGAGGACGGTCGCCCGCGGCCCGAGGCCCCGGCGGGCGAGGATCGCCACACATTCGGCTCCCGCGGCTCCCGCCAGGAGGAGCGCTACTGGAAGCAGCCACACCGCTGCCCCGGCGCCCCACAGGCCGACGGAGTCGGCCCACACCAGCGGCAGAAAGGCCCCGAGCAGTCCGAAGCCCACGATCACGCGGGCCGTCCGCGTGTGGGGCGCCGGCCTGGGAGGGCCCCCTTCTGGAATCGGCGTGGCGAGGCCTGGAAGCGTCACGGTTTCCCGAGCCCCCCGAAGCGCCGCTCGCGCGAGGCGTACGAGGCGAGGGCGGCGTCGAGCTGCCCTTCGTCGAAGTCGGGCCAGGCGGCGTCGGTCACCCACAGTTCCGCGTAGCTGATCTGCCAGAGGAGAAAATTGCTCACGCGCATCTCGCCGGCGGTGCGGATGAGGAGATCGGGATCGGCCATCCCGGCGGTGTCGAGCGCTGCGGCAAAGCGATCCTCGTCGATGGCCTCCGGGTCGAGGCGGCCATCCCGCACTTCGCAGGCGAGGCGCCGGGCGGCCTCGACGATCTCGGCACGGGCGCCGTAGTTGATCGCCAGACAGAGCTTCATACCGCCGTTGCCGGCCGTCAGCTCGGCGGTCTGGTCGAGGGCGGCAAGTGTCTCGGCCGGAATTCCGTCGCGGCGGCCAATCATCGACAGCCGCACGCGCTGCTCCATGAGGAGCGCCCGCTCCTCGACGAGATACTGCTCGAGGAGACACATCAGGAACGAGAGTTCCGCCTCCGGGCGTCGCCAGTTTTCACTGGAGAGGCAGTAGAGAGTGAGCTGCTCGATGCCGAGGCGGACACACTGTTCGGTCGTCCGTCGCACGCTCGCCACACCCCGACGGTGCCCCTCGATGCGGGGCAGGCCGCGCGTCCGCGCCCAGCGGCCGTTGCCGTCCATGATGATGGCGACATGCCGCGGCATCGATTCGGGGCGCGGCGCGACGACGGCGTGCGGTACGGGTTCGACCGGCGCCGCCACCGGCGTCAGGCGTTCGCCGCCGAGGGGTGCGGGTGTGGTGGCCATGGCTTCGGGGGGCTGCCGACAACGTTGCGGTCACGGAGGATCGTCTGGGCCCGGTCGGGGCCGACGGACACGATCGACACCCTCCGGCCGAGCAGCTCACCGATCCGGTCGAGATAGGCCCGGGCCTGGGAGGGGAGGTCATCGTAGCCCCGCACGCCCGTCAGGTCCTCCCTCCACCCAGGGAGTGTCTCGTAAACCGGAACAGCCTTCCTGAGATCGTCGATGTGGCTGGGGAAGTGGTTCACGCGTTGGCCGTCGATCTCGTAGGCCGAACAGATCTTCACCTCGTCGAGGCCGGAGAGGACGTCGAGGAGCATGACGGCAAGGACATCGACCCCCGAGAGCCTGGCGGTGTAGCGGGCGGCGACGGCGTCGAACCAACCGCACCGGCGCGGCCGATTGGTCACCGTGCCGTATTCGCGGCCCCGTTCCCGGAGGTGCTCGCCGACGACGTTGATCTGCTCGGTGGGGAGTGGGCCGCCGCCGACGCGCGTCGAATAGGCCTTCACGACGCCGATCACCCGGTCGATCCAGCGCCCGGGAACGCCCGATCCGCTCGACACTCCGACGCCGGAGGAATTGCTGCTGGTGACGTAGGGAAAGGTGCCGTGGTCGATGTCGAGGAGCGAGCCCTGCGCTCCCTCGAACAGAAACCGCTTTCCCGCCTCGATCTCGTCGAGGAGGAAGGCAGTGGTGTCGGCGACGTGCGGCCGGAGGCGCTCGCCGTACGCGGCGTATTCGGCGTGGATCCGCTCGGCATCGAGGGGCTCGATCGTCGCCCCGCCGACGGTCCAACCGGCAAAAAGGCCGTTCTTGACGCTCACGACATGGGCGAGCCGGTCGCGGAAGTCGGGGCGGTAGAAGTCGCCGAGCCGGATCGCCAACGACCGGCCGACCTTGTCCCGGTAGCAGGGGCCGATTCCCCGGCCGGTGGTGCCGATCGCTTCGCCGCCGGAAGGACTGCCGTCGAGGAAGCGGTCCTCGCTGACATGCCAGGGGAACACGACGTGGGCCCGGTCGGAGAGGAGGAGCTTCCTCCCGATCTTCACCCCCCGCGACTCGAGGCCGTCCATCTCCTTGATCACGCTGGCGGGGTCGAGAACGACGCCGCCAGTGACGACACACGTGACGTTGTCACGGAGAATCCCGCTGGGAATGAGCGAGAGCTTCCAGGTCTGGCCGCCGGAAACGACGGTGTGGCCCGCGTTGGCCCCCCCCTGGTAGCGAACGACGACGTCGTGCTCTTCGGTGAGAAGATCGACGAGCTTCCCCTTCGCCTCGTCACCCCATTGCAGACCGATGACGCAGGTGCCGGGCACGGAAGGGGATCCTCGAAAGGGGGACGTGGAGCAACAGGAGACGGCGATTCCGCCGGAGGCGGCCGCAGCGAGGCCCACCCGATGTAGAGTCTAGAACCGGGCCACCCCCGGTCAAGCCGCCGGCGGGCCGCGGGAGAGGAGCTGCCAACGGCCGGCTGGACCGGGGGCCAAAGCCCCCTTTCCGGGCCCACCGGGATCGTGGCAGACACCCGGGGCCCCCCGGGCCTCCCACGCCGAACGGGGCAACCCTCCATCCGACACGCACCGAGTATCCCATTCCCATGACGAAGCCGAAGTCCAACGGCACGGTCTTTCATGTCGGCGGCAGCGACGCGCGCCAGACGCTGGCGGGATTCCTCCGCGCCCGGCTCGAGGGGACGAGTTGGTCGCGTGTGCAGCAGCTGGTGCGATCGCGGCACGTGATGATCCACGGAAACATCTGCACCGACGTGGCGCGCCGGCTCAAGGAGGGTGAGGTGGTGAAGATCCTCCCCGAGGCGGCCGTGGCCCCGCCCCGCGCCGACGACGTGCGGATCGTCCACATCGACGACGCGGTCGTCGTGGTCGAGAAGCCGGCCGGCCTCACCACGACGCGCCATGCCGAGGAGCGCGACTGGCCGGCCCGCCGCAGGCAGGTGCAGCCCACGCTCGACGAACTCCTCCCGGCCGTCATGCAGCGCGTTCTCGACGGTCGCTCCCGCCGTCGTCCCGGAACGGCGGGGCGTGGCGGGCTTCCCCGCGCCGACGGCGAGCGGAGTGGCGTACGTCGCCAGCCGATGGTGCGGGCCGTCCACCGCATCGATCGCGAAACCAGCGGCCTGCTCGTCTTCGCCCGCACCGTCCCGGCCGAGCGGATCCTCGCCGAGCAATTCCGGGCCCACACCACGAAGCGCCGCTACCTGGCGATCTGTGTCGGGAGGGTCGAGGCGGGCACGATCATCTCGAATCTTGTCCGCGACCGCGGCGACGGCCGGCGTGGCTCCGCCGATGGCGAAGAGGGGAAACGGTCGGTGACCCACGTCGTGCCCGTGGAGCACTTCGGCGACGATTACACGCTGGTCGAATGCCGGCTCGAGACCGGCCGCACCCACCAGATCCGCATCCACATGGCCGAAAGCGGGCATCCGGTCTGTGGCGAGCGGGTCTATTCGGCGCCGCGCGGCAGCGAGATCGTCGATCGCTCGCAGGCCGCGCGGGTGGCGCTGCACGCCGCCGACCTCGGCTTCGTCCACCCGGTGTCCGGGGAAGCGTTGCAGTTCTCGAGCCCGCTTCCGGCCGACATCGTCCGCCTCATCAAGCGACTCCGCGGGCTTGGCGCCGGACGGCGCGGCGTGAGGCGTCCTCCCGCCGGCCTTCGGGAAGCCCCCCACCAAGACGACTCCCCGCCCCACGGCGACGGCGCTCCTCCCGCCCCCCGCGCGGCAGGCCATCCGCCGGAAACAGCCTCCC
>CAJBCV010000440.1 GCA_903951635.1 uncultured Planctomycetaceae bacterium
GGACTCACGACGCTCCTTCATGTCATCGGAGCCCTCGCGCTCCTCGCGTCACTCGACCCGACGCTCACCAGGCTCCAAGCCCAGAGTATCCCCCTGAAGCCCTTCAACCCGGTGTTCAATGGATGCCCTCCGCCCAATACGTCAGCCAAGGCGTGCATCGGTGAGAATCGATGGCAGACAACCGGAGTTTCCGAAGGCATATGTGGCACCTGCGGAATAAAAGACTTCAACTTTCTTGCCGGCGTCTGCAACGGCCCGGCTACAGGGAGCGGCGAGGGACCGATCTGCCGTGAATGCAAAGTGAATCCGGGGTGGGCACGCGATACTTATTCGCAGGTTGCGGCACCTCAGTCGGAGGCGGTCGTGTGCTTGATTGGATTGATCGGCGCATCGGGATCGTTGGCAGTTGCCACATGTTTGGCGACGGTCGGAACAGGATGTTGGGCGGCCCTCGCTTTCGAACTGGGGGTGGGAAGTTGCGTTATGCCTTACTGCACGACAAATTGCCTACTGACTGCACAGAACGTGGGCGACCCGAGAACAGCGTGCGCCAAATGATCATGCATACCTTGATCAATCGTCGAAAACTGGCGATCAGCGAAGCCCTGCTTCCCCTTTTCGCCATCCTGAGTTTGTCAGGAGTCCCGCTCAACGCGGAAGACTCCCCGGGCTCGAGGAAAGCGGCCGCAATCTATGAAGCGATGGCCGCTTCAACGAAGACTCCGGAGACAGTCGCCGGACGATACCTCATGCGGAACTATGTCGCACGGGACGCAGAAGCCGATGCCGAACAGTTTGAGGCACGGATGCGACATTTGGATGGGATGTTCAAAAGCGGAATTGAGTCACTACGCAAAGCGACGCTTGAGAGTGGCGGGACGATCACTGAGGAGTTTGAGCAGCGCCTCAAAGCGGAATATGACCGAGACATGGCCACCGCGAGGAAGCACGAGACGAGCGCCCTCTCCCCGACGTTGACCCGTTACTGCTCGGTGTCGGTGAAGAACCAAAAGTATCGCTTCGAGCAGGTGAACCTGCCGGACGACGTGCCGCTGAAGGAACTGGCCGAAAAGATTCGCAGTGGCGAAATCGACGTTGCATCGGATGCCGCCGGCCGTCTTGTGGTCACCTGGGATGCCACGGAAGCGAACATGATGAACGTACAGGCGGCACAGCAGACACCGGGGAACGCCGAGACATCGGGCCTGACACGCGTCGGCAGCGAACCGATCACGCCGATTCCAGATTTCTTCAATGCCGGTCGGCTGGGCCGGGAGACCGGCAACACCCTCCTCCGCGCCGCCGCAAACGACGGCGCTTCAGTCGGGGTCGAGGAAGTCGCTTCCAAGGCGATTCCAGGCGCACGGGCGGAGAAGGTCACGATCAAGAAGAGCGTGCTCGGCATTCCTCTCTTCTCAGGCTATGAGATGACGACGACGGTCCTCCCTGAGCAGGGCTATGTCGTTGAGTCGGAAACGATGAGTGCAAGCGATGTCGAGATCAGCCGCGACATCCACGCCGATTTCCAGCCCACCGCTGCCGGCTTCTGGTTTCCAAAAAACGTCGTCAGGGAGCGGTATGAATCCGATCCGAAGACAAACGAACGCCGCTTGAAGAGCCGGCTGGAATACCTGGCCATCAACGACGTCGAGTTCAACGCACCGCTCGATGACGCGATCTTCCGCCTCCGGGGGACACCAGAGTTTGACGCTCTTCCGACGATGGACTTCGGCACCCAACCCGATCGCGTCGGTCTCGACACTGTGCCCCCACGCTTTTTCCGCTGGGGACTGATGCTCCTCACTGCCCTCTCTTGGGTGGTGATCGTGTGGGCCATCAGACGCCGCAACCGCGCCCGGCAGGCTCGGCCAGCGTGACCGAC
>CAJBCV010000441.1 GCA_903951635.1 uncultured Planctomycetaceae bacterium
CGGTCGATCTCCCCTATCCGTTCCGGATGGGTGCCTGGGAGCTCCTCACCAATCGCTACGGCGTCTGGCGGACGTTCGGCGAGCATGCCCCGATCGATCTGATCCGTCATCTCGGCGGGCCGGCTTGGCGCTCGTTTCAGGGGGTGTGGCGGCGTTTCCGGCGGGGCTGACAGCGGCCGCTCGGGCGTGCGATACTTTTTCCTTCAGGGCAGCCACCTCTCCCCGCTTGCCATCGCGATGTCTTCCTCCGCTTCCAGCCGCCGCGTCTCTCCCTGCCGTCGGCTACCGCGCCGTAGCCTGCTCACGGCGGGCTTGGCCGGTCTCGGGGGTCTGGGCCTTGTCGATCTTCTCCGTGCCGATGCCACCCCCGCCGCCGGGCACCGGGCGGTGATCCACGTCCATCTCGACGGCGGGCCGCCGCAGATGGACACGATCGACATGAAGCCCGATGGGCCGGCGGAGGTGCGGGGGGAGTTTTCGGCGATCGCCACCTCGGTGCCGGGGATCCATGTCTGCGAATTGCTTCCCGGGATCGCCAGGCTTGCCGACCGGTTTGCCTTCCTCCGCGCGGTGGTCGGGTCGGCCGGTCAGCACGACGCCTTCCAGTGTCAGTCGGGCTACGATCCGGAGCATCTCAAGAGTCAGGGGGGCTGGCCGGCGATCGGCTCGGTCCTGTCCAAGCTCCATGGTCGGCCGGGCGATACGGCGCCACCGTTTGTCGATTGTCAGCAGGGGCGGGGGATGGTGCGCAACAGTGCCCGTCCCGGCTTCCTCGGAGCCGCGCATGGTCCGTTCCGCCCCGACATCGGCGGTCTCTTTGCTCGGCCGCTCGAGCCGGGGATGGTCGGTGAACTCGCCGCCCGGGGGGGCGACTTCGCCACGTCGCTGTCGCTCGCTCCGTCGCTCACCGTCGACCGGCTCGGCAGTCGCCGGCAGTTGCTTGCATCGCTCGACAGCTGGAAGCAGACGCTCGCAACGACGGAGGCCGGCGGCGCCGGGGATCGCTTCCACGATCAAGCGATCGGCATTCTCACCTCGGGGCGCGTCGCGGCGGCGCTCGATCTGGAGTCGGAGTCGCCGGCGGTGCTCGCGCGTTACCGCATGACGACGCCTGAGCTTCCTGCCATCGAAACCTCCGACGGGCCGCGGGCGGTGCTCAAGTTTCTCCTTGCCCGGCGGATGGTGGAAGCGGGTGTGCGGTGCGTGAGCATTTCCCTGAGCGACTTCGACACCCACGCCGGCAACTATCCTCGTCTGCGGCAGGTGCTGCCGATTCTCGACGCCGGGCTCTCCGGGCTGGTCCTCGATCTCGAGGAGCGGGGGATGCTCGACGACGTGATCGTGGTGGTGTGGGGGGAGTTCGGGCGGACGCCGAAGATCAACAAAGACGGCGGGCGCGATCACTGGCCGGCGGTGTCGCCGGCGCTCCTGGCAGGCGGCGGGATCCGTGGGGGGCGTGTCCTCGGCGAGACGGACCGGTGGGGTGGAGCGCCGCTTGGTGGGGCGGTGACATTCAAGGACGTGACGGCAACGATCTGGCACTGCCTGGGGATCGACCCGCAGGCGACGACGCTGACCGACGTGACGGGTCGGCCTCATCCGCTGGTCGACCGCGGTCGGATCCTGGCGGAGCTCCTCTGACAGTCGCCTGCGTCCCGGCTCCGGCAGCCAGCAGCCGGCCATGCCACAGCCGACAGCCCGCTCCCGCCGTCGGCAGCCGACATCGGGCCTCCGGCCACGGATTTCGAGCCGGTCGGGGCATCGACACCACTTCTTGTTGGCGGGGGTGGGGGGCCGTACGATGACCGGAGCCGGGGCGTGGCAATCAACGCCCCGCCCGGCATTTGGCTCCCGTAGCTCAGTTGGATAGAGCGGAGCTTTCCTAAAGCTCAGGTCGCAGGTTCGATCCCTGCCGGGGGTACCTTACGTTTCGCGCTTTCCGGGGAGTGAAGGCGTTTTTCGCGGGAATGGTGGAGGCCTGACGGCTCAGGAAGAGCGTTGGGGAGCGGTGACTGTGCCGGGTAACTGGCTCATGGATTGACCACTCTCGTCACGCTACGGCCTGCGGCCGATCGCTGCGATGCGGGAAACCAGACGCCAACCG
>CAJBCV010000442.1 GCA_903951635.1 uncultured Planctomycetaceae bacterium
GGCGGTGAGCGTCGAGGCCGCCGCGAAGGCGGTGGCGCCCGAGACCTTCACCAGCGGCACCCACACGCCGGTCGACCGTGTCATCAGGACGTCGAAGTGATCGACGTAGGAGCCGGTACTGGTGGTGAAATTGACCGAGGTGTTGTTGAGGGTGTTGGTGATCGCGACCCGATCGATGTCGAGGGCGGAGGTGACGGTGAGGACGCCCAGGCCGTTGCCGGAGACGGCGGCGGTGTCGGTCCCCTTGAAGGTGTCGGCGGAGACGAGCGTAAAGACGTAGTTGCCGCCCCCGGAGCTCGCGACCCGCATCTCCCCCTCGGCATCGAGGGTGATCGCCAGCGCCTTCGTCGGCCCGTCGTAGCTGAAGGCCGCGAGAATCCGCCGGTCCTCGAGGGACTCCAGCGCGAGCCGCACGTCACGGGCGGGGACGGAACGCTTGCGGACGCAGCGCGACGGGCGGCGGGCGGACGGATTCATGGCTGGATTCCCTGGAGCCTGCGGGGACGGGGGAGCGTTTATCGCAAAAAAGCCCCGCCAGCGAAGCCCCAATTGGCAGCCTCTCCAGGCCCCGGAATCGCCCGTGAATCCGACCGGAAGTCTCCGGACAGGAGGCTCGCGCCGCCCACGGAGAAGCCGTGGCCCGCCCCGCGGGCCTCTCCCCTCTCCCAGTCGGGATCCGGGCTTACGACGGTGGCAGCGGGAGAGTCGCCAGGCCACATCCGCCGCAGAGATCCGTCGTGTCGACGAACTGGCGATGGCAGCGGGGACAGTAGGCCACGGCATCCCGATCGGGGCGCGGGGGCCCGAGCCACGACTCCGGATCGTGCCCTGCGTCGGCAACGGCCTGCCGAGCGCAGGCCGTACTTCGCCCCTGATACCAGTCCAGGGTCGCGGCGGCCGATGTGTCGGTGGTGGCGGGACGGAACGCGGGGTGAACCGCGTCTCGGAGCCAGAGCGCTGCCACCGAGGCCGATCCGCTCCGCTCCCCGCCGATCAGCGCGACGACGAGGGGCTCGTACCCCGCGACGAGGTCGCGCCCCATCCGGTCGGCCAAACGCATCGCCGAGGCCGGGGAGAAAAACGCCGTCCACCGATGCTTTCGAGCCTCCGGATCGCTCGGCAGTTCACTCCGGCGGATCGCGACGCCGGCGACGGCCGTGGCGATCCAGAGCACGAAGCCGATGGCGAGGAGGAGAAGCGGCAAATCGGGCGGGAGTGCTGCGTGCCAAGCGTGAACCAAAGGCCCGGCCACGGCCAGCACGGTGAGCAGTCCTCCAAGCCGTTGAACGAGGGAGACGGCCCGGCGCCAGCGGCCGAGTCGCCCGGCGGCCGCATGCCAGTCCCAGGGCTCGGCCACGACGGCGGCGGCGATTGACGCGCGTTCTCTCGGGCTCGCCGCCCGGACTCGCTCGAGCCGATCGGCAATCGCCGCGGCGACGGCGTGGCTGGAATAGATGCCAAGACGAAGACTGCCTGCCTGAACGTCCCGGCCGGAGGCGGCGACCGGTTCCAACGAATCCCATTCGAAAGCGACGTACCGCTCGCCCCCGCTCTCGCGATCGAGTTGGGGAACGAGCAGACGTCGATCGTCAAAAGGCAACGGCGCCCGCTCCGCCGAGAAACTCTCCGACCAGGGGCACGGATTCGCGAAGGTCAATCGCCAGGCCTCGAGCGCCGGTCGCTCGATCGGCACGTCACTCCAGCGGACGAACAGTCCCGTGAAGAGACGCTGCGTCTCCCCCCGCACCCACCAACAACATTCGAGCAGGTAGAGCGCCGCAAGTACGACGAAGATCTGCTCGACGTCGTCCAGCGGCAGTGCCAGGAACGCGACCGTGGAGTTCGCCATCAACGGGATCGCGCACCCCCCTTTTGTCCCGTGACAAGCCGCCACAGGCCGCCGGCGATGGCAAGAAAGAAGATCACGATCGCCTTGCCCGCCTTGGCGAACACGGCCGCGAGCTTCGCCAGCCATCCCCCCTTCAGCGCCGCCACGGTGGCTCCGCCGGCGATCAAGCCCGTCAGTCCGTAGGCAGCCATCTTGTCGCCCGGCCGCCATTCGGCGTACCGCTGTCCCTGCTTGAACTCGAATCCGCCGAGCAACTGCTGCAGTCGGGGGACGAGCGACACCACCTCCGCCGGGTCGCAGGCGAGGGTGACGCTGACGACACCCGTCCGCCCGAGGACGCGAACGTCGTAGTTCGCCACGTCCTGCCCCTTCCCGGTTCGCAACCGCACGCCCCAGGCCAGACGGTTCGTCGTGGCTTCATACCCGGGGGGCACGACCCAGTCGAGGACCTCGAGGGTCTCCCATCCGCGGCGCCGGCGCTCGCTGTTGCCCGCCTCGTTCCCCGCCTTCAACGTCGCAAGCAACTCTGCGGCATCGATCGAATCGCGCTCGTCGTCTTTGACGTGGCCGGAGTCGTGGTAATCGAAGTAGACAACCCACGACTCCGCCTCGTTCACCGGGAGGAGGACCCCGATCGTGGCGGGATTGGGAGGATTTTGATTGAGCTCGAGGAACTTCTGTGCCCCTTCCGGCCCGCTGAAGATGAATCCCTCCGGGACGTCGATCGTGGCGTACGAGCCCATCTCCCCCTTGGTCGGGCCCTGCTGCCACGGGATCGACCGGAAGGCGTCGGCGACCGGATCGGCTCGCGACACCCGGCCGATCGCCAACGAAAGCACCGCGGCGACGATCATCGCCAGCCCGACCGCCCCACCGCGCCGAATGGACACCAACATGGTTCATCCCTCCCCAGAAAGCTCGATCAGCGCGAGTCCCCCTCGCTGGAAGGAGAGGCTACCGCGGACGTGCGTGGGGGGCAAGGAACCGGTCCGCGTGCCCTTGCGGTGGTACGATGCCCGCCATGAATGACACCCCGTCCGCCCTGCCCCGCCGCCTCACCCTCGACGACCGGATGGAGGTCGGCCGGCAGCAGGCCCGGGATCTGCCCCTGGCCCACCTCGGCGATCCACCGGCCCGGGATCGCCGGCCGGACATCGTCGAGATGCTCAAGGCCGAGGGGCGTGACCGGCTCCCGGACCTTCTCCCCCTGCGGCACGCCCGCATGGCCGCCTGTCCGCTCGCCACGCTGCGCGGTTCGGCCGGGATGATGGCCGCTCTCCTCGGGGCGCGGCCGAGCACGAACCTCATCGTGCAGCTCTGCGGCGACGCCCACCTGTCGAACTTCGGCATCTACGCTTCCCCCGAGCGGGATCTCGTCTTCGACGTCAACGATTTCGATGAAACCCACCCCGGTCCGTTCGAATGGGATGTCCTCCGGCTGGCGACGTCGTTCGTGACCTGCCTTCACGCCCGCGACGAGCCGGCCAAAGCCGCCGCCCTGGCCCGGCGCGTGGCCGCGACCTACCGGAAGTCGATCCGGAATCTCTCCGAGAAGTCGACGGTGGGGGCGCTCTATGAACGGATGACGGCCGCCGATATCGAGAGCCTCGCGGACGAATCCGATTCCGCCGCCCCGGCCAAGGATGCGGCAGCCGTGCTCGACAAGGCCCGGCGTCGTACGCAAGATCGCGCGATCGCGCGGCTTACCGAGGAGGTCGACGGCCAGCGCCGCTTCAAGTCGCGGCCCCCCGTGCTCGTGCGATGCGACGACGAGGCCCGCCGGGCGAGCCTCGCGGCCGGCTTCGCGGCCTACATCGAAACGCTGCCGCACGAGTACCAGGTGATTGCCCGCCGCTACGCGTGGATCGACTTCGCGACGCGCGTCGGCGGGGTGGGGAGCATCGGCGCCCGCTGCTTCGTGGTCCTCCTCGAGGGCCGCGACGCCGACGACCAGATCATCCTCCAGACAAAGGAGGCGACGCCGTCGGTCCTCGCCCCCCACGTGAAGACGACCGGCGACTTCCCCCGGATCGCCCACGAGGGGCAGCGGATTGTCCGCGGCCAGAAGCTCATGCAGGCGGTCTCCGATCTGTTCCTCGGCTGGGTCGACGGCGTCTCCGACCCGAACCGTCACTTTTACGGTCGGCAGTTGCACGACATGAAGGGGGCCTTCGACGTCGAGTCGGCCAAGTTCGCTACGCTCGAACTCTACGCCGATCTCTGCGCTCGCACGCTGGCCCAGGCCCACGCCCGCAGCGGCGACACGGTGGCGATCGCCGCCTATCTCGGCGAGGGGAAGGCGTTTGCCGACGCGGTGGAGGTGTTCGCGGTGGCCGAATCCCGCTTCGTGGACGGCGATCACAAGCGGCTCACCGACGCGATCGCCTCCGGTGAACTCCCGGCCGCCGACAGCGAGGACGCCTGAACAGGGCATCGCACGAGAGACGGTCGCCCGGCCGACCGGTGCAGACGGCGAGCGTCAGGCGCCGGCAGCGGGGGGCACGACCGGCGGCTTGTTCGCCTGGCGGAGGAGGCGGTCGTGGCTGGTCTGCATGCACTGGGGGTGCGTGCCGCTGCGGGAATACGTCGCCATGCCGCAGACGGGGCAGCGGGGCCGCGGCGCTGCGGCGGCGGGCACGGGCGGGATGGGCTTCTTATGAGACATGGGAGCCCTCTCGAGATGCTGCGGGATGGATCGATGCAGGGGCGAAACGATCGGAACAACGATCATGGGAGCGTCGCGGGGGGCGGTCGACCGACCGCCCCCCAACGACGCTCACCGTTGACCAAAGTCCGGATCAACGACGGCCGCCGAACCCGCCCGGACGCTCTTCGCGCGGCCGCGCTTCGTTGACGACGAGCCGACGCCCGTCCACATCGCGGTCGTGCAGCGCCTGGATCGCGGCCTGAGCGGCCTGATCATCGGCCATTTCCACGAAGCCGAAGCCCTTGCTCCCGCCGGTCTCGCGGTCCATCACCACCTGAGCCGAGCGGACGGTGCCGTACTCGGTGAACAAGCTTTCCAGGGATGCGTTGGTGACCTTGTAATTCAAATTACCGACGTACAGTTTCTTTGCCATGTCGCGTTTCGTTCTCGAGAAAATGTCCCGGCAGCCCGAAGAAGGTTTCGGGCTGCGGTAGTCTTGGCCAACGTGGTGGCCCACCAAGCCGGGATGACGAGAACTCAAGGCACCAAGCCGACCGATTGAGTCGCGGGCCAGAGAGCTTTTTTAAGGCGATTCAGGCGAGCGAACCGGCGCGACACGGCCCCCAACAGGGGAACTGCATTCCAGATAACACCTAGCATACACGGAAACCTCGCCGGCCGCCTTCTTTCGGCGGGGAAATCTTTCAGGGCCCGATCCGACGACACCGATTCATGACAGCTTCTTCTGCAGTCCGCCCTGAATTCCAAACCATGACACCTTCCCGTTGGCAGCGAGGATGGCGAAGCCGGGGAACCGGCCGCCACACGGAGTGATCGCCACGGGTTTGAGGCCTCGATCCACGTGCGAGGCGACGAGCAACACGCGTCCCCCGTCGATAGCGTACACCTCGATCTCCCCCTCGCCGGCGGCGACGAGAAGATCGCCGTCGAGAAAGCAGCAGAGCGGGGCATCAAACCCCCTGGCGAATCTCGCGATCAGCTCGCCCGACACGAAGATCCCCCCGTCCTGAAGCGATGCGGCGATGACCACGCGTTCGCCGTGCGTCGTGGCGGCCACCCGCAGCACCGGCCCCGGCGAAGGAGTCGATCGCGATTGGCCGTCGATTCCCATGACGAGAATCTCGTCGTCATGCCCGACGATGATTGCATGGTCGCGGAAGGTCACGGCAGGGAGATTCCGTCCATGGAGCCCGAGAGGGGGCAACTGCCACGTCCCCAGCAGCGCGCCGGTCGCCGCGTCGTGCCGTTCCCAGATCCACGCCGCTTTCTCGGCTCCGTCGCGCCGAGCGCGGAGGATGTCGAGGGCCATCTCGCGCCCATAGGCCATGCCCGCCACGAAGGGCACGCTGGTCCGCCCGGCGAAGGCCGCATGGCTCCCGACCACGAACGCCGGCTCATCCCCACAGGCAGGGAGCGTGGCCTCGACGGGGATGGCGAAACCGAGCGCCGGCTGGAGCACGGCCCGGCCGACACGGGCCGACACGGCCAGCAGCACGAGCGGATCGCGTCGCCCTGCCTCGAGATCGCTTCCGACGAACCATGTCTTGTCGGTCGCCGTCTGCAGGCTCCCCGAGGCTTCAAACCGGATGACCGCAAGCTGTCGGCCCATCCGGCCGGCGGCGTAGAGCCTTTCGCCTTCGGCAACGAGCGTCGTCCATTGGCCCGGCGGCAGCTGGGTCTTGCCGCTCGGCACCACCCCGCACTTTCCGGTGGCCCAATGCGGCTGCGGCGGCACCCGCACGGTCGGTCGTTGGGCAGCATAGCGCTGCGTGTCGCGGTGGAGGAGGCGATCCCCAGGCTCGAGGGCGGCAAGCGCTCCCATCAGCGATCCCATCAGCGGTGTCAAATCGGCCGTCGACCGCTTGGAGAGGGTCTCGGCGACGAGGAGACGGGTCTGGTCGGCAACCAGCCGGCGCGTCTCCTCGTCGGGGTAGGAACGCGCGACCGCCGGCAGGATCCCGAGCACCGCTCGAGTTCGGCTGTCGCCCCCACGCCCATCGCCCACCATCCGGCAGACGTAGTCCCGGGTCGCGGCATGCCGCCCGAGATCGCCGAGAAGTTTCAACCGTTCGGTCGCGCAGGCCGCGGCCTGCGACGAGTCCGGCCAGCCTGCGGCCAGCACCGCGAGGGCCTCGTCGTTTTCCCGGAGCTTGGCGGTGAGGATCCGGGCCGCACCGAGGCGGTCGCTGGCCGCGAGCCGCGCTTCGAGCGCGCGGCGGTAGGCGCGTGCGGCTGCCTCCTCCTGGCCGAGCATCGCCGAGAGATCCCCCACCTTCTCGTGCGCGCCGACGCGCTCGTAGAGAACGAGCGCCTCGGAAAAGAGCCCACCGCGTTCGAGCGCGGCGGCGGCCAAAGCCGGCTTTTCGAGGGTCTTTTCATAGAGGACGGCCGCCTCGCGGAAATGCTTCCCGTCGAGGAGCACGCGCGCGGCGGACGAGTGATCGCCGAGGAGCCGGGCGAAGATGTAGGCGGCCCGCCGGTGGCGTCCCAGCACGATCTCGCGATTGGCCAGATCACGGTAGCGCTGCAACAGTGCCGCACGCTGCTCGAGCGTCACCTGCATGAATCCGCCCGCTCCGCCGGCGACCGCGCCGTAGTCGATGGGCTGCTCGCCGAGACGCGACGCCGGCATGGCAAGCCCGCGCGCCGCCTCGCCGACGAGAGGTAACGCGAACCGCAGCCCCGCGTCAGGATCGGTGTTGAGGAGGTGGATCAAGCGGCGGATCTCGCGATCGTGTCGGCTCTCGAAGGCCTTCGCCAGAGACTGCCGCCATTGAAGGAGCCACCGCGGCGGCGTGCCCCACGGCAAGACCTTCGGCGCTGCGCCGCCCCCCTTGCCAGCCGATGACGAGGCGCCCGTGCCACTGCCCCTGGCGACGAGCCGCGATCCCAGCCAGATCAAGGCCCCCATCACTACGGCAACATTCATGACAACCGAGAGCAGGCCAACGATCGGGCGCCATGGAATCTCGAAAGCCGGCGCTGTCGGATCGGCGCCTCGAGCCTCACGAGGCCACGGAGGACGTTCGCCCGGGGGCGAGGCGATCAGGCAAGCGAGAACGATCGCCGCGCTGATCGCGAAGAGCGTCATCACGAGGCGCTTCAGGATCACCGGCCAGCGCCCCTCCAGACTCGGCAGTCGCCATTCGCCGGGGACGGGCGGGAGCGTGTTGAGGGAAAGCGGCGCCGAGCCGATCTCGTCCGACACGCCCCCCCACATCGTGTCGGCGGTCATCGTCCGGGCCGGGAGGAGCGACCGGATCCGGGCGTTGAGGGCAGTCCCCGAAACGGCACGCCCCCAATCCCCCGACTCGCTCCGTGGAGCGCGGAGAAGATCGGCAACGCGGAGACCGTCGTCCTTGCGGCAACAGAACAGCCCTGCCGTCGGATGCCAGACGTAGATCGCTCCGGGGGGGAACATCTCCCGCCACTCGTCGGCGGAGACCGTGGCATTCACCACGGCGTCAACCGGCGCGAAGACGTTCTCGGCGAGCCGGCCATAGAGGATCGCCCTCCCCCAGGCTCCCAACTCCTCCTTCTTCCCCTCCTCCTTTTCCGGGATGACAAACAGCCCGATCGGCAAGGCGTGGAGACGTTCATCGCCGAGATTGCCCCGCCGGCGCGAGAGCGCTTCGACCACCGCGCCGACGAGATCCTCGGGGATCAGCCAGGCTTCCCCGGCGCGGGTGGGCCTTCCTCCAGATGAGGGAACGAGGGTGAGGTGCATGGCTCACTCGGTGATGGCGGCGAGGAGGGGACGAAGCACATCTCGCTCGATGACCGCGTCGTCGATCGGTTCGCCACCATGATGGCAGACAGGGCCGAAGACGCGGCCATCGCTCAACCATCCGGCCAACGGATGCGGAGACGGCACCATGAGGAGCGTCACCTCCGGCAGCGACGCCACCGAACTCCGCAGGTGCACCAGGCCGCGGCTGTCGATCCAGGCCTGCGTCCCGTCCGTGAAGCGAGTCGATCGCAGCCCAACCCCGTGTGCAAAGCATTTGCCCCCCGACGCACCACCTTGGATTCGGCGGCGATCGACACTCATGGGCCTGATGACCAGATTTCCCTCGACGAGTCCGAGCGTCGTCGCCGGCCCGTCGTGCGCCGGAAGGAATGCCAATTGCCCCCCGGGCGCCAAGCCGATCGCCGCGAGAGACATGGGGGGAATGTGGGCAGGGAAGCCCGCTCCGTGGGGATCACCCCACATGTCTCGGCTCGGAAGCATCGCGTTGCCCGGGCGACTCACGAAGGTGCCCTCCGGCACCTGCACGACATGCGTCTGGTCGTCCCCACGGAGAGCGCTCCCAGTCACGACGAACCGCCGGCCATCGAACGATGCGCCTTTAAACACCATGTCCTGGAGGGAGACAGCGCCGCCTGCCCAGACGCGCCGCTTCCGGTCGGCTCCGAAGCGGAAGGCGCCCGCCCTGGTGACGATCGTCTCCCCGTCGATCCCATCCGTGACAAACACCGCCAGCGCCTCCCGGAGGAGGACCTGGTCGCCCGGCACCGGTTCATACCGGGCCGGGCCGGCAGCCAGCGCGATCGTGCCCCCATGCACGACATTCTGGACGATCCGGCCGATCTGCCTCCCCCCCGCCGGCACCTTGCAGGTCGACACCACGCGCCCCGAGCGAGGATCGACCTCGATCAGATCGGCGTCCGTCGTCGAACGATGCAGTCGTACGAGCACCCGCCCCTGATGAATCGTCGCGGTCCTCCCCCGACCGACGCGCGGCACGTTGAGGGCCGTGATCGTGACCTTCCGCTTCGGGATGTCGACGAACAGGGCGTGGAGGCGGCCCCGCTTCGAGGGGCCAATGACCATGAGGACCATCCCCGCCGTGGCCGTGGGATCGCTCGCAAGCACCTTGCCCCGTGGAAGTGAATCGGCGATCAGCCGACCGCCCCGGCCGGGAGTGTCCCAGAGGAGGAGCCGGCCATCGAGCGTGATCGACAGCACCCCGACCCCCTCGACAGGCCAAGCATGCTCGAACGCATCCGGCACGGTGAGCAGGAGCGGAAACGGGTCGGCAGAAAAAATGGCCGGCAGGTTGCGATCGAGCAGCCGCGGCTTCTTTCCGCCGGCAGCCGTCCCTCCCGGCCCCTCGGCCAGCAGCTTCTCGACATCGAGGAGTGCCTCCCGAATCAGTCGGCTGCCGCGGCGCGATCGGGCCGAGAGCCGGAGGCGACCGTCGCGCGCCACCGTGACAAGATGGATCGGATCGATCCCACACGCGGTCATCTGCCGGCAAAAGTCGGGATCGGCAGCCCCCTCCTCCCCCGTGATCACGACGACGTCGGCCGCCCCTCCCACTGCGCCGAGAAGCGCGGCGAGGGCCCCGAGTGCCGCGCCGGGATGGGCCGATGGCTCGAGCACCGCCAGCTGCTCCACGAGGCCCGCGCGCGAGCCGAGATCGACCGGCAGAAGGCCGCTGGCAGCGGCACGAAACACGCGTGCTTCGCTCCCCGCGCCGGCCTGCGCGTGGATCGCGAGGGCCACGGCGGTGGCGTAAACCCGCGGCAAACCCCACATCCGCACGCCGCTGTCGAGGAGCACCAGCCGGCAGCGCGGGGGCGGGGGGGCAGCGAGCTCACGGCGGTGGTAGAGCGCCTCGCCGAGGGCGAGGCGGGCGGTGAGCGTCGTCTCGTCATGGGCCAGCTCCGAAAGCAGGAGCCGATCGAGGGGGCCGCGGTTGGTGATGTCGGCGATGCCCCCTTGAGGGAGATCTGCCGGAGCGTCGAGCGCCGGCGGGAGCGTCACCGCGGCCATCACATGCCGGGCGAGCCTCGCCACGGCGGCGAGCTCCGGGTCGTTGAACCACTCTGCGGGAATCCCGCCGGGCGCGACGCTGCGGGGCTCCGGCAGCGTCGCCTCTTCGACGGCTCGGGGAGTGTCGTCGAGCCCGGTCTCGATCCGCATCCGCACGGTGCGCTCATCGACCCGGAAGAGCCCGGGGAGCAGCGCCCGCAGCTCCGTGCGGAAGTGCGTCAGCCTCGCGTCGGCGTCGCCCCCGGGAGCGACGGTCGCCGCGGGCGACGACCACTGGTCCACCACCCAGTCGGTTGGAACGGAGGGGTCGGGCAGGCGTTTTGACTCGAACACGACGTCCGCAACGACGTTGCGGGCGGCGAGCGAGCCACGCAGGTCAGCCGGCAGATTCCGCACCCTTCGCAGCCCCGCCACGACCACCGCGATCCGGCGGTGGTCTACGTCGCGCTCGCCGTTGGCAAGCATGCCGCTGAGATGCCCTGTCGTCGGCGTCTCGTCCCAGGCGTCGCGGCAAGCGGAGAGGAGCAGGATCATGGCGCCGATCGGTGGCATGCGCTGGCCACGAAAATGGTCGATGATCGCTTCGAGCTCTGCCCGAAAGGCGATCGTCCCTCCTGCCCCGCCCCAGACAATCAGATCCTCGGCCTTCTGCCACTCCCACCACCAGTCGCCCGCAGGCTGCAAGGGCAACGCGCCGCCCTGAAGCTGGCCCGCATCGCTCATCGCGTCGCCTCCTTCAGCGAACGCGCCGTCAGCCGTACCGCAGAGCGGCTGGCCCGCACAAAGGCCTCCCCGGGCACGATCTCGCAGGCCAACTCCATGGTGCCGGCTACGCGACCGAGCACCACAAGATCGTCACGGCTGGCGCCGACGATCCCCCGAAGCGACTCGGGGGAGACCCAAGGCGACCAGGTCCACCCCGCCTCGACGGCGACGCCTGCCTCCTCCACGAGCCGCTGCCCGGGTAGAGGCGGCAGCGGCATGCCGCGGACGAGCGTCAGGCCAGAGTCGGCAACGGCAAAGGACCAGCGCGCAAGCCGCACGGCCGGCGCCTCGACGGCATGGGTCATCCAGGAGGCGAAGCCGACGCGGAGCAGGTTTGCGTCTCCCGGGCGATTCCCGCGCACGAGTGTCAGGCCCACGGCACCGAAGCCCGCCGCCGGCTTCACGGCGAATGCCGCCGGCGGCGTGAGTGGCAGCCAGCAATGAAGGGCAAACCACGGCCCCTCGGGAAGCCTGCCCCGCGGCACCCGCGTGCTGTCCGCCACGAGCGCGCCGTCGTCGGTCACGGTGTAGCGTCCGATCGCCGGCAGACGGAGGAGGCGAGACGCCAGCCGATCGTCGCACGCCTCGCCCCGGAGCCACAGACGTCCCTCCGAAAGCAGGGCCTCCACTCCCGGCTCGTGACGGAGGAAACCGCAGGCGGCAGCGTCGGCGCCGTCGAGCTCGAGCGCCCAGGTCATGGTGTCCCCTCCACCACTTCCCAAGCCTTGCGAATGCGCTCCTCGAGGAAGCCTCGCTGCTGCCCGTCCTGCACCCAGGCGGTGCGGGAGGCGAGAAGCCCGAGTCGATCGTGTGCGACCGCTCGATCGCTCGCTGTCATCCCCGCGCGAAAGGCATCCTCCAGCCGCTCGATCTCGCGGGCGAGCGCCTCCGGATCGGGAAGATCGCCGCGGGCCCGCGGATGGGCCGATTCGTGGTCATGAGCCTCGGCGCGGTCGATCGCCTTGTCGACGATCGCCGCGATCACTTCACGCTGCTCCTCGGTGTCCCAGACATGGCGGAGGATCCACAGATCGGTGGCATTGGCGGTGAGTCGGCCGCAAAGCACGCTGCTGGCGGCGATGAGCCGCTGGAGCTTCACCCCCCGCCGGTCGGAAATCGGCACACCGGCCCGCCGCAGGGCGCGCACGACGTCGACGAATCGCGGGCGGACGCCCGCCAAGTCGACGTCCGCCAGGAGCGTCTGCACGCGACGGATCTCGTCGATGGCCATCGACCCCGCCGCCCCGTCCCCCTCGCGTGCCGAGTCGATCCGCCAGCCCGCGGCGAGCACGTCATCGAGCAAGTCGTCGCTGACGTTGTCGCTGCGGACGCGAAGGAGAAACCGGTCGAAGAGGGCCGCCAAGGCGTCGTCCTCCGGGAGGCGGTTGCTCGCACCGACGACGGCGAGGAGCGGCAGTCGCCGGGTCTCGCGACCGCGCCGGAAAACGCGCTCATTGAGCACGGCGAGCAGCGAGTTGAGGATCGCGCTGTTGGCATTGAGGAGTTCGTCGAGGAACACCAGCGACGCCTCGGGGAGCATCCCCTCGGTATTGGTGACGAGCTCCCCCTCGCGCAGCTTGCGGATGTCGAACGGTCCGAACAACTCACTCGGCTCCGTGAATCGCGTGAGGAGATAATCGAACACCCGGCCCTCGATGCGGCGGGCGAGCGCGTGAACGATCGCGCTCTTGGCGGTGCCCGGGGGACCGAGGATGAAGAGGTTTTCTCCACCGACCAGGCAGACGCCGAGGAGGTCGACGATCTCGTCTTTGCCGACGAACGTCGACTTGAGCGGCGCGAGGACGTCGGTCGTCAGTCGCCGGGCGAGGGCAATCCGGGGATCGGTGGAGGTTTCGATGGTCATGGCCTGGCACCTTTGGTGAGCAATCCCGACAGCGAGGCAGCGAGATCGGCGTGGGCCCCGAGGGCCTGGCGGGCGGCCTCGGCCACGCGCTCGTCGGTGAGCCTGGCGGCATCGTTGCTTCCGAGCACCCGATCGACGTAGAGCCGAAGGAGTCCGGGATGGCCGGCGATCACGTCGATCGACGCTGGCACCACCCCCGCCACGCCGACCGACGACAACGGCCACCGGCAGGCGAGCGTGCCGAGCAGTTCCACGAGCGGGTCATTCGCGGCGGCCCCCTGCGCCATCCGCGTCAGGTCGGGAAGGAATCGCAGCGTGAGGTCGATGCTGTAGTGCGCCGACGCGTTCTCGAGGTCGGCGGGGGCCACCAGGTCGAAGCCCGATCGCAGCGCCGTCTCGTCGATGTCGCGGAACACGGCGGCCTGAGCCGCGCGGTAAAGCAGTCTCGCGCCATGGAGCGCGACGTCGCGGCGCCACACGGGAGCCATCCCCGGAAACTCGAGCCGCCATTCGTGTTCGAACGCATCGAGCGCCGCGCCGGCCGCGGCGAGTTCCCCGTCTCCCTCGTCGCCCTCAGGGGCAGGCACGACGACGCGGCCGTCGTCAAAGAGATCCCGCAGGAAGGTATCGAGCGACATGGCTGCGGGGTGACGATGGGTTTCGGGGAGCTTCGCTGGTTCGCTCGATCGCCGGTGCGTCCGGCCGGGCTCGCGTCCCAGATGAGAATACCCTTCCTGCCGGGGGCTGTCCCCTCCTCGGGCCGATCGGGAAACCACGACGGAGGTCCGCGACACACCAGCGAGCAACTCGTTCACCACGCATTGATCGCCACGGACGATGACCCCGTCCACGGCCTCCGGGCGACCGCGCCATCCGATGGAGGCCGAAATTGGGTGCGATCTGCTACGCTCCCCTTCCCGGCCCCCGTTCGCTTCGTGCCGGTCGCTGTCATTTCCCCCGCCCCGTCAGGAACCATCATGCAGATCGCCATCATCGTCGGCAGTCACCGCAAAGAGAGCCAGTCGAGCCGCGTGGGGGCGTACATCGCCAGCGACCTGGCTCGCATCGATCCTGCCGTGACCGTCGACACGATCGACTTGGCAGGCAACCCGCTGCCGCTATGGGACGAGAGCGTGTGGCAGGGTGACAGTGCGCTTTCCGCCCTCTGGAAGCCGTGGCGCGACACGATGCGCCGGGCCGACGGGTTCGTGATCATCGCCCCGGAATGGGCGGGGATGGTGCCTCCGGGCCTGAAGAATCTCCTCCTCTTCGCCGGCCCGAAGGAAGTCGGCCACAAACCGGCGATGATCGTGGCCGTGTCGGCGTCGCGCGGCGGAAGCTATCCCGTCAACGAACTCCGCACCAGCGGCTATAAGAACAGCCGCTTGGTCTACATCCCCGAGCACGTCCTCATTCACGACGTCAACGACGTCCTCATCGGAGCGACGCCCTCGAGCGACCGCGACGCCTGGCTCCGTCGCCGGATCGAATTTGCCGATCGAATCCTCCTGGAATACGCCAAGGCCCTGGCCCCAATTCGCGCAAGCGGCCTCACCGAGCACGCTGACTTCCCCTACGGAATGTGAGCCCTGGCCCGAGCCCAGGCACGGCCATCCACCGGGAGTACGATCATGAGCACGCCGCGCCGCAAGAAGAACCGCCGCAGGCGCCGGCCTCGGCTCGACGCCGAGGCGACGTATGTCTGCGACTCCTGCGGCGAGGAGATCGTGGTGCCGGTCGACCTCTCGGCCGGGTCCCATCAGGCCTACGTCGAAGACTGCCCAGTCTGCTGCCACCCGATGACGCTGCAAATCGAGATCGATCCTGACGGCGAAGCCCGGGTCGAGGGGGAGCACGAGTAAAGCGGGGCGGGCGTTTCTCGAGGTGTGTGGTATCCTTTTCCCACGAAATCGCAATGCCATCCGGCCCCCGCGCCGACCACAGAAAACCAACGGCCAACATCCCATGAAAGACCCCACCGTCCGCGGCGTCGTCCACCTCATCGAGGAAACCAAGTCCTTCGGCCAAAAGGGCTTTCGCAAGCGCCTCGTGGTCCTCGAGCAGTCGAAGGGCACGTTCACGAACTTCGTTCCCGTCGAGTTCGTCAAGGACGGCTGCGACGCGGTCGATGATCTCTCCGAGGGGGACGAGATCGAGGTGACCTACCGCTTGAGCGGCCGCCGCTGGCAGCGGGATGCCAACAGCGAGGTCAAGTTCTTCTTGAGCGCTGAGGGGTTGTCGTTTAAGAAGGTGTCGGGGAGCGGGCGGGCGAGCGAAGGCCCGGATGACGCGATCGACGTCAACGACGACTACTCGCAGGCCGGCAACGACGACGTCCCGTTCTGAGCGTCCCGGGCTTCAGCGCCGATCGTCCCGCGCTCGCTTTGCCCTCTCCGCTTCTGTCTCCGACTTTCTTTGCCATTTTGTCGCTTCCTCGGCGTCGCCGACGTCGGTGAATGCGTCGGCCAACATCGCGTAGGCCGCGGCGAGGAGCTGTGGATCTCGCTTGTCCTGCGCTTCCAGGAAGCGATCGATAAACTCGTCCATCTTCTGGCTCATCTCCGGCAGCGCGAGGATTCGCCGCCCCTCTCGGGTCGAGCAGCCAAACACGACGCCGGCGAGCTTGTCCCAGTCACCGAGCTTCTCGGTCCCCTTGGCCTGGAGGCGGAGCGTCGCTTCGCTCGTTTCGCCACTGGCGAGACTCACCCGCACGGACCGATCGCCGAGGATCACCGGCAGCTCATAGGCCTCGCTCTGCACGACCAAACGTTCTGCACCGGCCGGAATCAACAGTGTCGCCTTCCCCTCGGCATCGGTCTGGCCTGTAAACGGCTCGGCGCGCGTCGTGGTGTCGGCCGCATCATTCCAGCCCCGCAAGAGGAGCACCTTCTCGCCCCGCACGAGCGTTCCGCCATAGATTCCGGAGCCGCTGTTCCACCAGCCGACATTCGGTCCCGACACCACCTTCACCCCGGCCACGGGCGTGCCCTCCTCGTCGAGCGTCTTCGCTACGCAGCGGGCCATCAGCGTCATCGCGAGCGTCAGCTCAACGCCGGCGTCTGGGGAGAACACCTGCGGCCTGCGGTAGGGATCCTCGGCGGGATCCCGAGGATTCTTGACGACATCCGGCGCCTTTCCCGACGTCGCCACGAACTCATCGCACAAGCTTATGATCTGGAGTCGCTCGCCAGCCGGCCAGGCATCGATCGTGAACGTGCCGTCGGCTGCGACCGGGCTCCACGTAAACCAACTGACCCGATTGGGGCCGACCTCTTCCGGCGGCGGATCGAGTGACATGGCTTGGACGATGCCCTCCCGGATCGGCCGGGGGACATTCGCGTCCACCTTCCCCTGAATCTGTACGCTCGGCTCGAGGATCACGTCGAGCGTCGTCGGCACGCCGTCCACGAGTTCGAAATCGACGATCCTGCTGAATGCCACGGCCCGCTCGCCTTCGAGCTTCACGATAAGGACGCTGTTCTTCCCCGGCGCCATGCCCGGAAACTGGAGCGTGCCTTGCGGCGTCTTCTCCGGTGCCGCTCCCGGCAGCCACGCTCGACCGTCCGACCAGAAGGCATGGAGGTTGTCGAGCGGCGCGGGCTTGCCGTCGACGATCGGCCTCACCTCCAATCGCACCCCCCGCGCGAGCGTCACCTCGTGCGACCCCATCGTCTCCAGCGGCACGTCGACATGGACGTCGCCCGAGCGAGCGAAGTCGGGATGATCGACGAACACCGACACGCCGTTGGTCTTGACCTGCTCCTTCAGCGAGCGAATGGCCGGGTACCTGACGACGGCCACGCCACTGTCATCGGTCGCCGCATCCTGCGGTCCGACGCCTGAGCGCTGGTCGTCCGCCAGCCACAAGCCGTGCCCCTGCGACGACCGCAGCGCCCAAGGCGTCACCTTCGCCTTCGCCACCGGTTCGCCGTCGGCATCGACGACCCGCACTCGCACCTCGAGCCATTCCTGCTGCACCCCATCGACGACGGGGAGCGCCTCGTTCTCCGCGTCGGTATCTACCGTTGCCACGGCGGCAGGCTTGCCTTCCCCCTCCCCGCGACCGGCGGCCGGTGCCTCGAGGTGGAGCCACGCCACCGCGATGGCCAAAGCTGCAAAGGCGACATTGAGCGAGCGATTCATGCCCTCCCCCCCCGTAATGACCGTCTCACCCTACTTCCTCAGAGGCTACGTCCGGCGGGCGTACGGAGCAAGGATCAGTCGGGGGTGGTGGGAGAAGAAGCGCACCATGTCGCCCCGCGCGGCGGCCATTTCCGGCGCGGCAGTGGGCTCAGCGGCGCCCCCGAGGCCCGCGCTTCGCGGCGTGGCGAATCGCCTCCACTTGGCAAGCCATCTCCGGCGCCGGCCGGTGGGCTTTCCGGGTGCCCTGTCGTGCCATCCGAATCGCGTCGAGGGCGGTGTCGGCGTCGGCCCCTCGCGCCACGTGGACAAGCCCGACCACCGTCCCTGTCCGCCCGACGCCTCCCCAGCAGTGCACGTAGATCGGCCGCCCGGCGGCAAGCTCCGCGTCGATGTCGGCCAGGATCGCGTCGTAGCCCTCCGGTGTCGTCACCCCGAGATCCCGGATCGGATGATGGAGCCGCTTGAGGGGGCGGCCGCGCACTTTGCCGAGGGCCTCCCAAGGCTCTGCGTAGGCGGACAATCGATCGTCGTCGCGGGTGAGATCGATGATCGTGTCGATGCCGGCGTCGGCGAGGAGCGCGAGCTTCACCTCGCGCTCGGCCGCGTCGGTGCTCCCCGGATATTCCCCCGCGAGGATCCGCCCCGGATCGACCCACCAAGCGTGGAAGTCGTCGTCAAACGCCCAGCGCCCGCGCTCCCCGACGGCGGCCGCATGGAGCGCATCGGCGAGCGATTCAATCCGCTTCCGCATCGCGAGAATCTCGAGCCACTTCTTCGGGATCCCCGCCGCGCCAAACCGGGCACCGGCGAGTTGGCCGGCGATCGCGGCGGTGGTATCAGCGTCATCTCCCAGATTCGCCGCCCGGAGAACCGCCTCCCGGAAACCAGCGGCCCCGGCCACGGCCCAGATCGCGGCCTCGAGTGCATCAATGCAGAAGCCCGTGCCACGGATGGCCGGCGGTGCCTTCCCCTTCCAACTGCCGCGGGCAATTGCCTCCACCTCCGGATGGAGGGCTCCCTGGGACCAGAAGCCAGCGTCGCTCACGGCCTCCCAGGCGTCGCCGCGGATCAGGGCCGCGGTCATCGCCGCGAGGAGCTTGCAGGCATCGACGGGCCGCGACGCGGCATGCGTCGGTCGACTCGACTCAGCCGCCATCTCGACAACCCTGTCGCGGTCGTGCGACCAGCGGATGCTCACGGGGGCCAACCGCATGAGTGAGCCGTTGGCCGCCGAGTCTTCGTCGACATCAGGGTCGACGGGCACGCCAGTGCGGAGAAACCGAGCGAGCTGGGTGCGTGTCGTGCCGCCGATGTCGAAGCAGTGGCCGGTTGGAGAGAAGAGGCCTTCCTTCCACCAACGTGCATAGCGTTGCATCTGATCGGCGGGGTGGTGGCCGCCGCAATCAATGAGCGATTCAGCGAGGCAGAGGGCCATCGATGTGTCGTCGGTCCACTGGCCCGGCTCGAGGCCAAACGGCCCGCCGCCGATCATGTCCTTGAGCGGCTGAAACGATCCGGGAGAGCGAAACTCCACCGTCGTCCCGACGGCGTCTCCGGCGGCGAGGCCGACCAGCGCGCCCCGGGCCCGGTCACGGGACGCCATGTCGAGTGAAGGCTGCATGTCGATGTTCCTTTCTTGCGCGATCCCGGTTCCCGCTGCCGATCGGCATCCTTCAGCCACGGGTCTCGCCGCGGGGCACGAGAAATCCGAGGTGGTGCGAGGCATGGATGAGCATCAGATCCTCGTACGAATTCCGATCGATCCTGTCAAACGCCGGATGGGGGTGATAGGGGCCGGTGTGGGCGAGGAACGCTTCCACTTCGGCGCGGAAGCGAGCGACTGCCGTGGCGTCGTCGGCGTCGGCGGGCACCTGCGGCTGCCACCATTTGGGCGCCGGGATACCGGCCGGGAGCCATCGGCACGACCGCATGATCGGCAGGGCAAAGCTCCGCGCCGACATCCGCATCACCCAGGGCATGCGTCTTGTCGAGCCGGCGAGGGCAACGCGGAGCCCGGCGCCGACATGATCGAGGACTTGCGCGAGCGACCATTTCCCGGCGCGGTCATAGCCGCCGCGGGCAAGGCGATCGGCGTCGGCCAGGAGAGCGTCCCAAGAGCGGAAGTCGAGCCGCCGTCGCGTGACGGAGGAAGCAGCCATGTCGTCTCCTCCAGAAATCCATCGAGGCCGTCTGGGACCGGTGTGATCCCTCATTCTAACTGGCGACCGTGCCGACGGAGACAACCTCGTCCAAGCCAGACGGGATGACGCCACACTCTTCCCCATCATGGAGAGCAAAGCCGAGACCGGGGCGTCGGCCCGGACCATCATCCCGGGCTTCGTTGCGGACGCTACGGGCACCTGCTACCTTCAGCCGCCTCGTCTGGACGGTGCGGTTCCCGATCCTTGACGTTCGTTCGTGACGTCGTTCCACTCGGACGGAGTTCTCCCCGACGGCCGATTTCCTCGGCTGAGCAGATCGGGCCCCGCAATGCCACGGTCGAGAAACATCCTCCGTGGCACCGTCGTGGCCGCGGTGCGACCGGCCGAGCGGCATCCGTCAACGATCGGGGCGACCTCCGGTCGTTCGATGGCGATCGTCGCCGCGATGCGTCCATTGCAATGGGCGAAGAACCTCCTGCTCTTCGTTCCGCTCCTCCTCTCCTCGGAGATTCCCGCGGCCACGGACTGGCTGCGGACGCTCGTCGGTTTCGCCGCCTTCAGCCTCTGTGCTTCGGGCGTCTATGTCCTCAACGACTCGCTCGACATCGCGGCCGATCGGCAGCATCCGGAGAAGAAGTTCCGCGCTTTCGCGGGGGGTGCCCTTCCGGTTCACTGGGCCCGATCGCTCGCTCCCCTCCTGGCCGCCGTGGGCTTGGCGACCTCCTGGTGGCTGCTCCCGGCCGCGTTCACGCTCCTCTTGCTGGGATACCTCGTGGCGACCTCGGCTTACTCAGTCGCCCTCAAACACGTCGCATTCGTGGACGTCCTCGTCTTGTCTGGTTTTTACGCAGTGCGGCTCATCGCCGGGGGAGTCGCCGCGGATCGCGCCGTCGACCTCCCTCTCGTCGCTGCCACGTGGTTGTTCTTCGCGTCGGTGGCCTTCGCGAAGCGTCACGCCGAGTTGGCACGGCAGGGCGACACCTCGAACGTCGACGGCCGCTGCCGCGGGTATTCCACCTCGGACCTGCGGCTTGTCGAAGCGGCGGGGCTCGGCTGTGCTGGCCTGGCCGTCGCGGCGCTATGTCGACTCTTCATCGAGCCCGACGGGCAGTATCGCGACGGCCTGCTCGGAATCGGCTGCACGCTGCTGCTGGTCTGGCTGACTCGTCTCTGGTGGCTGGCACGACGTCGGACACTCCCCGATGATCCGTTGTGGTTTGCGGTGACCGACCCGATCAGTCGGCTGATCGGCGTCATCCTCACCGCCGTCACAGCCGCGTTCCTGATGCATTCGTTTCTCGTGTGATCCATGCCTGATTCCATTCCATCGAACGCTCCGGCGATCACGGTGGCTGCGGCGTCTCCCTTGGGGGACTCCCAGCGTCGTTCGCTCACCGTTCTCCGCGCGTGCTTTCTGGTCTTGTTGGCGGCCAGCGCCTTCGTTTTCAACGCCACGCTCGAGCGTCGCCTCGACGGGCTCGGCGCGTTCGAACAACTGGACGTGATCTTCGACACCGATCCGAACGAGCGTCTCTTCACGTTCACCTCGGGGGGATGGAGGCAGCGATGCGTCATTCATCCTCTGCTGCGATTGGTGAGCCTGCCGATCCGGGGTGCCGTGATCCTCGCCGACCATGCCGGCATCACGGCGGCCCCCGCGGGGGCGTCACGGCGGGTTCTGGCGATGCTTGTCGCGCCGGTCTGCTCCGCCCTGACCGCGATCGTGATGTTCCGGGTGTTCCTCGGCGCGGGACTCGGGGATTTGGCAGCTGGCGCAGGGGCAATCCTCTCTCAGGTGGCGTTCAGTCAGATGATCTTCGGTAGCATCCCCGACCATTTCGTCGTGAGCGGCCTCGGCATGTCGCTGGTGCTTCTGTGTGGCCTCGTCCTGCCCACGGCCGATCGCATCGGTTGGCCTCGATGGCTCGCCGTCGGAGTTCTCACGGCAGGGGTCACGATCTCCCAGATCATCCCCACCTGCCTCATGTTCGCTGTCTGCTGCCGGTGTGGCGGGATGGGTCCGCGGCAAACGGCGCGCGCCACGGCACTCCTGGGCGGGTCGAGTGTCGCCTTGGTGCTGTCGATGAGCTGGCTCCTGACGTTCCCAGACACCCGTTACTCGCCGCTCTCGCCCGTCACGCAAGTCGCTCTCTACACGAGGTTTTTCCCCCCGCGTCCCTTGGACCACGCCATCGGCGCCCTTGCGGCGATCCCCAACTCGATCGCGCCTCCCCCGGCCCGCGTCATACCCGGTCACGCCACCGACACCGACCGGTACCAAATCCGGTTCACCCTCGAGTCGGTCCGCGATCCGGTGCGCATCGCGGCCGTCTGGATTCCGTTCCTCTTTGGCGCGTGGCTCGGGCTCCGGTCGAACGCGCCGGTACGACGGGCGCTGTGCCTGGGGGCGATGGCGATCGTTTTTTACAATCTCCTCTTTCACGCCCTCTGGGGCAAAGAGTGGTTTCTCTATTCACAACACTGGCTCTCGCCGCTGGTGTTCGTGATGGCGATCCCCCTCCGTGATGCGGGGAGGTATCGGCTCCCGGTGTGGCTTGCGGCCTCGTTCGCCCTCCCGCTGATCGCCGCCGGCAACTGGCAGCGTTTCGGCGAGATCGTCGCCCGCCTCGAAGCTGAGCCCACGGTTGTCGTAGCGCCGCGCGAGGCTTCGCGATGACCTTCAAGCCACTGACACTGCTTTGGACCGGATTCGTCGTCGGATGCCTGATCGGGACGGCGACGACCGCGGGCGTGCTCTACCACCGCACTCGGCTCAACGCGCTGTGGACGTGGTGGCCGGTGAACAACACGGCGCCTGTCGGGAAGCTGTTTCTCCACCGCCCCGTTCTCGGCGACCGCAGCCTCGGCCGCTGCTACGTCGCGACCTACGGTCCTCCGGAAGCTCGCCAACGGTCCGGAGCCAAAGTCATCCCTGATTTTCTCCACTTGAGACACCCGCAATAAAAGCCGAGGTTTATCGGGGGTGTCGGCCGCAGCATCCAGCGGCGGGCACTTGATCCACAGCCTGCCTAGGTCGGCGGGCCATCTCCACTGATCGTTCGTCGCGATTCACTCGCCGACGGGGGCATCGTGCTGGAGCGCGGCGGAGCGTTCGAGCACCATCGCGGCTGCCTCGCGAATGTCTTTCTTCGAGAGTTTCGGCACGGCTGCGCTGAGGCGATCCTTCACGGTAGCGCCGTCGTCCGCGAACCATTCATCGACGAGCGGAGCGAGCCGCGCGCGGCGGACACGGGAATAGCGACGGCGATCTCGAAGATCGGCGTTCGAGGCCCCCCACACGCGGGCGGTGCCGTCGTCACCCGCGGTGACGATCCGCTCGCCGTCCGGATGGAAAGCGACGGACCGAACGCCACGTCCGTGCCCGGCGAGGACGGCGAGGTGGGCGCCGTTGCGGCCGTCCCAGATCCGAGCCGTTCCGTCTTCCGAGGCGGTGGCCATGCGATTGCCATCAGGGCTGAAGACGATCCTTGTCACGGTCTGGTCGTGTCGCGTGACGTCGGCGATGCGATTCCCCGCGGCGATGTCCCACAACTCCATCCGACCTTGAGCCGATCCGGTCGCCAGACGCGTGCTGTCCGGGCTGAAGGCGAGGGCCTCGGCTGTCGCAGGGATTTCTGTCCGGCCGCCGATCGGCGTACCGGTGCGTGCGTCCCAGATGCGGACACCACCGAGCCCGCTCGTGGCGACGAGCGCACCGTCGGCGCTGCCCTCGATCGCTCGGACCTGGAAATGCTCTTCCGCGAGATTCGCGATCAAGTCGCCGGAACGGCCATCGCGGAGTTCGACAGTGTCACCCGCCCCCATGGCCACCCAGGCACCGTCCGGGCTGTACGCGATCTTCGGAGGGGTCGATGTCTCCCATCTGGTCACGAGAAGGGGCTCCCCGGTGAGGGTGTTCCACAAGAAGACGAACGAATCGGTGTTGGTCGCGCATCCCGTCGCCAGCCGCTCGCCGTCGGGACTGAACGCGAGGGTCAAAACGGTTGCTTCATGGCCGCCCAGGTACGCGATCGGCTCCGCCGTGTCGGCGGCCCAGACGTGGACCCCATTCTCCGAATCGCCCGCTGCCACGAAGCGTCCGTCGGGGCTGGCGGCGAGGGAAACGGCGGTCTTCGCCCCGGGAAGCGTCGCCAGCGGCATGCAGGTGAGGGCGTCCCAGATTTGGGGCGTTCCGTTCTCGCCACCGGTCAGCAATCGGTCGCCATCCGGAGTCAGCACCGCCCCGGTGAAGGATCGCGCGGGAATGACGGCGGGCCCATTTCCGGCGCCGAGTTCCCAGATCCGGAGGCCGGCGTTGCCGGCGCCGGTGACGAGCAGGGCACCGTCGGGGCTGATGGCGTGTTCGTCCACCTGGACATTCAGGGAGTTGGGGTGACGATGACCGATGAGCGTGGCGAGCGGCACGCCGGTTCGCGCGTCCCAGACTCGCGCCGTTGCGTCGGACGCTACCGTGACCAGCCGCGCTCCGTCGGGGGTGAAACTGGCACCGAGGATGCGACCGTCGTGACCGACGAGGTCGGCGACGAGTTTTCCCGTGGCGGTCTCCCGCAGGCTCGCGACGTTGTCCTTCGCCCTCGTGATCATCAGGGCCCCATCGGGGCTGAAGGCGACCAGGTTATCTTCCGTCAACACCCAGCCGACATCGGCCACACGTTCTTCACCGGTGTGGGCATCCCACAGGCACACCCTCCCGGCGATGGCGCCTGCGAGCATCGAGCCATCGGGGCTGAAGGCGGCGGCGATCGCATCCGAATCCTCCTTTTTCAGCTGGGCCACCATCCCACCGTCCCGGGCATCCCAAAGACAGGCACTCCCATGGTTGGCCGCGGTCACCAGACGCGTGGAGTCGGGGCTGAAGACGAGCGTCTTCGGCGTCCATCCGCCGAACTCGAGGACGGCGATCGACTCTCCGCTGCGGGGATCCCAGAGTCGCGCGGTGCCATCACCGGATGCGGTCGCCACCCGGGAGCCGTCGGGGCTGAAGGCGACGGCGTCGACAGGCCTTTGGTGACCTTTGAGCGAGATGGAGAGAGTTCCGGTGGCTGCGTCCACCACCGCGGCCTCGTTGTCGGCTGTCGCGATCACGAGGCTCGCGCCATCGGGACTGAAGGCCGCCATCTCACCGGTCGGATCGTCGCACGCATGACTGGCGATGAGCGCTCCGTTGGCCGCATCCCAGAGGCGGATGGTGCCGTCCATGCCCGTCGTCACGATGCGTTTTCCGTCCGGGGAATAGCGGAGCGACGTGATGAAGAACGTGTGGCCTTTGAGAACCACCTTCGGTTCCCCCCCTTCCGGGCTCCAGAGATACGCCCCCGAAAACGAGCTGACGGCGATCCGGGTGCCGTCGGGGCTGAAGACGATCCCGCTGGCTGCCATGGTGGGATCGAGCACCTCCGCGGCTTCATCGAGATTCGCCTGATACACCAGGAGTTCGATCGGCGTCGAGGCCGGCGCCTGCTCGAGGGCCCGCCAGGCATCAGTCGCCTCCTCGAGCCACTCGCTCGCCAGGCGGCGCTGCGATGGCTTTTCCATCACGAGTTGCAACCGATCGAGGCACGCGAGGTAGAGCTTCCAGCGAACGTCGCGGGGGTCGATCCCGGCTCGCTCGGTGGCCTTCACCCGGCCCTCGGCAGCTTGCGAAGGGGGACTGGCGGCGGCGATCGACAACGCGACGACCCCGACGAGAGCCAGTCGGGCGCTCGATCGCAGCGTGGGCAGGAGCGGGAGGCCGCGAAGCGATTCGGTCATGGGAGGGCACCTCGTGAGCAGCCGATGACACTCGATGCGCAAGATACGCCTCGGCTTCGAGGCGGGCTTTTCCCCGGCGGAAGGCGGGTCGACGAGCCCCGGCCGTTCGGGTCGAATGACCAGTGTTTGATCAGCCACTCAACCTGCCCCGGTGCCCCCCCATGTTAGCCCCCCCTCTCCACGCCTGGAACCTGAACCTCGACCCGGATTATGGGCTTCGTGACATCCGTGACCCGGTTCGGCTCATGGCCGCCGTACGACTGGAAGAGCTTCTCGGTGGCCTCGGACTTCGGGTGCGTGGCTGTCGGAGTGCCATCGGGCCGGAGTTGGACCGTGAAGGGCCGGCGACGAACGCTTCGGGGACGATCATCGCCAAGGACAACCGCAGGCTACGGCTGGGGGCGGATTTCGTCGACCGTGGCCGTCACGCTGCCATCCTTTGCGATCCGCAGTCTACGGCGCCCGAAGGAGGGCCACTGGGCGACGCCGTGTCATTCACCATGGAAAGCCAGGCCCCGGACGCGCAAGCGAAGATGGGGGCATGGAAGGGTGGAGATTGGGCGTGTCGGGGTGCCGCGAGATCGCAACGATCCAGTGAGTGACGGCGAAGACCTGGAGCCTGTCGACGCCCCCACAGGGATGAACGGAACCGACGAACGAAAACCTGTGCCCAACGACGAGGCCCGATGACGGGTGGCAGATCGTTGATTCACCCCTCGGGCGACCGATATCCTACGTCGCCTGGGGCGGAGGGACGGCGGGGCTCGGCACGCGTCCACCGCGTAGGCCCCCGACCGCATGCAAAGGAGAGACGATGGTGATCACGGCTCAGACGGTCGGTCAGATCCTTGTCGGGGCCGTCATGTTCGTCGGCCCAATACCACTCACGATCTGGCTCCTCAAGAAGAAGGGCCACCGCCTAACCTGGGCGTGGTTGGCGGCGATCCCGATCGTCGGTTGGGGAGTTGTTTGCACGACCATGCTCCTGCCGAATCGGCAGCCATCTGCCGATGCCCCAAAGCCTCGCAGGGCCGCGGAAATCCCTCGCGAATTCGTCGTGGTAATGATGGTGATACTCGCGACCGTATGGGGGCAGCGTCTCGCTGGAGATGGGTGGCCGAGTCATTCGAATCTCTCGACGAGCGGCATCGTCGGCGCTGCGTGCGGGTTGGTGATCGGAATACTCATGGCGCGGGACAGTCGGCAGGTCCGTGAGCGGCGTGAGGAGGCAATGCGTGCTGTCGAGGGAGGAGCGTCAACCGCAGCCAGCGCGGGTTCCTTGCCAGGTGGCTCGCGCGACGTCATGGGGCTGGCGTTGGTGGCACTTCCGATGGCCGCCGGTCTCGTGGGCATCCTCAGCAGGCTCTTCCATTGGCCGGGAGTTGTCGCTGTTTGGGCCGCCGACGTGGCGATCCTGGGAACTTCGGCCATCGCGTACTTCGATCTCCGTGACCTTCTCCTGCGATCTCCGCCGAACCGCGACCAAGACACTTCGATCAACATCGATCCGGGCATGACGACCTCGAGTCTGGTCGGCATGTGGGCGTTGTGCTATCCCTTGTACTTCGCCAAACGACGGAGACTCGGCGCGACGAACTATGTCCTGCCCGGACTGCTGGCGACCGCCATTCTGCTGGGCCCTCCGCTTGTGTCGCGCTGGCTCGACGGACGTGCCAGTACGGAATCAGCGTCCGGAATGACGGAGTCGAGCGAACGTCCCAGGTAACGGCGTCTCCCGAAATCCCCCACAAGCACGTGGCCCTACGGCTGAGAGAAAAGGACGATCGGTTTCCCAGCTCTCGATCTCGTGCCTCCGAAAACCCGGGTTTCCACCGCTTCGGATGACGGCGAGAGGCGCTTCGACGCACGGGGGCAAAGCAACGCGTATCGCTCTGATGTGCGGCCCAGTGACCCGCGAGTGCGGCACCGAGACGGCCAAGACCCTCCCGACCCGAGGGCTTGTGGTGGACAAGCGATGGAACGGACCCAGCAGGCCGACGAGCCATGCTGCCACCCTCCGGCAATCAATGGGGACTGACCCCATTCATTGACCCCATGAACTGGGATTCCCGAAGGCACCACCGCCAAACGGCGGGTATCCGAAACTCTTACGAACCAAGACCTTCCAACCAGTCGGGGCGACAGGATTTGAACCTGCGACCTCTTGACCCCCAGTCAAGCGCGCTAGCCAGGCTGCGCCACGCCCCGAATCCGCCGACAAGCACGCGCAGCTCTCGCTTCTCGGCCCGACGACCTGCACACTATCGCACAAACACCCCCAGCCAGCAACACGTCCCCGCCCAGCCCCCGCCCAGCCCCCGCACAGCCCCCGCACAGCCCCCGCCCAGTCGCCGCCCAGTCGCCTTTCAAAGGCTCACAAACCAGAGCCATTGCCCCCACCCACTCCCCGAAACCTGAGCCACACGACCACGCCATGGCCGCCACACCAAGCCCTCAGCCCAGCCCGACCCCCGTCACGCTCCCCCACACCCTCCCCTTCTCGACGCGGCTCGCCAATGCCATCCGCACCAAGCGCACCCCGGCCTGCGTCGGCCTCGACCCGCGCCGCGAGTCCCTCCCCCCGGCCCTCGGCGCCGCCGGCATCGATGACCCCGTGGCCCTCGCCAAGCTCTCCGCGAGCTTCTGCCGGGACGTCATCGACGCCATCGCCCCCCACATCCCGATCGTCAAGCCGCAGTTGGCCTGCTTCGAAGCCCTCGGCCCCGCCGGCATGACGGCGCTGGCCGACACGATCCACTACGCCCACTCCCGCGGACTCCTCGTCCTCGCCGACGGCAAACGGGGCGACATCGGCTCCACCGCCGAAGCCTACGCCGACGGCTGGCTCGCCGGCCCGTGGGCCTGCGACGCCCTCACCATCAACCCCTACCTCGGCCTCGACTCCATCGCCCCCTTCGTGACCACCGCCAAAGCCCGCCACGCCGGGCTCTTCGTCCTCGTGAAGACCTCCAACCCCGGCAGCCGCGACTTTCAGGACCTCGAAGCCAACGGCTCTCCCCTCCACGAACATGTCGCCGCCGGCGTCGAACACCTCGCCGCCGATACGCTCCCGCCGGGAACGAGCGACGCCCCCGGCCAGCACGCCTACGGCCTCGTCGGCGCCGTCGTCGGCGCCACCTGGCCCAAGCAACTCGACACCCTCCGCGCCGCCATGCCGCACGTCTGGATCCTCGTACCAGGATTCGGCAAACAGGGGGGACGGGCCTCCGATGTTCGCGGGGCCTTCGACTCCCACGGCCTGGGGGCGCTGGTCGTCAGCGCCCGCGACGTGATCTTCGCTCACTCCCGCCCCGACATGAATGCGGGGCTCGCGGAGAGCCAATGGCAGACCGCCGTCGAACGGGCCTGCCACGACATGATCGAGCGGATCGCCGCCGACACCCCCGCCGGAAAACTCCGCGACTGAGCCTCCCCAGCCGCGTGCCTCAGGCCTTCGATTCCTGGATCAGCCGCGAGAGGAGCGGGAGGAGTTGCTTCTTGCGACTGACGACACTCTTGAGGGAATAGAGGCCGCGGTCGAGACGCGGATAGTTGATCTCCTCCCACGCCTCCGACTCCTGCGAGAGGAGGAGGAGCGAGCCGTTACTGACGACGTCGGTGATGAGGAGCGCGGAGAAGTCGAGCTTCTGGCGGCTCGCGAAATCCTCCAGGGCCTTGCGAAGCTCGTCCTTCCGCTCCCAGAAAAGATCGAAGCCGGTCTCCTCGATCTGCGAGATCGAGAACCGCACCCCCTGCTCCGAAAACTCCTTGCAATCCTCGCTGATCACCCCCGCCGGCGTGCTCGAGCGGAGCGCCGAGCCGATCTCGAAGAACTCCCGCGCGTATTGATCGAGATCGACCTTGCACAGCCCGCGAAGCCAAGCGAGGACCTCACGATCGACGTCGGTCGTCGTCGGGGAGCGGAGGAAGAGCGTGTCGGAGATGATCCCCGACGCCATGCACAGCGCGATCCCCGGCTTCGGCTCGATCCCCGACGCTCGGAATTGCCGGGCGACGAGCGTGCAAGTCGACCCCACCGGCTCGTTGATGAAGCGGATCGGCTGCTGCGACTTGAGGCCACCGCCGAGGCGGTGATGGTCGAGAACCTCGACGATTTCGGCGTCTTCCGCCCCGCTCACCGCCTGGGCGAGCTCGTTGTGATCGACGAGGACGAGCTTCTGTCGGGGCGGATTGATGAGATCCGACTTGAACGACAGGCCGATGAGCCGATCGTCGTCGTCCACGACCGGGAACACCGGCTGCGGCGACCGCTCCACGAGCGACCGGGCCTCGACGATGCTCGTCTTGCCCGGGACCGTGAGGAAGTCGGTGTCGACGACCGGATCGATGAACTGCGACGACTTGATCCGGAGCGTCGTGTTGACCGTGTCGAACGGACTGATGATCACCGACACCCGCCGGATCTTCGCCAGCTCCACGAGGCCCGAGGAGAGCTTGAACCCGCCGGTCAGGACGAGCGCCCGGACGCCATGCTCGATCGCCGGAAGCTGGATCGTCGGCCGGTCGCCGCAGACGACGATCAGGCGCTCGGCGGGAAACTGCTTCATCCGATCGGTGAAGCCCTCCGCACTCATCGCCCCGACCATGACGAGGAGTTGATCGCGCTGCTGCGGATCGAGAACGTGCTGAAAGCTTCCGCCGAGAACGTCGTGGATCTTCTGGAGGCAGGTCGTCACCGTCCGCGACTTGATCGAATCCCCCTCGTCATGGAAGAACAGATCCATGAGGTTCAAGACGGAGAGGACGCCGACCACCTTCCTGTCACCGCCGACGACCGGAATCGCCCGGAGATCGGCCCGCTGCATCCGCTGGTAGGCCTCGTGGAACGAATCCCCGAATGCGGCCGTGACGATCTCCCGCCGGCAAACGTCCTCCGCCGACGGCCGGACATCCATGACGATCCGCGGCGCTGCCACCCCGGCCCGATCGAGGACGTATTCCGTCCGCTTGTTCGGCGCGCCGCAGCAGGCGGCCACGGCGTCAGGACGGGTCGTCTGCTGGAGGAGATCGGCGTAGGCGATCGCTGAACAGATGGCATCGGTGTCGGGATTCCGATGCCCGAAGACGAGAACACTCATGGTGGGGTCGCAGGGTGGAGAGCGCGGGCAGCAAAACGTCGACGGCGCCGAAGACGCCGCCGGTGGGAAGGTGCGGAACGGGCCTTCAGACCTCGCCGGGGGCCTGCGTCCAACAGGCGAGCGACGGCTCCCAGGCGTGGAGTTCGTCCGACTTGAAATAGATCGCGATCTCGCGCGAGGCCGATTCGGGGGAATCGGAGGCGTGAACGAGATTCATCTGCCGGCTGGAGCTGTAGTCGCCACGGATCGTCCCGGCCGCCGCCTTGAGGCCGCTGGTCGCACCGAGCATCTCGCGGACCACCCGCACCACCTCCGGCCCGGCAAACACGCAACCGACGACCGGCGAGGCGGTGATGAACTCCTCGAGCCCGGGGTAGAACGGCTTGGAGACATGTTCGGCGTAGTGCTGCTTCGACATCGCGGGAGTGATCCGCAGCATCTTCATCGCCACGAGGCGCAGCCCCTTGTCGTCGAACCGGGAGAGGATCCGACCGAGCAGACCGCGCTGCATGCAATCGGGCTTGAACATCACGAACGTCAATTCCATCGCGGCAAAACTCCGAGACTCGTTACGAGGAATGGGACAACAAAGGGGAGGGACGGCCCACGGCCACAGCCTGCCTGGACCGCCAGAGGCGGAGGCACGGATCGTCTGGAGCCCCTCCTTGAAATACGACCTATGGAGGAGGAGTCTACGGGCTGCCGCGCGGGGCTCACAACCCGAAATGCCCCTCGGCATCCCCTGCTCGCAGCCCATTGATGAGAAACTCACGGTTGCCCTCGAGGAGCATCGGCTCGGCGAGAAGTTCCTCGAGCGTCATCCAATAGATCGCCTCGACCTCGACCGGATGAGGCACCAGTTCCGCCGCCGGATCGAGCTCCACCGTCCACCACGACAGCGCGGTTCCCCAGGGGGTGACACTCTGCCAGACGCAGGCCACCGCCTCGACGTCGGCCTGCAATTCCTCCCGGCACTCGCGGACGACCGCCTCCCGGTCGTCCTCACCCGGCTCGATATGCCCCCCCGGGAAACAGACCCGTCCCGGCGCGGCGACGGCCCGTCCGCGGCGGATGGCGAGAAACCGCTCCCCACGCCGCGCGATCGCCACCACCCCACGCTTCACCACAGGGGCCATCGCCGGGTCGCGTCGATCGGAAGGCTTCATCGGGAGACTCTTCTGGCCATCGAGCCTGGGCGAAGCCCCCGGCGGAGCCTCTTCCCTGCCGACCGGAGCCACCCCCTCACGGCCTGCGAAATGCCGACGGCGGGCGGGATCGGTGTCCAATCGACCCTCGTAGACTACATTAAATGGCTTGCCGCCGAGGCATTCGACCACCGTCTCCCGCCGGAAAAGCCGATGGACACGTCCCCCCGCGACAACGGTTCCAACTCCAACGCCCCCGGTCAGGGGGGCGGCAACGACGACGGCTTCCCGAAGTCGAATCCGGGGGGCAACCGGCCACTCGGTATGCCGGCGATCATCATGCTGGCGCTGGCGGCGCTCGCGTTGGTGACGATCGTCATCCGCGAGCAGGCCGGCCATGCCACCGCCGTGAGTTGGGATGAGTTCGTCAGGGAGGTGAAGGCCGGGAATGTCGCCGAGGTGCGGATCTCCGGTAACTCGCTCGACGGGCAGTTCAAGGCGCCCCTCGCCGGGACTGCAACCGAAGAGGTCGGAGGGGGTGCCCCGCGCACCTTCCACATCGAGATCTCCCCCTACCTCGGCGAAGGGCTCAGCGAGATGCTCCTCGCACACGAGGTGAAGACGACCGTCCGCCAACCGGCCGACGGCACCGGCCTTCTCCTCGGCCTCTACATGCTCGTGCCGCTCCTCCTCATGGCGGGCTTCTGGATGACCCTCCGCCGGGCCCGCGACCCACTCGGCGGCTCTGGGTTCCTCGGGGGATTCAGCAAGTCGCCGGCCAAGCGCTACGGCGCGAGCGACCGGCAGGTGACCTTCGCCGACGTCGCTGGCCTCGAGCAGGTCAAGGAGGATCTCAAGGAGATCGTCGACTTCCTCAAAGACCCGCGTCGCTTCCAGCGCCTCGGTGGGCGGGTGCCGAAGGGGGTGCTCCTCATGGGCCCGCCGGGCACCGGCAAGACGCTCCTCGCCCGAGCCGTCGCCGGTGAGGCGGGCGTCCCCTTCTTCTCGATCTCCGGCAGCGAGTTCATCCAGATGTTCGTCGGCGTCGGTGCGTCGCGCGTCCGCGATCTCTTCAAGACCGCCAAGGACGCCTCGCCGGCGATCCTGTTCATCGACGAGATCGATGCCGTCGGCCGCCATCGCGGCACCGGCCTCGGCGGCGGTCACGACGAACGCGAACAGACCCTCAATCAGATCCTCTCCGAGATGGACGGCTTCAGCCCGTCGGAGGCGGTGATCGTGCTGGCCGCCACGAACCGGCCCGACGTCCTCGACCCCGCCCTCCTCCGCCCCGGTCGCTTCGACCGCCACGTCACCGTCGACCGCCCCAACCTCAAGGCGCGCGTCGCATTGTTCCGCGTCCACACCCGGAAAGTCCCCCTCGCGGCCGACGTCAATCTCGACCGGCTGGCCAGCGGCACGGTGGGCCTGACCGGGGCCGACATCCGCAACCTCGTTAACGAAGCCGCCCTGTGGGCGACGCGCCACGACAAGGATGCCGTCGATTCCTCCGACTTCGACTATGCCCGTGACAAGGTCCTCATGGGGCCGAAGCGCGAGGAGGTGCTCGTCGGCCGCGAGAAGTCGATGACCGCCTACCACGAGGCGGGCCACGCCCTGGCCGCCTGGCTCCTGCCGGAAGTGGACAAGGTTCACAAGGTGACGATCATCCCCCGCGGCCGGGCGCTCGGCGTCACGCAGCTGGTGCCGGAGGAAGACCGGATGAACGTCGGCGAGACGGCCCTGCGAAACCGGCTCGTGATGGGGCTGGCCGGACGTGCCGCCGAGAAGCTCGTGTTCGGGGAGTATTCCGCCGGCGCCGAGAACGACCTCGTTCAGTCGACACGCATCGCCCGACGGATGGTCGCCCACTGGGGGATGAGCGAGAAGGTGGGGCCGGTGGCCTGCCACGGCTCGAACGAGCACCCCTTCCTCGGCCGCGACGTCTACGAGCAGCGCGAGTTCAGCGACCACACCGCCCGCGTCATCGACGACGAGGTGACGCGGATCCTCGGCGAGGCCGCCGTCCGCGCGACGATGCTCCTCACCGAGCAGCGCGACAAGCTCGACCGGCTCGCGGCGGCCCTCGAGGAACGCGAGATGCTCGACGACACCGATCTCGTCGGGATCATCGGCCCCGCCGCCCCGCGCCGGCCGGAGGATCAGCCATCCGCCGCGCCCCTTCCCCCGCCGCCGCTCCCCGGGGCCGTTCCCGCCGCCCGCGATTGACGCCGCGCCGGCCAAGCTTTCTTCCCCGCGCCCATGACCTCTCCATCTCTTCCGATGCTCGCCCATTCCGTTTTTTTCAGGCTCAAGGATCGGTCCCCGGCCGCGATCGAGCGCCTCATCGCCGGCTGCCGCGAGCACCTCTCCGGCCATCCCGGCGAGGTCGTCTTCGCCGTCGGCTCCTGTGCCCCCTACGACCGGCACGTCAACGACCGCGACTGGCAGGTCGCCCTCCACATCGTGTTCGACTCGCACGCCGCCCACGACACCTATCAGCAGGCCGAGCGGCACGAGATCTTCATCGCCGCCCACGCCGACAGTTGGGAGCAGGTCCGCGTCTTCGATGCCGACCTCTCCGTCTGCGACACCTGAGGCCCCGTCACACGACGCGGCAGCGCGACAGCGAGATCGCGCCGCCGAAGCAGATCGCGATGTCGTGACCGGGAAGCCGGGGACGCTCGTGGTAGTTGGCCCCCCACAGCCATCCGTCCGGGGTCTCGCTGAACACGAGCTTGAACGGCGACGCATCGACGGCGCACTCGATGATCGGCGGATCGCCACCGGCATGCCCCTCGGGCACCGTGGCCGGGTCGGGGAGATTGACGTTCCAGAACTCCCCCGGCTCGAGCGTCATTCGATCGATCCGCGCCAGCACCTGGCTCACCCAGCGGCCGGCCCGCTCCCAGTCGATGGCGGCACTCCGCCCCCGATACTGCGACACCGCCAAGCTCCGGCGGCCGTGGAGCGCCGCCTCGCGGGCCGCGGCGACGGTCCCGGAGAGATGGACGTCGACGCCGAGATTACCGCCGGCGTTGATCCCGGAGAGAACCCACGTCGGATCGGGGCAGAGCGTGGCCAGCGCCAGCCGCGTGCAATCGGCCGGCGTGCCGTCGATGCAGAAGCGTTCCGGCCCCACCGTGCGCACAGCCAAAGGCCGGTGCGTCGTCACCCGGTGACCGCCGCCGGAATGACAGACATCGGGCGCCACGACGACCATCGCCCCGCCGAAGCCCGCCGCGGCGCGCTCGAGCGCTGCCAGGCCCGGGGCGTCGATGCCGTCGTCGTTGGTGAGCAGGAGTTTCGGCTGTCGGTTGGTCATCGGTCCTCCGCCACGGTTGTCGGTCTCATCGGTCTCGTCGGGCCCACGCCGGCCACCTCGGTGGCCAACGCTTGAATCACCCCCCACAGTCCATCGGCCGCCGCCGCCGCGAGCCGACAGACATCCTCGGCATCGGTTTCCTGCGGCGCGTCGGGATTGGCGACGTTGGTGATCACCGAGACGGCGACGACATCGACGCCGAACCGGCGCGCCGCGAGCACCTCGGGCGTCGTCGACATCCCCACTACATCGGCCCCGAGCCGGAGGAGCATCCGGTATTCCGCGCGCGTTTCGTAGGTCGGCCCGAGAAGCCGGGCATAAACCCCGGCCCGCGCCCTGCCGCCGTTCTGCCGCGCGGCCGCCAGCGCCAGCGCCACAAGCTCCCTCCGGTAGACCTCGGCGCTGGCCCGTCCGATCCGATCACCGCCATCCTCGGCCGGCCCCGGCGCGGCGCTCGGCCGCCGCACGAGGTCGAGATGGTCGTCGAGGACGAGGAGTTCTCCCCCCGCCATGCCCGGCCGCAGGCCGCCGGAGGCATTCGTGACCAGGAGCGTGCGGACACCGAGGGCGACGAGGAGTTCGATCCCCCGGGTGATCGTGGCCTCGTCAAAGCCCTCGTAGGCGTGGACGCGCCCCTGGAGGGCGACCACCGGACAGCCCCCGACCCGCCCGCAGGCGATCCGGCCGGCATGGCCGGTGGCGGTCGAGGCAGCAAGCCAGCCGGTGACGCCCACCGGGAGGCAAACGACGTCGTCAAAGCGCTCGACGAGCCCCCCCAGCCCGGTGCCGAGGACGATCCCGAGGCTCCCCCGCCGACCGCCGGCCGCCAGGACGCGAGCCGCGGCCGCCACCGCCTCCGCCCGCAGCCGCTCGGTCCCGTCCATGGCCACTCCCTTTCGCCGCCCGCCACGGCCCCTTTGCCGCCCGAGCCGAAAACCCTTATTCTCGCCAGATTCCGCGGAAGCGCACACCCCCGCCCCGAGCGCGCCGAAGCGGCGTGCCCCAGTCCACCCCGAGGCCCCTTCGATGCCGAGCCCCGCCGTGAAGCCCACCCGTGCCGAGAGGTTCGCCGGTCTGTCGGTGGCCATCGTGACCCCCTTCCGCGACGGAAAGATCGACTCGCCCCGCCTTCGCCAGCAGATCGATGCCCAAGCCGCGGCCGGCGTGACCTGCATCTGCCCGGTCGGCACGACGGGCGAATCGCCGACGCTCTCGCACGACGAACACGAGCGGGTGATCGCCGAGAGCATCCAGGCCTCGGCCGGACGGATCCTCGTCATGCCCGGCACGGGGAGCAATTCCACCGCCGAGGCCGTCCGGCTCACGAAGCACGCCGCGAAGGAGGGCGCCAATGCGGCCCTCGTCGTCGGCCCCTACTACAACCGGCCCACCCAGCAGGGAATCTACGAGCACTTCAAGGCGCTCGCCGAGGCGGTCGACATTCCGATCTGCGTCTACAACATTCCCGGCCGCACCGGACGCAACATTGAGCCGGAGACGATCATCCGTCTCGCCGAACTCCCCGGCATCGCCATGGTGAAGGAGGCGACCGGCGTCATGGATCAGGCGTCGCAGATCATCGGCGCCACCGACCTCACCGTCCTCTCCGGGGACGACAGCATGACGCTCCCGCTCCTCTCGATCGGCGGCCGCGGCGTGATCAGTGTCGTCGGCAACCTCGTCCCCGCCGACATGAAGGCACTCCTCGACGCCTTCGAGGCAGGGGATCTGGCCGGCGCCCGTCGTTGGCACCACCGCCTCTTCGGGCTCTGCCGCGACCTCCTCGGCCTGGCGAGCAACCCGATCCCGATCAAGGCGGCGCTGGCGATGCTCGGCCGCGACTCTGGCGATGTGCGTCTCCCGCTTGTGCCCCTCGAGCCGGCGCAATCAGACAAGCTCCGCGGAGTCCTCCGAGCCTACGGCCTTCCCGTCGGCTGATGCGGATGGGAAAAGGCGGATCGGCCATGGATCTCTCCATCGAAGCGATCGTCACCGGGAGCGCCGGTGACAAAGCCGAGCTCGTCGCCCGCGGACGGATCGACGCCGAGACCGCAGCCGAGCTCGAAGCGGCCGTCGACGAACAGCTCCGCCTCGGCAGGCACACGATCCGCCTCGATCTCGGCGACGTCGGCTTCCTGTCGTCGGCCGGGATCCGCGCCCTGTTCAATGTCCACCGCGCCGCCAAGGGGGCCGGGGGCAGCTGCCTCGTGTCGCGCTCGAGCGAGCCGATCCATCGGGTGCTCACGCTTTCGCGCCTCGCCCCCCTCCTCATGGAGCCGGGGGCCGTCGATCGCCCCGCCCGCGGCCCCGTATCCGGGCCGGCACGCTCCCCTGCCCCGGCCGCCGCGCCGCTCCGCACCGAGCAGGTCGGGGAGATCGTCCTCGTCGGCTTCGATGGCTCGGCGGCGGCGACGCTCGAGGGTATCGTCGTCGGCGCACCGGCCTGGACTTCCGGCCTCGGCACGGTCGACGAGACGCCGCGGAACGTACCGCGTGAAGCCTTCGGGATCGGCATCGGGGCCCTCGCCGACGACGGGCCGGCGGTGACCAGCGGCGGCGAGCTCGTCGCCGCCTGCGGCAGCGTCTTCGTCCGCCCGCCGCGCCCCTTCGGCGTCCCCGATTCGCTCGTCGGCAGTGGCGACCTCGTCCCCTCGATCCGGCTGGCGACCGGCCTGTTCTGGGAGGGCACGCCCCGTGGTCACACCGGCTTCGAGGGGGCCGAGGGCGGGCCTGTCGCGCTCGATCGGCTCCTCGGCATCCTCTTGGATCGCGCCGGGGCCGAGGCCCTCGCCATCCTCGTCGTGGCGGAGGTGCTGGGGCTTGTCGGCGCCGAATTAATCCGCCCTGTCGCCGAGGCGACGGCCGACGATCATCCCGCTGCTGGCCGGGCCGAGATCGCCGCGCGGTGGCTGTCGTTCTCGCGCGAGCCGTGCCACTCCGGCCGGACGGCGCTGGTCGTCGGCGTCGCAACGCGGGGAGCCCGCGGGGCGCTGGGCGACGTCGTCCGCCCGTTCGGCGCCATCGCCGCCCACCTCCACGCCGCCGTCTTCCCTCATCGCCCCCTCCGCCGCGGCGTCACCGAGCCGGAGGGGATCGTCGCCGGCCTCGGCGGGATGTCGCCGCTGGCGGTCATGCATCTCCTCGCCGATCCGGCGCCGGTCCTCGGCAGCGGCCGGCCGGAGCTCGTGCGCGGGGCGTGCTGGTTTGCGCCGATCGAAGTCCGAGGGCCGCAGCGATGATCACCCTCCTGGCCACCTGGACGTTCGGCGTCACGCTGGCGCTGGTGGCCCTGGGCGTGTTCGTGAGCTACCGGCTGTTCTCCTTCCCCGACATCACCACCGACGGCTCCTTCACCCTCGGCGCCGTGACGACGACCGTCCTCCTCGTCGCCGGGCACGATCCGGCGGTCGCCACGCTCGGTGGCGCCGCCGCCGGGGCCGCGGCCGGGGCCTGCACGGGGCTGCTCCACGCGATCTTGCGTATCGAGCCGCTCCTCTCCGGGATCCTCGTGACGACGGCGCTTTCGAGCGTGAACCTCGTCGTCCTCGGCCGCAGCAACGTTCCACTGGCCGGCACCGCGACGCTCCTCGATCGGGCCGAGGCGTTCCTCCTTCCGGCCACGACGGCGGCCGGATTCGGCGACGCCGCCGCGGAGGCGGCCCGGCTGATCGTGATGCTCGCCCTGGTGGGGATCGCCGTCCTCCTCCTCTGGGTCTTCTTCCGCACGAACCTCGGCACGGCGATGCGCGCCGGTGGTGACACCGCGACGATGGCACGGGCGCTGGGGCGCGACACCGGGCTGCTGACGGTCGCAGGCCTGGCGATCGCCAACGCCCTGACGGCGCTGTCGGGAGCGCTCGTCGCCCAGGTGCAGGGCTTCGCCGACGTCCAGATGGGGATCGGGATGGTGGTGTGGGGGATGGCAAGCGTGTTCCTTGGCGCGGCGCTCGTCGGTCCGGTGCGGCTCGGTGGGGCGCTGGTGGCCACCGTCGCCGGCAGCATCACCTTCCGCCTCCTCGTCGCCTCGGCGCTCCGGGCCGGCCTCCATCCCGACTGGCTCAAGGCCGCGACGGCGCTGGTCGTCCTCGCGGCGCTCGTCGCTCCCCGGCTCTTCTCCCGTCGCCCGCAGGCCTCGGCCGCCCGCTGAATCCTTTTTCCATGCTCGACGTCCGCCACGCCACCGTCGCCTTCTCCGCCCCCGGCGGCCCGCTCGTGCGCGCCGTCGATGACGTCAGCTTCCAAATCCCGATCGGAACGTTTGTCGTCGTCATTGGCACCAACGGCTCCGGGAAGAGCACGCTCCTCGGGGCGATCGCCGGCACCGTCCGCCTCGATGCCGGGAGCGTCCATGTCGCCGGTCACGATCTCACGGCATGGCGCGAGAACCGCCGGGCCCGGTATATCGGGCGGGTGTTCCAGGACCCCCGCGCCGGGACGGCCGCGAGCCTGTCGGTGCTCGAGAACATCGCCGTCGCCGCCGCCCGGGGCCGGCCGGTGGGGCTCGGCTGGGCCACGCCACACAGGCTCCGCGCCGAGGCGGCCCAACGGCTCGCGGCCATCCAACCCGGCCTTGAGAAGCGACTCGATCAGCCGATCGGCTCGATGTCGGGGGGGCAGCGGCAGATCGTGGCGCTCGTGATGGCCACCTGGCACCGCCCCGAGCTCCTCCTCCTCGACGAGCACACGGCCGCCCTCGATCCCGCCTCCGCCGACCGGGTCGTGCAGGCCACCGCGAAGCTCGTCCGCGACCAGAAGCTCACGGCCCTCATGGTGACCCACTCCCTCGAGCAGGCCGCCGGGCTCGGCGATCGGCTGTTGCTCGTCCACCGTGGAAAAATCGCGCTCGACGTCGAAGGGGGAGCGAAGCGCCGGCTGTCGCCGGAAGACCTCGCTGGCCGCTTCGACCGTCTCCGCCGCGCCGATCAGCTTGACGATGCCGCCGCCCGCACCCTCCGCGACCTCTACGCCTGACTTCTGCGGAGCTTCGGCCCGCTGCCAATCTCACGCCCATGCTCGCCGCCATCCTCCGCCGCTGCCTCCCCACGCTCCTCCTTCTCGGCGGCGCGTCGGCCCTGCTCCTGGCCACCGATCGGACGCGCTCGGCCCGCACGCTCCCCGCCGTGGCCGTGCTCCAACAGACAAGCTCGACGGTGCTCGACGACGCCGTCACCGGGATGCTCGCCGGGCTCGCCGAGCGCGGCTTCGAGGACGGGAAGACCCTGACGGTGCGCCGGTTCAACGCGCAGGGGGACATGGCGCAGGGGAATGCGATCGCCCGCGAGATCGTCGGTGGCCCGTTCGATCTCGTCCTCACCTCGAGCACCCCGTCGCTCCAGCAGATCGCAAGCGCCAATCCCCGCGGCCGGCTCCGGCATGTCTTCGCCGCCGTGGCCGATCCCTTCTCGGCCGGCGTCGGGCTCGACCGGGCAGACCCGATGATGCATCCGGCGTGGCTCGTCGGCTACGGCAGCCTCGCCCCGGTCGACTTCACGTTCGGGCTCGCCAAGCGCCTCCATCCCGGGCTCACAAAAGTCGGCGTCGCCCACAACAACGCCGAGAGCAATTCGCGCCGCTTCATGGATTTGGCGCGGGCAAGTTGCCGGCAGCGCGGCATCGAGCTCCTCGAAGTGCCGGTGGAAAACTCGTCCGGCGTGATCGAGGCGGTGCAGTCGACGATCGCGCGCGGTGCCGAGGCGATCTTCTGCCCCGGCGACACGACCGTCATCTCGGCGATCGACTCGGTGATCGGCACGGCGGCGAAGGCGGGGATCCCGGTGTTCACCGTCAATCCTGGGAAGCCCGACCGGGGCACGCTCTTCGATGTCGGCTTCAATTTCCTCGAAGTCGGCCTCGTGGCAGGCCGGCTCGCAGGCGACGTCCTCGAGGGTACCGATCCGGCCACCGTGCCGATCCGGGAGACGGCCGGCGAGATCCCCCCCTACCTGACGCTCAACCGGGTCGCGAAGGGGGTCGATCGGACGGTGTGGCGGATCCCCGACGATCTCGTCGGCCAGGCGAGATTCGTGATCGATGCCGACGGCGCCCACGAGCAGCCCGCGGCGATCCTCGCCGGACCGTTCACCGAGCCGGAGGAGTGACCGGCCGCAGCCGCGCTCCTTTCGCATCGAAACCGACGACGGCGACGTCGTGCGTGGACCTGAGCCCGTCGGCCGCAAGCGCCGCGGCCACCCCCTCGGCCTCCGCCTGCGAAGCCGCAGAGGCCAACACCGCCGGCCCCCACGAACTCTGCGCCGCGCCGCGGACCCCAAGCGCCGCCAGCCGATCGATGA
>CAJBCV010000443.1 GCA_903951635.1 uncultured Planctomycetaceae bacterium
CCGCCCCATCCATCGCCCGGTCGCCTGGCCACTGCAGGCGGCCCCTTCCACCCGCGGCCCCTTGAAGGCGTCGCCGCAGCAACCGATCGGTGGCGCGGCCGACGGCGACACAAAAGGCGCCGGCACGATGACACGCGGCTGGGCGAACTTCCACCGCTGCAGCGATCGCTCGAGAACCATCGCCCCGCCAATCCAGGGAGCAGCGAGCGCCTCGATTTCGGCGGTGACGTTCGCCGGATCGGCGTCGAATCGCTCGCGGCTGAAGTCACCGGAGGCATGGACCGTGAGCGCCGGCACGGTCGAGATCCCCTTTTGAAGATTGTCGCCGATCCAGGAGATCGGGCCCGAGGCGAATTGAAGGCCCCCCGGCGGCGGCAGTTGCGACGGCCGATCGAGAACGAGCATGAGGGCGAAGCAGGGGTCGTAGTCGATCCCGCGGAGCGTCTCGACCGCAGCGCCATCGAGGGCCCCGACGGCATCACCGGCGGCGAACAGATCGAGGCTCTGCGGCACCGGGCAGCTGAGGATGAGGCCGCGGGAGCCGAGCACTCTCGGAGCCTCCCCCTCCTTCGCCTCGAGCGTCACCGTGAGGCCGCCAGCGATAACTCCTACCGCCGCGGCCCGCACGCCGCTGCGAATCTCGACGAGATCCCCCGGGAGGGCCGCAGCGAGCCGCTTGGGAAGATCGGTCATGCCGCGCGTCCCACACCAGCGGGCGTGGCCGTCGCCTGCCGGCTCGAGCGGCGCTGCCGTGTCGGCCGCGCGCGAGAAGCCGTCGCACCAGGGGCGCACCGCACCGGCGGCCTGGGCATCGGCCACCGTCGCGCCGAAGGCACGGGTGCGGACGGTGAAGAACTGGGCTCCATGGTCGCAGACAGCCGCGCCGACGCGACGCGTCGCCATCCGCCCGCCGATCCCGCGCGACTTCTCCAGGACGATCGTCCGGCAGCCTGCCTTGGCGAGCTCCGTGGCAGCGGCGAGACCACTGATCCCGGCGCCGATCACGATCGCATCGACACGGTCGTCGGCAGAGAGACTCATGGTGTCACCGGGGCCGGCTGGGGAAAGAGGAGGCCGAGGAGGTCGCTGGTGCACGGCACCCGGCTCGAAGCGAGGAGCTCACCGGCACCGCAGCCGCCCATCGCCCCGATCACCTCCGCGGAGGCTCGGACGCGGGCATGGATGTGGGCCTTCTCGGGAGGGAACTGCGAGCGGTAGCAGGCGATCGACTCGAGCTTCCGATCGAGGTGGCCGTCGATGTCGACGACGAGGGGGAAGTGGCCGGTGGGGATCTGCGGAATGCTGGGAGTGAGGAAGTAGGTGAGGAGCTGCGGGACGGTGTGCACCGGCAGGCCGTCGAAGACGTCGTCCCACTTGCACAGCCGCGAGTAGAAGACGGCCGCTTCCGTGATCGCGAGCGCCTGGGCATGATCGGGGGAGGCCAGTGGCGTGCGGTCGCCGAGGCCGAGAACGAGCCGGGGACGGTGACGGCGGAAGACCCTCGCCAGCGCCACGCGGATCTCGAAGGCATCGAAGAGGCGGCGATTGGGAAAGCCGAGGTGCTCGCGGTGGACCACGCCGAGGGCCCGGGCCGCGGCGAGGGCCTCGGCCATCCGCTCCTCCGGCCCGCTCGAACGGGGCGTCGGCTCGCCATCGGTGAGATCGACGATCCCGATCCGCGCCCCGCGGGCCGCTAGGAGGGCGAGCGTGCCGCCACACCCGATCTCGACGTCGTCCGGATGCGCGCCGACGGCGATCACGTCGAGCATGCCGGGGCTCCCCCCCGGCACCGTGAGGATCGACGTCCCGCGCGGAAGCACCGGAACGGCGGGGCGCTGGGAGTGATCGGACTCGGGCACGGGTGACACCGGCTCTCGTTCAGGGCTTCGTGGCGGCGATGAGGAAGGCGGGGCTGAGCGACTCGAACCGGATCCGGTCGAGTTGCTCGATCCCGCGGGCGATCGTCACGAGCCAGTGGGCCGTGTCGGCCGAACGGGCTCGGAGAAGGGAGTGGACCGCAGCGAGATTCTCGATGCTGTTGCAGGCCGTGACGAGCCGACCGCCGGGCTTGAGCCGCTTCCAGGCTTCCTCGACGAGCATCGCCACGTCGCGGCCGCTCCCGCCGACGTAGACGGCGTCGGGATCGGGGAGCCCGGCCCACGCCTCGGGGGCCCGCCCGAGCACGGCGTGGAGATTCCCGACGCCGAAGCGCTCGGCATTGGCAAGGATGAGACGGTGGTCGTCGGGATCCATCTCGATGGCATGCACCTGGCCGTCACGGGCGATCCGAGCCGCCTCGAGGCCCACCGAACCACTCCCCGCGCCGACGTCCCAGACGACGCTCGTGAGGGTGAGGCCGAGCTCTGCCAGCGCCAGGCTTCGCACCTCGGCGGGCGTGAGCAATCCGCGCTTGGGGCGCGACTGGAGGAAGGAGTCGTCGGGATTGCCGAACAGACGAGTGCCGGCCTGCCCCGGCTTGTCGATGGCCCGCGCCTTCCGCACGAGAATCATGACATTGAGCGGGCTGAACGTTTCTTTGGCGATGTCGGCGAGGCTCCCTTGCGTGACACGCTCGTCGGGGGAACCGAGGTTCTCGCAGACGTAGGCTTGGAAGGAATCGATCCCTTCGTCGAGGAGGGCCCGGGCTACGGCCGCCGGTGGCCACTGCTCGCTCGTGAACAGGCCGACGGTGTCGCTGGTGCGGACGCGGTCGATGACCCGCTCGATCGACTGGCCAGAGAGGTTGGCGAGAAACGCTTCCTCCCATCCCTCCTTCACCCGGGCAAACGCCAGTTGCATGCTGCTGACGTGCGGCACGACCTCGAACCGCTCCTTGCCGAGCTTGCCGCAGACATAGCGAGCGGTGCCGTAGAAGAGAGGATCGCCCGACGCGAGGACGACCACCTTGCTCCCGGCATGGCGTTCGATGCGCTCGACGAGATCGTCGAGCCCGGTGGACACTTCCAGCCGGCCGGCGATCGCGGGGGGGAGAAGGGCCGCGCACGACTCCGGACCGAGGAGCACCTCCGCCGCCTCGAGGAGCCGCCGCGCCTGGGCGGTCATGCCGTCGACGCCGTCGTCACCGATGCCGACAATCTGGACCTTCTCGTGTCGTGTCGTCACACCACCTCCTCTGGAACACCCTCCACGACCGTCACAAAAAAACATCGGTCGGAGCCGGTCGAGCCGGCCCCGACCGACGCAGGAAAACACCGGGTGGCCGATCAGGCCCGATTACCCGATCAAGCCTGGAAGGAACTGCCGCAGCCGCAGCTCTTCTTGGCATTGGGATTGTTGAAGGTGAAGCCGCGCTTGTCGATCCCCTCGTGGAAGTCGAGCGTCGTGCCGTCAAGGAACAGGTCGCTTTTCTTGTCGACGACGATCCCGACGCCGTGCTGCTCGGTGCGGGTGTCGGCCTTGGGATCGAAGGCGGTGTCAAAGCCGAGGGAATACTGGAAGCCACTGCAGCCACCACCGGCGACCCCGACGCGAAGGACGGTGTTCTCGTCGTACTTCTGGTCAGCCATGATCTTCTTGACTTCGTTGGCTGCCTTCTCCGTGAGCATGACCGACATGATGCGTTGTCTCCGAGCGGAACGGGTTTTCAGGATTTTCAAACGACCGCAGACAGGCCCGCGGCAGATCGACCGCGATGGAACCGCCGTTGAAGAACGGCCGCGAGTTTCAACATCCGAGCCTACGCTAATTCTACCCCGACGCTCCCGACAGGCAAAGCCTGGGATCCGCCGCCGCCCACCAAACTTCACCCCCCGAGCGACCGGAGGCGGGCGACACCGCCGACGACGAGCCGGACGGCCGTGTCGATTTCCTCCTCGGTGGTGAACCGGGAAAGGCCGAAGCGGAGGCTCGAGCGGGCTTGGTCTTCGTCGAGCCCGAGGGCGAGGAGGACATGGCTCGGGCGGGGGTGTTCCGAGGAGCAGGCACTCCCCGAACTGACCGCGAGCCCGTCGGCATCGAGCGTCGCCAGGAGCGTCTGGCCGTCGACACCCGGGACGCGGACATTGAGGTTGTTCACGAGGCGCAAGGTCGTGCCGTCGGCGAGAATCCCATCGAGTGGCGGGCCATTCAAAACGAGCCCGTCGATCCCCGCCGCCAGGTCCACCATGAGCCGATCGCGGAGCCGGCGCATCCGCGGCCCGTCGGCCGCCAATTCCGCCACCGCCAGTTCCGCCGCCGTCGCCATGCCGACGATTCCGGGAACATCGTGAGTGCCGCTCCGCAGGCCGCGCTCCTGCCCGCCCCCGAAGACGAGCGGATCGATCCGCACCGGTCTCCCCCGACGCCGCAGCCACAGCGCTCCGACCCCCTTGGGGCCATGAAACTTGTGGGCGGAGAAGCACGCCAGATCAGCCCCGAGCGCATCGACATCGACCGGCATCCGGCCGAGCGCCTGCGTGCAGTCGAGATGGAGGAGCCCGCCGCGGCGGTGGACCACCTCGGCGATCGCGCGGACATCCTGCACCACGCCGATCTCGTTGTTGGCCAGGAGCACCGAGACGAGGAACGTGTCGTCGTCCCACGCTTCGTCGATCGCCGCCGGATCGATCCTCCCGGCCAGCCCCGGACTCGACTGCGGCCCGACCGGCAGCCGCTCGATGGAAAAGCCCCGGCGGGCGAGGTGGTCGAGCGTATCGAGCACGGCCGGATGTTCGGTGGCGAGGGTCAGGATCCTCCCTGGCCGCTCCTCCCGGCCCCCGTGCCGCGCCGCCGCCCCCTGCAGCGCGAGGTTGATCGCCTCGGTTGCGCCGGAGGTGAAGACGATCTCCCGCAGGTCGGCGCCGATGGCCGCGGCCATCTTGGCCCGCGAGGCATCGACAGCATCACGCGCCTCCCGCCCCATGCCATGCGTGGCGCTGCCAGCATTGCCGTAGCGTTCCGTGAGCCAGGGGAGCATCGCGTCGAGGACGCGCGGGTCGAGGCGGGTGGTGGCGTGGTTGTCGAGGTAGGTCGGCATACAGGCACGCTGCTTTCATCCGACACGCGGTCAGGCGAGCCGGCCGGCCTGGAGGGCGTCGAGGGTGATCTGCGACCAGGTCTCGAAGCGCTCACGGTCGGCCAAGAGCTCCGCGAGCGTGGCAAACCCGCAGTCGACGAGATCGGCCTCGCGCGACGACACCTCCGGTCGCTCGAGATCGATGACATGGACGATGCCGAGATGGACGCTCCCCACCGGCGTGGCATCGTCGTTGATGAGGCCGACGCAGCGGCTCGTCCAAGCGCCGCCGATCGCCACCTCCTCGTCGAGCTCGCGGCGCATCCCCGCTTCATACGAGGCGTCGTCGCCATCCCCGCCGTCGAGCGTGGAGATGTGGCCACCGATCCCCACCGATCGCTTCGCCCGCAGCCGAGCTTCCCCCTGCCCACCCCCGCGCGTGTAGGCAAGAAATCGCCGCGTACCATCCTCGCCGATCGACGAGAGGACACAGTAGGGAATCAGCTGCTTGAAGGAGGGATCCTCCTCGACCTTCCCGCGCGGCTGCCAGCAGGTGTGACGCGGATCGAGAAGATGGGGAAGATACGCGGCGGTGTCGGCACTGAAGCCCTGGAAGATCCCCACCCGCTCGAACACCGCCCGCGGCACCACGAGCACCTGTTCTTCATGCGTCTGCGTCATCGGCATCGTCCTCGGGAGCGTGTCGGAGGCTACGGCGGGCGTTATAGCCGATTCCCCACGCGGCGCGGACGCCCCGAACCGGCCGGGCGTCAATTGCCGACAGCCAACAGCGACCGCGCTTCAGAGGCACGCCCTGCCCGGAGGGCTGCAGCTGCCCGGTCGAGGCGATCTCGCTCACCGGTGGTTCCGCGCCGCCTCGCGGCGAGGAGCCGACGGGGGAGTTCGAGGTCGTCGCTTGTCCATGGAAACCCGGCGTCGCGGGCGCGCCTCGCCCCCTGGATCACGGCCAGATCGCGCATCCCGAACTCCCGGCTCGGCTCGACGATCGTCCCTTCCCCCCAGTCGTTCCACGTCGCCACTTGAATGATCGGCGCCCCGGTGCCGAGCGCGGCGGCGAGCGTCTCGCGGAACGTCGCCCCGTCGTCATCGGCGACGTGCCCCCAACTGGCATGGACCTTCGCCTCGGCGTAGATGTCGTGGAAGCGCGGGTAGACAACCGGGATCCGCTGCGACCACTCCCCCGAACGCTCGTTGAACGCTTTGACCGCGGCGATCCCTTCCTGCGGCACCGGCCAGTCGAAGGCACCGACCGCCACAGGGCGACGCCGGTGCTCGCTCAGGTAGGCCACCGGCGTCGCCAACTCGTCGAGCACGTTCGTCCACTCTTCATCGTCGAGGCCCGCGTGGCCGAACGAGAGGAGGAGCGGCTGGCCATCGAGCCGGGCGTAGGAGGGAAGGACGAACCAGTGATCGGCCAGCCAGCGGAGCTCGCCAGCGGCGTGCGAAACGCGATCGGCAGCCCCAATCCGCCCCGCTTCGACAAGGGCGGGGATCGTCTGATCCTCGTAGCAGATCGCAAACGACATCCCCAGTCGCGCGGCCGCTTCGACGATCCGGGTCGTCGCCCGGTGGAGCGCGGCATGGTCGCGAAACTCGGCCCGGCCGTACCAGTCGACGATCACCCCATCGATCCCGGCGAGCTTCATCGTGAGGAGCTGATACTCGATCACCGCCGGATCGGAGGAATCGTAGGGGCCGATCGTCGGGGTGTACCAGGAGGCGATCGAAGGCCGACCATCGATCTCGCGAGCGGGATCGAAGACCTGCATCGTCCAGTGCCAGCCCCACGCCGGCGCGACGGGAGGCGCCTCATACCATGGCATGACATGCGCCATGATGCGTGTCGGCGGGGGCTCGTCCGCCGCGTCGCCCGAGCTCCCCCAGCCGCCGAGCAGGGCGAGGAGGACCAGCAGGCAACGCGAGAGGGATCTCGGAATGGTCCGCCGGTGAGCGTGCATGCGAGGGAGCGGGAGTGGGAGTGGAGGCGTGAGCCGACAGTATAGGCCACGCCCCCCACGGCTTCCGGCGCTCACGCGGCCCGCGCGACGCTCTCGAGCGCCGCCCGGGCCGCAGCCAGCTCTGCCTCGAGCGCCCGGTAGGCCCGCGACACCACCGCCGCCTCGTCGTCGGCGCGGATGCGGAGATCGGTTCTCCGCCGGCGGATCTCCTCGACGGAGAGTTCGCCCGGCGCCGCGGCCCGGAGCTTCACCGTGAACTCCCCCTGCACCGTGGGAATCACGTCGTCAACCTCGAGGCCGACCAGGCCGAGGATGCGGAGATCGAAGAGAATCGCTTCGAACACCGCCGGCGTGAACCGCCAGCGATGACCGCAGAAGTCGGGATCGCGCCCTTGCGCGAGCTGGCGCCGCAGGCGGGCGTACGGAGGCCGAGGATCGCCCATCAGCATCCGCGCCGGATCGCTCTCGGCGAGCCCCCAGGCGACGACCTTCGCGCCGCCGCGGTCGAGGGTCGCCGTCGCCGAGGATTGCCGAAACGCGGTCCATGCCTCCGCGGCCGGCGTGGGGCTCAGGTCCGCCGCCTCGATCATCCCGGCGGCGGTGGCGGCCGGCTGGAAGCGATCGAAACAGGCACGCTTGTCGGGAACGATCATCGCCAGTGCCCCACCCGGTGCGAGGAGCGCCTCGCAGTCGCAGAGGAAGCGGATCGGGTCGGGGAGATGTTCGAAGTTGTGGCAGCTCACGATCCAGTCGACCTGGCCGGCGAATCCCTGCCCGCGGACGAGATCGAGCAGACGCGACGCATCGCCGACGAAATCGACCGGCTCGATCTGCTCGATCGCCTCAGGTGCCAAGCCCCTCTCCCTCGCTTTCTCGCGAAGGGCGGCCTGATCGTAGCGATCGACGACGAGCGTCCGGTAGCCATCGCGCTTCGCCGCGAGCGGATTGAGAAACGGGCCGATCTCGATGCCGAGCGATTCGGGGCGAATCAACCGGCGAAGGGGAGAGAACCGGTGCTCGAGAGGACCGGCACCGACGGTCTCTTCGGCGATGTCGCTCATCGTTGTCGACTCCCCTGGCCGTTCCCGAACATCCCTTCGCGAACGATCTTCCGCGTCTGGCGGGCGAGCCGCGAGGCCTCGCGGCGCAGCTTGTCGACCGTCCGCTTCCGCGGCTTGAGGGCCGCGACGCCGGTCGCCTCGTCGAGGCGGACATGCACCCGGTGAAGCTCACCGAGAAGGGCTTCGATCTCGTCCCGCTGCCGGGCGATCTCCGCCGTCCGACTCGCCTCCTGATCGAGGACCCGCCGAGTCGTGTCGGCACACGAGGCCGTCACGCGCGAAAGCTCCGCTCGCACGGCCGCGATCTCGGCTTCGGCCGCGGCGCGGACGGCGGCCGAATCGCGGGCCGACTCGGCACGGACCGTGGCGACCTCGCGGGCCGCCTCGCTCCGGACAAGGGCCGTCTCGCTGGCCAGGGTGTCGCGTGCCGCGGCGGCCGCGGCGCTGGCTGCGGCCGCCGTCTGCATCGCTGCATCCCGAGCAGCCACGGCCTCGACGGCCGAGGTGTGGGCGGCCAGAGCGTGGGTCTGCGTCCGGCTCGCCCGGGCCCAGGCCGTGACTCCCGTCAAGGCAGCCGCGCGGCGCGGATCGGCCTGGGAGCGGCGCCGCGCTGCGGGCAGCGGCACCTCCGACCCAGCCTCGCGACGGAGGTCTTGGTAGAGGGCATCGGCCTCAGGGATGAGCGTGCGGACAAGCTCGGCCTGCTCCTCGATCGCCGCCGAATCGCCGCCGAGGAGAGCGGGGTCGAAGCACGCCGGTGGCTCGCCTAGGGGCACGCCGAGGTGGTCACGGATCGCGGCGAACGTGCGCCCCGGCTCCGCCGTCACCTGCCCCAGCTCGCGCACGAGACAGCGGCCGGGGTGACGGCGGGCAAAGTCGAGGAGGAGGCGATTGGCGTGCATCCAGGCTTGAATGGCCAAGAGCGGATCGGAGGTTGTCGTCTCGTCGAGGCGCCGATAGAGCGAGTCGGCCACCTCCCAGGGGCTGCGGAAGACGAGCAACCACGAGGCTTCGGGCGCGACCTCGCTCCAGAAGTCGAGGAACAGGAGTGTCCGCGGATCTTTCCAGCCCCACGGCTTCCCAGCGGCGCGGCGGGCGGCGACGAGCTCGCGGGCCCGCGGCTCGAGCCCCTCTGGCACCTCCGGATGGCCCGCGGGCACGATGCCGTCGCCATGGAGCCCGTTGGCCCGCAGCGCCCTCTGGTGAAACTCCTGAAAGTCGAGGTCCTCGAAGTGGCCGCGGGCATTGCCACGCCCGGCCGCCAGCAACCGCGTCCCCATCGACACCCCGGCCCCGGCAACGAGCGAGGCGACCAGTGACGTCCCGGAGCGGTGCATCCCGGCGACGACGAGGGCGGGGGGAAGATGGCGAAGGACCCGTGGCCGCCGGGCGCGCGAAGCCTCCGGGCCGGAGCCCAGCCGGAGGGGCACGACGCTCGCATAGGCCGGATGGAAGTAGGGATCGTCACCGAGGCTCGGATCGAAGGGGGGCACTGGGGCCAGTGGGCCGGGGCCGATCGTCACCCGCGCGTGCGGCTCGACGACGCCGCGATAGCCCTGCCCGCGGATCCGTGAGCACAGAGTCGTGAACGCCCGGTCGAGGCGAAGCGTGGGGTCGAGGCCGTCGGCCTCCTTCCAGGCGTCGGCCTTCACGGCCAGGGCCCAGGGATTCGCGGCCGACGTGTTGCGATACCACATCGGCCCACCGAACGAGCCCCACTGCGTCGGCGGAATGCCGCGGAAGAGCGGCGTCGCCTCTCCCTTCGCGTCGATGACGAGGCCGCACTCGACGACGTTTCCGTCGGCCCCGACAACCAGCCCAGTGGCAAACCCGATCTCCGGATGCGCCGTCACCCAGCCGACGAGCGCGGCGAGCCATCCCTCCCGGAGCACGGCCGCGCGCCCGGAGACGACGACGATCGCTCCGCCCTCGTTGGGCCACGCCTTGACAGCCGACTGGAGATCGAGGGCAACTTCGCCGGGCCGGCTGTCGACGACAGCGAGGTCGATGCCTGACGCGCTCGACCCATGCGCCGCCACTTCCGCGAGGATCGCGTCACGTCGGTCGGCGTGTGCAAGCAGCGTCAGCCGCCGCCGCAGTGGCTCCGGCGCCGCCCCCGCTGGAATATCGACCGGCAATGCCGCAAGCAACGCGGCCACCTCGCGGACGAGCGGCCCAAGCTCCGTCGACGCCTGCGCCGTTCCTTCGATGATCACATGGACCGGCGCCTCGGCCGGGATCCTGAAGCGGACCTGAAATCCAGACTCCGGGCTCGGCACGATTTCCGCCGGGAGTTCTCGGCGATCGAGGCTCTCCTGGAGCGTCACTTGTTGGGCGTTCGAGACATACGGCTTGGCGGCGACGCCCCCGAGGCTCGTCGATGCCGCATGGAGTCGCCAGTGGTAATGGATCCCCGGCACGCGGACGATGCTCCGGGCCTGCTCGCTGACCCGGAGGAAGATGTCCCAATCCTGGGCGCCGTCGGTGTGCGCTCGGAAGCCGCCGAGGGCGACGACGAGCGACCGGCGGAGGAGGTTGAGATGGGTGAGATAGTTGGCCGAGTAGAGCATCTCGGGGCTCCACTGCGGCTTGAACAGCGGCCGCTGCCGGATCTTCCCGCGCTCGTCGATGCAGTCCTTGTCGGAATAGAGGAGGTCGGCATCGGGCGTGGCTTGAATCGCCTCGGCCATCCGATGGAATGCCTCGGGAGCGAGGAGATCGTCGTGATCGAGCAGCGCGATGAACTCACCCCGCGCTGCGGCCAGGGCGGCGTTGGTCGCCGCGGAGATCCCGTCGTTGGCTTCGAGCTTGACGATCCGCACCCGCGCGTCGGCTGCCTGCCGCGCGGCGAGGAGGCGGGGGATCTCGGCATCGTCGGGATCGGCGCACGCCAGGCACGCCTCCCAGTGGGGATACGTCTGTTGGCTGAGCGAGTCGAGGGCCGCGGCGAGAAACTCCGGCGGCACACGGTACACCGGCACGAGCACGCTGATCAGCGGCTGGCTGTCGCACTTCGTCGCGGCATGACGCTGTGAGTCGAGGTCGCAGGGGCGGGGTTCGGCGGCGGCGATCCACCCGTCATACCCAGCCGATCGGGCAGCGATCCTCGGGCGCGGTGTCTCTGGTCGGTCGTCCATGGGGCGCTCCGCGGCGTCGGGATCGGGATCGGATCGGGGCCGACTGGCTTCAGCCGACGGCCCGGAGGCCGGAGCTGAGCTTGAACGTCGCCATGCCGAGATTGACCGCCCGCTCGGAGAGCTCCGCGATCATGCCGAGGAGGTGCTGCTTGCGCACCCGTTCGACCTCCTCCTGCGACGCGGCCTCGCCGCGCTCCCGCTTCTCCAGTTGGACGATGAACTCCGAGCCCGTGTTGTGGTCGGCCGCCGTCGACACCGACCGCACGGTCAGATCGATGAGGCCGAGGTGGTGGAGCTCGTGGATGAGCAGTTGGAAGCTCGACGGTGTGAAGTACCAGGCGTGGCAGTCGATGTACTTCTCTCGGCCGAGGTCGTCCTGGTAGCACCTCCAGGCATGGTCGAGGGTCGAGGCGAGATTGAGCTCGGGCATGTAGGTGCCCGGCATCCAGCAGCCGACCCCCTTGACGTTGATCGAGTGGGCCACCGTCTCGAAGAGTGTCTCGGAAGCGTGGCGTCGATCCTGACGACGGTGGACAGCGAGCACCTGGCCGATCGTGGAGGGATTGCGGAAGAAGTCGAAGGTGTAGCGGAGGTCGGGGACGGCGAGCGCCAGGACGCCGCCGACCCGGAGGAGCGCCGCCACCGACTTGAAGAAGCCGAGGAGATCGACCATGTGCTCGACGGTGTGGCTGCCGATCACGTAGTCCATGCCATGGCCGAACTTCGCTGCCACGATTTCGTCGATCGGCTCCCCCTTCCAGACGACGTCGACATCCTCGATGTTGACGCACATCTTCTGCATCGCTTCGGAGGGATGATTCGTGGCGATGCGGCGGAGTTCCTCACCGTCGGTGAAGTCGACGACGATCGTGTTCCAGCCGTCCTTCTTCGGTGCCATCGGGCTGAAGAACGGGCCGATTTCGACGCCGCGTGCATTGGCCTTGTCGATGCCGTCGAGGAGAATCGTGCGGCGGTCCATGGCGGTGGTCCCTCGGGTGATGCTTGAGAAGATGGGGAGGCCGCCCGGTCCGGCGGCGCGGGTGTCAGGATCGGGGAGGCGTCAGGCGGCGGCGGTCTTCAGGGGGTGGTAGCCCCCCATCGGCCGCAGCCAGTTGACCGCCGTTTGAAACTGCTCAACCGTGGGCGTGAGGCGGAGAAACTCGCTCACCTGGACGACGAAGGCCTCGCGGTCGGCGAGGGCCCGCTCGTAGCCGATGAACAGCGTCGGCAGGCCGAGCTTGGCGATCAATTGCCAGTCGCGTTGATAGCGCTGCAGGCTCTGATCGAAGGCGGTCTCGAAGGATCCGCCCCCGGCTGCGAGGTGGGACAAGCCGATATCGAAGACGTTGCGAACGACGAACAGGACGAGCGGGTTGCGAACCTGGTGGATGATCCCCTCGAGATAGAGATCCACCGACGGATCCTTCCAACCCCAGTCGATGTAGGCGGCGTTGCGCCGGGCGATCACCTTGCCGATGCGGCGGTAGAGCCCGGGATAGCGGGGGGCGTCGGGCTCCGGCTGGGCCTCGAGCATGGCACCGACGAACTCACCGTCCTCCATGTTGATCCGCGTGTCGGGCTGGCTCGCTTCGACCATCCGCACGCCCAGGCCGTCGATCACCCCCGACACGGCGGTCGTTCCGCCCCGCCCGCAGCCGATGACGATCACCGTCCGGCTGTCGTAGTGCGGCTTCGGATAGGCCACGGCGACCCTGCAGACCTCGGTGCGACGCTTGTAGAAGCCGAAGCGCGTCATGATCGCGTCTTCCCCCTCGGCCTCGACGGCGGGCAGAGGGACGTCAGACGACGTCGGCACCGTCGCGGCGCGCGTCTCGGGATCCATGGCATCGCTTCCTTACGGGGGATCGGGCGGCTCCGCCACCCGGGGATTCGTCGCGGGGAATCAGGAAACCGATCAGGCCGTCAGGGCCCGGCGTCGCGTCCCGCCGGAGCTCGACAGCGCGGGCGTGAGGACATGCTCGGTGACGAAGTCGGTGTGCTTGGTGGTCAGGGACTCTTCCCACGTCCGCGGGTAGGCCATCCCCCGCGCCCGCCGGTAGCGTCCCTCGAGGTCGTCGCTGGCCGCGGCGGCCTTCGCGAGGCCCTCCACGATCGCCGGCACCGACGGAGCCACCGGGATGATGTTGCCGCACAAACCGCGGAGATAATCCTCGGTCTTCGTGCGGAAGGTGTTCGTCACGACCATTGCACCGGAGCCGGCGCAGTCCATGGGGATGAGGCTCGGATGGGGCGAGGCCATGAGCGTCAGGCAGACGTCGAATTGCCCCACCGTCTGCTCGTACTCCCGCAGCGTCATCCGCGGCAGCGAGGTCGAGTAGACGTCGGGGAGGAGTTCGAGGAGGGCGTCGCCGAGTCCCATGCCGATGCATTCCCACTCGGCCGGATCGAAAATCCCCCGCTCGTAGGCGGTGATCAGCGACAGGGCGGCGAGGTTGAACATGTTCCGATCGACGATCGGCCGAGAATAGAAGACGAGCTTCCGCTTCGGCTTGTCGGCGTTCATCGCCAGGAACTCCTCGCGTGAGGCGAGGCTCGAAGAACAGGCGTTGTTGAAGGAGATCCCGGGCACGCCGCGCGAGGTGAAACCCCCGATGTCGGCTTGACGGAAGGAGTCATGGAGCGGTGCTGTCGAAAACAGCGCGGCATAGTCGAAGCCGTACGTCTCGTCGGCGAGCGCGAAGAGCGACCCGCCGGGGAAGAAGTTCGTCTCGTAATCCTGGACGAGGTAGAGGAACCGGCGGCCGCCGAGAACGTCGCCGATCTTCTTGGCGAAGTGGGCCGAGTACCAAACGGTGGCCACGCAGACGTCGTCGGGCGAGACATGGAGCGGGTGCTTCCGCTCGCCGATGTACTCGACCTCCAACTCGTCAAGAAGATCCTCCATGCCGGGGTAGTCCTGGAACTTCTTCCGGAAGCGATCCATGGAGAAATCGAAGTTGTCGAACAGCACCAGACGGACGTTCCAATCCGTCGAGCGGAGGAACCGCGCCACCTGGAAGACGCCGAAGAAACCGGCCGACATCGACTTGAACTCGAAGGCGGGCACGAGGACGTTGATCGTCCGCCGCCGATTCGGATCGACTTTCACGTCGGGCAGATCGTAGATCCGGTTGACGAGAAGGTGCAGCTCGTGGGCGTCGTAGATACGGTGGCCGGGATCGGCGTCGCCGGCCGAGGGCTGGGACGCGAGCCGGCGTCCGAAGCGTTGGAGTTCCTTGCCGATCGAGACCCGCAGTGGCTTCTTCGGTTTGGGCATGGCGCGTGTGGGGAATGAGCGGGAGGTGGGGCTTCCCCCGGAGAACGGGGTGGCGGCGGCGGCAGGGGAATCCTGCGGCTGCCGCTCGGCATGGTGGCAGAGGAAGGCCTGCATCGGAAGACCAGTTTCCCCCCACACTGACTCCCCTCTCCCGCCCCCCTTCCCTGCTGCCGCGCCCTGCGTCGGGCGCGCCCTGTGACGTTCTGTTACCGGAAGAACACACAGTCGCCGTAGCTCAGGAAGCGGTAGCGCTCGGCGATCGCCTCGGTATAGACCCGCTCCACGAGCCCCCGTCCCGCGAAGGTGCTCACGAGGACCATCAGCGTCGTCCGCGGCATGTGGAAGTTCGTCAGGAGGGCATCGACGGCGCGAAAGGTGTGGCCGGGGCGGATGAAGAGCGACGTCGGCCCCGACCAGGGGGCGAGTGTTCCGGCCGCAGCGGCCGTCTCGAGCGTCCGCACCGCCGTCGTCCCCACGGCGATGACGCGCCCGCCGCGGGCCCGGGCGTCAGCCACCGCCGCCACCGTCTCCGGCGGGCATTCACACCATTCGGTGTGCATCGGATGATCGTCGAGGTCGTCGACCGCGATCGGCCGAAACGTGTCGATGCCGACGTGGAGGGTCACCTTGGCCGTGCCGATGCCGCGCTCGGCAAGCGCCACGAGCAGATCGGGCGTGAAGTGGAGCCCGGCGGTGGGGGCGGCGGCGGAGCCCGCGTGCGCCGCGAACACCGTCTGGTAGCGCGGCAGATCGTCCGCCCGGGCATCGCCGCCGCGGATGTAGCCGGGGAGCGGCACGCGTCCGACCTCGCCGAGGAGTTGCTCCGCCGTGCCGGCGCGATCGGGCCGGGCGAGCCACGTGCCCCCCGGGCCCCGTCCGGTCATCTCGAGCGAGAATCCGTCGGCGCCCGTCGCATCGACGAGGACCACGCGCTCGCCGATCGCCACGCGCCCGCGGGTGTGGGCGAGGAGTCGCCAGGCCCCGTCGGCCGACGACTCGAGCCACAGCCCCTCCCAGCGGCCCCCCGTCTTCTCACGGCGCCCCTCGAGCCGGGCCGGGACGACGCGCGTGTCGTTGACAACGAGGAGATCGCCCGGCGCGAGAAGATCGACGAGATCACGAACATGGCGGTGGGCGAGGCTGCCGTCAGAACGGCCGACGACGAGCATCCGCGCGGACGCCCGGTCGGCGAGCGGCTCCTGGGCGATCAACTCGCGGGGGAGGTCGTAGGCATAGTCGTCGGCAGCAGCCATCGGGGCATCGTACGCCGGGAGCGTCGGCCGGCGGAATGCCCTGGCCACGAACCGTGGTACAACGGGTTTTTCTTTCGAGCCCTGTTCCCCGCCCGACTCTTCCGCCATGTCGTCCACGATCCACACGAGCGTCCTCCCCGTCGAGTCGCTCTCCTTTCTCGACCTCAAGCCGGGCGACCGGGTCGTCGACGGCACGCTCGGGGGGGGAGGACACACCCGGCTCCTCGCCGAGGCGGTCGGCCCCACCGGCCTGGTGATCGCCATCGATCGCGACCCCGGCGCGATCGCCCGCGGCGTCGATCTCCTCGCCGGCCTGCCGGTTCGGTTCGCGCAGGCCAACTACCGCGATCTTCCCGAAGTGCTCGACGCGCTCTCGATCGACAAAGTCGACGCGGTGCTCCTCGACGTCGGGCTGTCGAGTGACCAACTCGCCGACACGGAGCGCGGCTTCTCCTTCGATGCCGACGGCCCCCTCGATCTCCGCTTCGATCCCACCGAGGGGGAGCCGGCCTGGCGGCTCGTCAACCGCCTCCGCCCCGAGAGCCTCGCCGACCTCATCTACGAATTCGGCGAGGAGCGCCACAGCCGCCGGATCGCGCGGCGGATCGCCGCCATCCGCGAGAAGGAACCGATCCGCACCGCGCGGCAATTCGCCCGCATCGTCACCTCGGCGATCCCCCGCCAACACCCGCCGGCCCGGATCCATCCCGCCACGCGCACCTTCCAGGCCCTGCGGATCGCCGTCAACGAGGAGTTGAAATCGCTCAAGATCGCGCTCGAGCGCACGCCCACCCGGCTCGCTCCCGGCGGGCGGATGGTGGTGATCGCATTCCACTCGCTCGAAGACCGGCTCGTGAAGCAGGCCTTCCGCAACACGCAGGTGTGGGAGTGCCTCACCCGCTCCCCCGTCGAGGCCTCCGACGAAGAGGTGGCCCGCAATCCCCGCAGCCGATCGGCGCGGCTCCGGGCCGCCCGGCGCCTCCCCGATCCGCTCGATCCGGCCGCCGCTCCCTGAAATCAGGAATCAGCGGGCGTTTCCGCGGGGATTTTCCCCTTCCTTCCGAGCGCCAGTGTGGGCAGAATCCCCGCCCCTGAGAGCCCGTGAACGAGGCCCCTGTCCGACCGCCCGCCGCGGGGGCGATCGACCGTTCCACGGCTCTGGGAGGAAGCACCGATCGCCCGGAGGCGGACGCATGGACCTCGACGCCGACAGCGACGACGATCTCGACGAGCGCCTCGCCAGGGTGTTCGAGGAACAGGGCATCCCCAAGCCGCCCCCCCGTGCGGCCACCCGCCCGCTTCCCCCGGCGCCCACCACCCCGGCCGACGCGCCGGCCTCCCGCCCGCGTGCCGTCCCGGAGGCGCCCTCCCGACCGTCGCCGGTGGCAGCGAAGCCGGCTGCGCCTCCGGCGGCCCCCCGCCGCAGCGGCCGCCGCGAGAAGACGATCCTCCTGGCGATGCTCGGCACCCTCGCCGGCGCGTTCGTCGGCGTGCTGTCGATGAAGCTCCTCGTTCCCCGTCCACCGAACGGCGCGGGGCCCGACATCCACCTCGAGTCGGCCGAAAGCGGTGGGCTCGATCTCGTCGAGCCCCCTGCCCTGACGTCGCTTCCCCCGGCCGCCGACATTCCCCCCGATCCGTTTCGGAGCCTCGGCCTTCCCCCCGCGGCCGCGGCGGACGAGCGGGCCCCGTTCCGGCAGGAAGATCCCGTCGCCGCCGCGGGCGACGCCGAGCCGGCCGGCGATGCCCCGGCGCCGCTTCCCGCTTCCCGCTTCCCCGCCACCGAGCGCCTCGCCCCCACCGCGCCCCCCGATCTCGCCCCGGTGCCCGCCGACACCGCTCCCTCGGCATCGCGGTTTGCCGCCAATCCACTCCGCGTTCCGGTCGAGGGGCCCGATCCTGAGCCGTCCCAGGTTTTTGCAAACGCCTCCGAGCCCATCGAGGCGCGCGAGGAGGGCGTCGTTCCCGCGGCCGCCACCCGCCCCCTCGACTCGCGATCGGCCGGGGATGTCGCGGCCCCGAGCGCCGGCGGTGGCTATGCCGTCCGTGCCGGAGACACGTGGTGGTCGGTGGCGGAGTCGACCTACGGCGATGGCAGGCTTTACAAGGCGCTCTTCGCCTGGAACCGGACGCTCGACCCGCGCGTCAGCCTCGCCCCCGGCACCCGTCTCGAACTGCCGCGCGAAGAGCAACTCCGCGCCGCCTGGGGCCGGCTCGTGCCGACATCGGCCCCGTGACGCGACGGGCGCAGCTCTCCCCTCTCCCGGCTTCTCGGCCAAGTCGATGGGGTTGCCCGGCCCGTGACAGCGCTCTCAGCGCGGCCGCGGCAGGACGGCGATCCGGACAGGACGCGCCGGGCGGAGCGTCAGGCCGCCGATCGCCCGCGGCGCCCGCGCCCCGATCGGCGCAAGCTGTGCGCGGCGCGTCACGGCGACGAGGAAAGCCGCTCCGATGCCCCGGGCCATCCCCTCGCCGAGGCAACTTCTCGCCCCGGCACCGAACGGGAAGTAGCTGAACGGATCGACGGGACGGTCGGGCAAAAAGCGGTCTGGATCGAAGGTCTCCGGCTGGGCGAACGCGGCGCAGCGACGATGGGACACGTAGGGGGAGAGATAGATCTTGCACCCGACGGGAACGAGGACACCGCTCGGGAGGCCGTCGGATTCCCGCGCGATCCGCACCACGAGCCACGTGGGCGGCGCGAGCCGCAGCGATTCCGAGAGCACGCGATCCGCCACCGACCGCTCCGCGCACGGCGCCTGCCACTCGGGATGCCGGGCGAGCATGTCGAGCGTCCAGGCGAGCATCATCACGGTCGTCTCGTAGGCTGCCAGAAGCAACGACACGACTTGGTCGCGGCGCCATGCCTGCGGGAGATCGGGGGCCGACGAGGCGAGGCCGCGAAGGGGTGCGTCCGGGTCGGCCGTGCTGTCGAGCGCACCATCAACCAGCGCCGCGAGTTCGGCATCGATCGGCGTGCGTCCCCCCCACCGCCCGAGGAAGGGAAGGCTCTGTCTGGCCACCGTCACCTCGACCTCGCGCCGGCGCCGTTCGAGCGCTCGGGGCCAGCGCTCGTCGTGTGCGGCGATGTCGGCGCCGAGGAGCGCTTCCACAACGCACGCGGCACCCCACGGCGCGATATGGGCCAGCGAGTCGATTCCCCCCCGGGCCACCGCCCGCTCCACGAACTCCTCGCAGCGGCGTTCAATGAAGGGGAGTCGAGCGGCCAGCAGGCGGGGGCGGAAGACGCGCGCCGTGTCGCGCCGGAGACTCACATGATCGTCGCCGTCGGCGGTGAAGAGATTGTCTCCGAGCGACTGGCGTGCCCTCGATCCGATAATCCGTGGGCTCTTGCCGTAGGCATCGGCCCCCGTGACGAGCACGTGTCGGACATCCCTCGGATCGGCCAAGAGCAACGTCGGGCCTCCGATGTCGAGGCAGGCAGTATCACCGGAGATCCGCTGGCACGTCGCGAGAAATCCCGGCTTGTCGAGGAGAAACCGGGGCGCGTCACCGACCACCGGCAGGCGAAGCAGTCCGGAAGCGAACCGGAGAGGGAGGAGGCGATCCCCCACTCTCCGGGAGGGTTGTCGGTAGGAACCGTCGTAGGTCCGATCCATGATCTGGCACGCTCCCGTTTCGCTCCGCCACCCGCGCTTCCCATGACCACTCGTTCGATCAGCGTCGATTCGGCCCCGATGATCTGCGTGGTCCTCCCGACCCGCAACCGCGGCGACCGTGTCGTGACGGTCATCGAAGCGATCGACCGTGGCAGCTTCCAAGACTTCGAGATCCGCGTCGTCGACCAGAGCACCCAAGCCGTGACCGCAACGGCCGTGCGGGGGCTCCCAGCTGATGGCAGGATTCATTATCACCCGTCCACCGAGATCGGGCTCGCCCGGGCTCTCAACCTGGGCGTGGCGAATACGACGGCGGCGTTGATTGCAGTGACGGGGGACGACTGCCTCCCTGCCCCCGACTGGCTCGAGCGAATCGCCCACACCTTCGCGACACATCCGTCGGTGGGGATCCTCCACGGGGATGTGGTGCCGGTGCCGCACGATCCGGCCACCGAGTTTGTCCAGGGATCGACCCGCCCCACCGCGATCACCGAGACCGCTCCCTCGGGATTCCCCCGGCTTGTCGGCACCTCGGCGAACATGTCGTTTCGCCGCGGCACGGCCATGGAGTTGGGGGGCTTCGACACCCAGCTCGGGGTGGGAGCGCCTTTGGGAAGCGGCGAGGACGTCGATTTCGTCCTCCGGGCTCTGGCCAGGGGATGGGCCGTCCGGGAAGATCCGGCGATCCGTGTCACGCACCTCGACGCCATGCCGATCGAGCAACGCTCGATGGTCATCGAACGGAACTGGCAGGGCACCGGGGCGGTGATCGCAAAGTTCGTCCGCTGTCATCCGGGTGGGGCGTCGGCGGTGGTGGGGAGACTCGCGCGGCGGTGGGTGTCGCCGGCGGTCGGTGTGTCGAGTTCCCTCGGAGGCGGGCGACGCTGGCAACGGCTGGCGGCGTTCACCCGGGGCTTCGCGATCGGCTGCAGCCGCGGCATCGATCGGGCGACCGGCCTGTTCCGCCCCCGTGAGTTGCGGTGAAGGGCTCCGTCACGCTTTCGCAGTCGTCGCCCGGTCCGCGCGCGTGGCCGCCGCAGCATCGAGGACGCCCACGTTGCCAAGCGCCGGCAGTCGGCTTCCCACCAGCCGATCGGCGGTGCGCAGCGCCCTTCGGACGATCGCCGAGGAGAGCCACCACCGGAAGCGGGGATGGAGGACCGCCGCCAAGCGAATCGGCTCCGGCCGGAAGCCGGCATGACGCTTGAAGGCATCGAGCGACGACTTCGCGGGGATCGACGTTCGTCCGACGGTCACGCCTTGGATCCCCGGCCGCCGGATCATGTCGGCCGCGAAGCCGTGGTACAGATGATGCGCCGGCCGGAGGTCGGCGAAGCGGGGAGCGATGTCGGCGAGCAAGCCCTCACAGGTGCCCACCGACGTCCATGACACGATATACCCCGCCAACGTCGCATCGACGAAGCAGCCGGTGGCTGCCATCCCCGCGGTAGCCTCGGCCGCCTCACAGAGGCTTCCCCATCCCGCGGGCGTGAGCGTCGCGGCCCCCTGGTCGCCTCTGGCCGCGAGGGCGTCGCGATGAACGGAGAGACCGAGCGTGCGGAGCTCGTCCCACGACAGTGGGCGCACGCCCACGCGCCCCTCCGCTCGGCGGAGATTCTGACGGAACTGCCGCTGCGTCGATTCCAGACCGTATCCGGAGTCGCGCACCCACCACGCCGTCGCCGGCACACCCCGATCGGCGGTGACGAACGTGGCCGCGATCCTGCCCGACTCGCCGAGCAGGCGGTCGACCTCGGCATCGGGGGGATCGATCACGGACGTGGAGGGCACGGCCGACAACGACAGCGCCCCGACCTCGACCCAGTCGATGTCGGGGCGCTCGTGAACGCGGTGCCCGAGGGTGCGGAGGAAGCGTGAGAGCGCCGCCAAGATCGTAGTCCCGGGCTGAAGGCTCCCCGCTCCCTCGTTGTCACTTCCCGCCGAACTTGTAGGCGGTGTTCTTCGGATCGAAGTCGGCGTCGGTGAAGCCGTTGTTCACCTTCACGTTCATGTACGTGTACTCCTCCATGAGGAGCGGCTGACCACCGGCCTCGAGCGGCCAGTCGTACGATTCGTAGCGGATCGGAATCGTCAGCTCGTCGTCGATAAACACGCGGGCGAGGTGGAAGCGGAAGTTCTTCCGCGGCGTCGGGTGGGTCACCTGGATGCAGGTGCAGACGCGGCCGTTGACCTTCGCATTGGGATAGAAGTTGACCTCGCACTCGCCGAACTGTGAGTCGTGCCGGGCGACCTCGACGAGCCGCTTGGTGAGGTTCTCGACGCCCAGTTCGGTGATCGGGTACCGCTGCCCCGCCATCGCCAGCATGCTCTGGGGCTTGAGCGATACGGTGCCGACGAGGGCCCGCACGCCGCTACCGGCGTGGGCGAGCATGTTGCCGTCGTTGTTGCCGTCGACGTAGATCACTTCCTGACCCTTGACGCTGTCGGGGCCGAGGAACGAAAGATAGACGCTGAACGGCTTCTGGCGGATCTTCGCGAACATGTACTCATGCTCGCCGAGTTTGCCGTCGATCCGCTCCCGTTTGACGACGGTCGCGGAGTAGTCCTCGATGTGTTCCTGGATGCCGCGGAGCCCCTTCTCCGCCAGTTCGAGGGCCGGCTTGAGCGGATGCTCGGCCTCGGTGAACGGGACCGCTGCCGGGGAGCCGACGTTCCCACGGGGCAGCCCGCCGTTGGGGAGCAGGCCCGGCCCGAGGTCGGCGGCCGTCTGGCCGAAAGCCGTGGGGGCCGCGAGAGCGACGGCGAGGATCACGCCCAGGGCCGCCGCAGAAAACGTTTCGTCCCGTCGCACCCAGGCCATCGCGAACCCTCCATGGATAAGCGGGGTCAGGAATGAGCCCGCTTGGGCTCGACTCCGCGTAGAACATTCATCGCCCCCGGCCGATCCCCGCATGAACCGATCGATCGCCGCAGGAACCGCCGTCAGAATCCGACTCTCTGCCGGCGGCTCCCGCCCGCTCTGGGGTTCCCGGAGGCCACCGGGGCGGGGAGTTTAGCGGCCGCGTCGGGACGGAACCACCCCATCTTTCCCGCTGCTTTCCGCTCAAAACCGGCCGATCCACCGGCGTTTCCGCGGCAAAACAGTCGCTCCTTGCCCCTCCCCGCTCCGGGAACCATGCTCGCAGATTCCCCGCCCGGCCCTGCCCACCGCTCCGGCTCCCCCACCATGGCCACCGTCGACACGCCCACCCCGGCCCCGCAGATCGCCGTGACTCGGATCGAATCGGAGCCCTTCGGCGAGCACACGTATCTCGTGACGCTCTCCGGGAGCCGCGACTGCGTCGTCATTGACCCGGGCTTCGAGCCCGATGCGATCCTCGAGGAGATCGAGCGGCAAAAGCTCGTCCCTCGGTCGATCCTCCTCACGCACGGCCACTCCGACCACATCGCCGGGAACGGGACGTTGCGCGAGGCCTTCCCCGGACTGCCGATCGTCATCGGCCGTGGCGACGCCTGGAAGCTCCTCGATCCGATGGGCAACCTCTCCGGGCTTTTCGGCCTGCCGATCACGAGCCCCCCCGCCGACCGTCTCCTCGATGACGGCGAGTCGTTTTCCGTCGCCGGGCTCACGTTCTCCGTCATGGAGATCCCTGGCCATTCCTCCGGGCATGTCGTCTTCCACCTCGCCGACTGCACCCCACCGGTGGTGTTCGGAGGCGACGTCTTGTTCCAGGAAGGAATCGGCCGGACCGACTTCCCCGACGGCGACTTCGCCGCCCTGGCCGCCGGGATCCGGGGGAAGCTCTACCCGCTCTCGCACGCGACGGTCGTCTTCCCTGGCCACGGCCCCGAGACGACCATTGGCCACGAGCGCCGCCACAATCCCTTCGTGCCCGCCGCGCCTTCCGCGTCATGATCACCCCGGGCCGATTGACCCCCACCGCCCCGTCGATCGACAATTGCCGCTGATGCTCTATCCCGCCGAACCGATGCCCGTCGACGCCGCCCCCCCCCGCCGTGCCGCCACCGGCCGCAGCGCCGTTTGCCGCGCCGCCGGGTTGACGCTCGCCGCCCTGGCGCGGCTCCTGTCGGGGGCGAGCGTGCGGTGGATCGCGAGCCAGCCAGACACCTGCCAGCGGGTTTACTTCGCCAATCACACCAGCCACCTCGACGCCCTGCTCATCTGGTCGTCGCTCCCCCAGCCGGTGCGCGAGCTGACGCGGCCGGTCGCCGCCAAGGATTACTGGTCGCGCGGGGTGCTGCGGCGCTGGCTCGCCGAGGAGGTGTTCGACGCGCTCCTCATCGACCGCACCGACATCAAGGTCCATCAGAGCCCGGTCGACCTCATGCTCCGTGAGATCGGCAGCACGCGGTCCCTGATCGTCTTCCCCGAGGGGAGCCGGAGCGTCACGGGCGATCTGGGGGAGTTCAAGAGCGGCCTCTACTATCTCGCCAAGAAGCGTCCCGACATCGAGCTCGTGCCGGTCCACATCGACAACCTCAACCGCATCCTCCCCCGCGGCGAGTTCCTCCCCGTCCCCCTCCTCTCCTGCATCAGCTTCGGGCCCCCGATGTGGCTGGAGCATGGCGAGGCGAAGGTCGACTTCCTCGCCCGTGCGCGGAAGGCCGTGCAAGCGCTCAAGGAATGAACGCCCGGCCATGAACGACATCCGCACCATCGCCCTCATCGCCGGGGTGCTTCTCCTCCTCACGGTGGCCACCGCCGTCGGGCAATTCCTCGCCCGCCACCCCGACCGCGGCCTCGACCCCGCCGCCGTGAACGCCTTCAATCTCCGCCTCCGCGGCTGGTGGATCATCTGCACCGTTCTCGCCGCCGCCTTCTGGCTCGGCACGACGACGACGGTGGTCCTCTGCGGGCTGGTGTCCTTCTGGGCCCTCCGTGAGTTCATCACGCTCACGCCCACGCGCAAGGGGGATCACCGCGCGCTGTTTTGGGTGTTCTTCCTGTTCACGCCGCTCCACTACGTCCTCGTCGCCTACGATCGCTACGACCTGTTCAGCGTCTTCCTCCCCCTCTACGGCACGCTCTTCGTGCTCGCCCGGGTGGCGATGGCGGGCGACTACAAGCGGTTCCTCGAACGGACGGCGAAGATCCAGGCCGGCCTCGTCGTCTGCGTCTACTGCCTCTCCTTCGCCGCGGCGCTCCTCCACGTGCCGATCCGCGGTCAGGAACCGGGCAGCGGTGCCAACTTCCGCCTCCTCTTCTTCCTCATCCTCCTCGTCCAGTTCGCCGACTGCATGCAATATGTCTGGAGCCGGATGGCCGGCCGGCGGCCCGTGGCCCCCGAGGTGAGCTCGACGCGCACCTGGGAGGGTCTCCTCGGCAGTGCCACGAGCACGGCGCTGCTCGCCGCCGTCCTCTGGTGGGCGGCTCCTCCCTTCGAGCCTTGGCAGGCGGCGCTCGTCGGCTTCGTCGTCGCCGTGATGGGCTTCGCCGGCGGAATGACGATGTCGGCGATCAAGCGCGACCGGGGCGTGAAGGACTACGGCACCCTCGTGGTGGGCCACGGCGGCGTCCTCGACCGCGTCGACTCGATGTGCTTCGCAGCGCCTGTCTTCTACCACCTCACGCTGCTCGTCGCCGGCCAGTAGCCCGGCGACGCCTCGCCGGCGGAGGGTTGTCTTGGCCGTGGGAAGCCAAACACCAATCGACCCTGGCAAGGGCTGGCGCGTCCTCACGATGAACGTGACTCGCCGGGCCGATCGATGCCGAATCAACGTCTACCGCCATCGACGCTGCCTCCTTGCGGGGGCCTGAGTGCCGGCACCCCCTATTCCGGGGGCCATCTTCATCGTAGGGTGGTGGGGAGAAGGCGTGGCCTGCACATTCGCAGTCTCCGATGTGTACGTCCCAGTTTCATTCCGGCCACCCCCAAAACGGAGCGAGCAGTATGTCGACCAACAGGAAGACCGGAGTCCTCGGCTGGCTGGGAAACGCCGTCAACGACTACTTGGACCGGGCCAGCGATGAACTGCTTGCACCGCACGTCGCCTGGATGGAGACCGAGGTGGCGCGACTCAAAAAGTCCTTCGACTTCGCAAAGGCGGCGGAAGCCCGGCGATTATCTGCGACAGACCGGGAACTCGTCGCCGAAACGCTGTACCGCAACTATCTCTGTCGCTGTTGGCAGGATGCCCGTCTCTCGGATCGAGAGCGGGAGCTGCTGGCTTGGCTGGCGAACAATCTAGGACTCCCTTCCGCCAAGGTCTCCGAACTGAACGAACGATCGGCGGTCGATGTCTTCAGAAAGCGATTAGCACAGGCATTTGCCGATGGAAAACTAGATGACACGGAGAAGGCTCAGCTCGCAGAGGTAGCGGCCGCCTGTAATCGGACCGTCGAGGGGCTTATGCAGACGTTCTGCGCTAAGGAGGGAGACGTTCTGCTGCGAAACGTGTTTGCAGGTATGGCTGCGGACGGCCAGCTCCAGCGAGAGGAATGGCGAC
>CAJBCV010000444.1 GCA_903951635.1 uncultured Planctomycetaceae bacterium
ACCGGCCGGCTCGACGACCAGGAATCCTTCCTTCGCGACTTTCGCGCGCTCTCCGAAGAGGCCGTGGAGAGGTTTCCCGAGAGCCGATCGCTCTTCGGTGAGGTGATGATGCCGGGGATGGCAGTGGAGGCCGACATCGCCCTACGCCATGGCCGGTTCGATGAGGCGATCGCGATCGCGAGGCGGCGCGGCAGCCTCGCGGCGGACCTGGCGGCGACGAGCCCTGACGCGGCCACGGTGTTCCTCGGCCGACAGGTCGATGCGGCAATCCAGACCTACGACATCCTCGCCAGCCAAGGGCGCGCCGCGGAATCAGCCTTCGATCTCGACCAGGCCGAGAAAATTGCCACTTCATTCTACGAGGCGGAGCCGGCGCTCTTCGGCCGTACACAGCTCCTGGTCAATGTCCTCTCCTGCCGGGCTGGCCTCCTCCAAAACTCTGGTGACGTCGCCGGGGCGATCCTCCTCAATCGGCGAATCCTCGATCTCCTCGCTCCCTGGCGGGAGAGCCACGCCGACTCTGCCGACATCACGCAGCGGATGATCGACGTGAGCCATTCGATCGCCGGCCAGGCGTCGGGGCTGGGGGACCACGACGGCGCCGCCGCGATCCTCGACGACGCCTTGGCGATCGCGCCCGATGCCTCCCGCGGCGACCTCCTCATCCGCCTGGCGCGCGAGCGGAAAGCGAGCGGCCATACGAACGCCGCCCGGGAGGCCGCCGCCGGAGCTCTCGCCACCGGGAAGCCGGAATTGGCCGACGAAGCCCGGCAGATCCTCGCCGACCTCGACCGCTGACTGCCGGCGATTGGCAGTTCTTGGGAGCTGGGAACCGATGGTTGCTGGCACTTTTTCCGTCCAATTTTCATATCGCATAAGACATGATATGATCTTAAAGAACGTCTTTTAAGAATTCATAAAGAGCCTTCTCATGCGGACCAAGAGCCCTCTTACCGGGGAAAAGCTCGACGAACGGCGGCGGGAATTGCGGATGACCATTCCGCAGTTGGCACGGCGCAGTGGCGTCTCGACCGCCACAGTGGCGCGGGTTCTGCGGAGCGAGTCCACGGTGGCGATTGGGCATGTCCAGGCCGTGGCGGAGGCCCTCGGTATGACGGTTGAATTGCGGCCCCAAGCCTCGGCCCGATCGCTCGTCCGCCGGGCTGCCAGGGCGAAGGCCGTGCGGGCGGTGGCGCTCGTCCAAGCCACTTCAGCGCTCGAGGGCCAGGGGCTCTCGAAGGCCCAACTCGACGCGATGATCGATCGCACCTGTGACGAACTGCATGCCACAGGCGGCAAGACGCTCTGGGCAGAGTGAGCGATGACTGCCGATGGGGAGACGCCGCTGGCAGATTTCGATGGACTGCGGAAAAGGCATGTCTGCACCAGAGCGCAGTTGGCGATCGTCGAGGCAGAGAATGTCCGCCATGCCGTGATCCGCTACCTCGTAGCGCAGCCATCCCGTCGAATCGCCCCGTTTGATTTCGGGTGGATGCTGCGGCTGCATGCCGAGATGTTCGGTGAGGTCTGGTCGTGGGCGGGGAGGATCCGCTCCATCCATCTCTCGATCGGCAGCGATCCAGGCCACATCGCCGAACACCTCGCCCAACTCTGCGACGACATCCACGGCCGGGAGCCTTATCTGCCCGATCTCCTTGAGCAGGCCGTCCTCATCCATCACAGGGCCGTGCAGATCCACCCCTTCCGCAATGGTAACGGCCGGTGGGCGCGGATGCTCTCGAACATCTGGCTGCGGGTCCATCAGCAGCCGCTCGTCGAGTGGCCCGCCACGATCGGAGGAGAGAGCCCGATTCGTGCCGAGTATCTCGCCGCCCTGCGATCCGCCGATTCCCACGATCTGAAGGCGCTCCTCGCCCTCCACCTCCGCCATCAGCCGCGCGACGAGCCGTAGCAGGCCGCGGAGAACGTGACCGCAACCAACGAGGACCGGTGAAAAGGCCCCTTTGAGTGGCACGGGATTTCTTCCCTTCACCCAGCGGTTTCCCGCGGGTGGTCCACGAGGAACTGCCGCAACGCGGCATTGACGGCATCCTCGTCCGGGAAAGCGGCAGCAATATCGGCATCCAGCCGTACGGTTCGAATCCGCTCCGCGTAGCGGGCGGCATACTTTCCGCGAACAACGTCCCGCAGGGAATGGAAGGTGTATTCCTCGCGCATCTCATGGTCGGCGTCGTCATTCGTCCGCGGGGAATCGGCCATCTTCGTACTCCTTTCGCTCACGCCGGGTCGCAACGCGGGCGCTGATGATCCGCACTTCGTTGTCGCCGTCCGCATGAATCACCACAAGCAGCCGACCGGCTGTCGACGTGCCCATGGTCACAAACCGCTCCTCGGCACGCGAATGCTCCGGATCAATCGCAGTCAATGATAACGGATCGCCAAGCACGGTCATTGCCTCCGGGAACGACACACCGTGCTTTCGATCGTTGGCCATCGCCTTGAGGCGATTCCAGGTGAAGTCCATCGACGGCAAAGTCCTCGTTGCGCTGGCTTCCCTGGCCCAGCCCCAAGGCCCTGTTTGTATACGTGCGTACACTTCCCAGCAAGACCTCGTCCGGGAGCGACGTTGGCCGGCGGGGGCCGACACCATCACGACGCTTCCGGGCTTCCGGTTGGCTGGCTGAGGAAGGGAGGGAGGGAGTGGGGAGGGAGGGAGCGGCTCGGTCAGCGGTCAGAAAAAGGTGCCTGCCACCTGTTCACTTTCCACCCCTGCCAACGCTGCGCAAACCCCTTTCCCCGTTCGACTTGCAGCCATTCCCGCCAGCCTGAAAAGGCCCCCGGGCGAAAATTCGAAGAATCGGTCGGTGTCAGGTTTTGGCTCGGGGACGGCTACTTACCTGGAGGCGAAGGCTCTGGAGAGACGCCGTCTCACCGGTCTTCGCTCGTTGGCTCCCGTGCCGCAGCCCGGAAGCGGCGGGGAGAAGCCCCCCGTGATGAAGACAGCGAAAGGATTCCCCATATGACCAAGCAGACCCCCGAGCCCGCCGCCCCGAAGCGGATGTCGTTCGCTCAGAAGCTCGCCCTTGCCGGCGGAGCAGGAGCCGCCATCACCGGCCTCGCCGCGCCGCAGTCAGCCGACGCGGTGCCGATCCAGTCGACCACGCTGCC
>CAJBCV010000445.1 GCA_903951635.1 uncultured Planctomycetaceae bacterium
GGTCAGTGGCCTGTTCGGGATGGTCTACACCGTCGGCCCGGAGAGCGTCGGCGTCGTCCAGCGCTTCGGCAAGGCGATCAAGACGGTCGATCCGGGGCTGCGATTCAAGCTCCCCTTCGGGATCGACCGGGTGACGATCGTGCCGGTGAAGCGGCAGCTGAAGATGGAGTTTGGCTTCGGGACCGTCGGCGGCAGCAACCCCGATCAGGTGTCGAGCGAGCAGGCCCGCGAGAGCGACATGGTGACCGGCGACCTCAACGCCGCCCATGTCGAGTGGGTCGTGCAGTACGAGATTAGCGATCCGGCCCAGTGGCTGTTCAACAACCGCGAGCCGGGGCCGACACTCCGCGACCTCTCCGAGAGCGTGATGCGCGAAGTGATCGGCGACCGGACGGTCGACGAGGTGCTCACCGTCGGTCGGCAGGGGATCGAGAACGAATCCATTCTCAAGCTCACCGAACTGGTCCGGGAACTCGAGATGGGGATGCGTGTCCAGCAGGTGCAGCTCAAGAGCGTTCACCCACCAGCCCGCGTCCAGGGAGCCTTCGAGGAGGTCAATCGCGCCCAGCAGGAGCGCGAGCAGACGATCAATCAGGCCAACGGGGAATACAACAAGGTCGTCCCCCGGGCCAGCGGTGAGGCGACCAGAAAGGTGAGCGAAGCCGAGGGCTACGCCCTCAAGCGCGTCAACGAGGCGGAGGGAGACGTCGCCCGCTTCCGCAAGCAACTCGCCGAATACGAGAAGGCCCCCGAGGTGACGCGACAGCGGCTCTACCTCGAGGCGCTCTCGGAGGTGATCCCGCGGCTGGGAGGAAAGATCATCCTCGACGCCGACGCGCGGCAATTCCTCCCGCTGATGAACCTCCGCCAGCCCGAAGCCGATCCGGCCCGTCCACTCCCGGCCCGCCGGCGCCAGGGCACCACGACGGGGAACGACACACCATGAGCCCGCTCCCGATCAATCATCCGCTCCTCCAAGTGGGCCGTTGGCTCTCTGGGCTGGTCGTGTCGCCGCTGGGGCTGATCGCGCTGCTGGCGATCGGCGCGGTGTTCCTCGGCGGCGCCTACACCGTCGACCAGACCGAGCAGGTGATCATCACGCAGTTCGGCAGGCCAGTCGGCAAGGCGATCAACGCCCACGACGGCCCGAACGGCGCCGGCCTCCACTTCAAGCTGCCGATGATCCAGACGGTGAACCGCTTCGAGAAGCGGATCCTCGAGTGGGACGGCCCGCCGAGCGAGATGACGACCCGCGACAAGCTGTTCGTCGTCGTCGACACCTTCGCCCGCTGGCGGATCGCCGACCCACTCAAGTATTTTCAGAGCCTTCGCGACGAGCGCAGCGCCATCTCCCGGCTCGACGACATCCTCGGCAGCGAGACGCGCAACGTCGTCGCCCGCCACGATCTCATCGAGGTGGTCCGCTCCGACAAGGAGCGGGTCGCCGAGAAAGACGACACGATCGAGGAGACGGGCGTCTCGATCTCCTCGCTCCCGCCGATCCAGTTCGGCAGGCGCGCCCTCGAGAAGGAGATCCTCGCCGCCGCGCAGCCGAAGGTGACGCTGTGGGGGATCGAACTCCTCGACGTCCGCATCAAGCGGCTCAATTACAAGTCCGGCGTGATCGAGAAGATCTACGACCGGATGTCGTCGGAGCGGATGCAGATCGCCGAGCGGTTCCGCTCGCAGGGGGCCGGCGAGGCGGCGAAGATCGAGGGGAAGAAAGAGAAGGATCTGCAGAAGATCGAGTCAGAGGCCTATCTCAAGGTCCAGGAGATCATGGGCGAGGCCGACGCGAAGGCTTCGGAGACCTACGCCTCGGCCTACGGTTCGAGCCCCAAGGCGGCCGATTTCTACCGCTTCGTGAAGACTCTCGACACCTACCGCGAAACCCTCGACCGCGACGCCACGCTCGTGCTCACCACCGACAGTGAGTTCTTCCGTTTGCTCAAGTCGATCGGGCCGGCTCCGGCGGGCGATACTCCGGCGGAGGGGGCGCCGATCCCCGCGATCATTCCCCCGGCGATTCTCGAGACCTCTCCCCCGGTGCCGGCAGCCGCACCGGCCCCGTGAGCCGTCGGCACTCGTCGGTCAGGCTCATCTCGAGCCGGCGCCGTCACGCCGGTGTTTGTCCTTCCTCCGGCGGGCCGGAGCAGAGGAATGGCTCGAACGTGAGGAACGGGGTACAACACCAAGAGCGGTGAGACAAGCGCGTGAGCGGCTCGATCGGTGGCCGGCGTCCACGGGCACTTCTTCCGCGGGGCAATCGGGACGGCTGGTCGTCCCGGGGGAACGAGGGACGGCAGCCTGACCGGAGCACCCGGGCGCGCTGTCAGGGGCATCAGCGATTTCAGGGGGATCATCATGGTGGGTCGTAGCTCATCCTTCCAAGGTCTTTTCCTCCGGCACGGCGTCGCTGCCGGGTGGTGCGTGCTAGCCGTCCTCGTCGGAACGGTCGCCGCGCAGCCGGCTGCCAAGGGACGGCCGAAGCCCAATCCGGAGGTCAAGAAGCTCGACTCCAAGATGGAGAAGGTGAAGGATTCGTTCCTCAAGGACACCGAGCAGCTGATCAAGTCGTACGAGGACGCCGGTTCCTACGACCGCGCCCGCACGATCCTCGAGGCGCTCCAGAAGCTCTACCCGCAGAACGAGCCGATCAAAGCGAAGCTCGAGCAACTCGCCGCGCAGAGCCTCGATGCCAGCGAGATCGATTTCGACCTCGATGCCGGCAAGTCGTGGCAGGAGGTGGGCCCCGTGGGGAAGGATCGTACGATCCGGATCCGCGTCAGTGGCGACTACAAGCTGACCACGGCCCCGCTGACCACCGGGCCCGATGGCCTGGCCGGCGAGAATCCCGAAAAGGATCTCCTCGCCCATGTCCCGTTCGGCGCGGTGATGGGGGCGATCATCCCCGCCGCGACCCCCAACGCCACCGAGAAGCCGCCGAAGCCGTTCCTCGTCGGGTCGTCCTACGAACGCCCTGCCGACCGCGACGGCATCCTCTACCTGAAGGTCAACGTCCCGCCGAACTCGAAATGCGTCGGCAAGCTCCAAGTGAAGGTGGGGGGGACGATCCTGCCCTGAACGGGCCGGCCGGCGGGCTCACCGGCCCGGGCCACGTGTCGGCAGGACGACACGGACCTTCGTTCCCTTCCCGGCGACGCTCTCGATGAGCGCCTCGTGCCCGAACAGCCGGGCCCGTTGCCGAATCCCTTCGAGACCGAAGCTCCCTGCCGGGACGCGATCGAGCGCGAAGCCGACGCCGTCGTCGCTGACCTCGACAGCCAATTCCCCGGAAGCACGAGGGTCGATCGCCACGCGCACGTGGGCTGCGCCGGCGTGCTTGCGGATGTTCGAGAGCGACTCCTGAACGATGCGAAACAGGGCCGTCGCCACATCGGGCTCCGGTTCGGTCACGCTCCCGGGGTGTTGGTAGTCGACCACGAGCCCACCGTCCCGGGCTTCGTCGACGAGGGATTCGACGGCGGCGATGATCCCCAATTCATCGAGCATCGGAGGGCGGAGGCCGTTGATGAGCCGGCGCGCCTCGTCGATCGCCACGCGAACCACGCGCCGGGCCTCGGCGAGATCCAGACGCACCGCCGGCGTCACCCCATTCCCGGAGTCGAGCGCATGGCCGCAGGCCTCGAGATGCATCGAGGCGCTTGCGAGATACTGGGCGAGACCGTCATGGATCTCGTAGGAGACGACGCGCCGCTCCCGCTCCTGGGTCTCGAGGAGTTTCTGGAGAACCTGCCGCTCGGCGTGGAGCGAGGCCTCGGTGGCCAGGAGCGTCCGTTGGTCGTGCGAGGTGAGGACGGCCGCCACCACCCGGCCGCCATCGAACACCGGCGCGGCCCGCACCGAATAGGGGATCCGCGTTCCATCCTCGGTGATCGTGATCAGATCGAAGGCGACGCTGCGCCCGTCACGAAACACCTCGTCGTAGTGCCTTCGTACCCGCTCCACCTCGAAATCGGGCATGAAATCGAAGACACTCCGCCCGACGAGCCCCGTCGGATCGAAGCCGGCTGCGACTTGATTGATGGAGCGGACACGGCACTCGGCATCGATCACCGTGACGTAACAATCGATGCTGCCGCAGAGCGATTCCCAGAGATGCTGGATGTCGGGCATCTGCCAAGCTTCGACGGTGGCATCATCCGAGGGCATCGATCGGGTCCTGGCAGAAAAGGGGGGCGCAGAAAAGGGGGGCGCTCTGTCTCAGAGCCTACCATGGAGGGACGGTGCCCCCCTGCCCCACCCCCGGGTCGGCCGCCGTCCTCCCTCGGCCGCCACGGGAGTCGGCACCGCGGCGGACGGGTATCCTGAAGGGGACACCGAGTCGCTTCTCCACGCATGACGTTCTTCCGGAGCCTTTCGTGACCGAACGCTGGTACTACGCCCGCGATGGCCGACGGCAGGGGCCGGTGCCGCGGGAGCGACTGACCGACCTTGCCCGCGGCGGTTGGCTCTCCCCCGATGACCTGGTCTGGTCGGCAGGGATGCCGGAGTGGCTGCCGGCCCGGTCGCTCGACTGGCTGTGGGGGGGCACGATCACCCGCACGGTCAACGACCTCGTCGATGCCGCGCTCCATCCCGCCAAGCCATCGCGTGGCCCGTCATCGCATCCGCTCTCCGAGCGGCCGCCGTTGATCGACTGGGAGCATCTCGCCCCGCGGCATCTCCTCGCCACGGTCGGAGCCTTCCTCGCTGCCCTCGGTATCGCGTTCACGGCGATCGCCCACTCCCGGCTCGCGCTCGGGCTGACCCTCGGCGGGCTTTTCTTGACAGCCCTTGGGATGCACGTCGAGTGCGGCCGGTTGCTCATGCAGGCGAAGGAGAATCTCGACAAGCACGCTGCCGAGCGGGCGGCGCGGCGGCTCGAAGAGGAACGCCTTGCCCTCGAACGCAAAAAGCTCGATCTCGAAGTGGAGCGCCTCGCGGCCGAGCGGGCGGCGGCTCACCAAACCCCCGGCCCGGCAGAGGCTTCGCCCCCCGCTGCACCCCCTCCCATCGAAGCGCCGCACTCGAGCCCTCCGGCCGACAGCGCACGCGACGACGAACCGCCGGCCGACGACCGGATCGTGATCTATCACCTCCCCGTGCGGCGCTTCAGCCCGGGGGTGGCGGCGATCCTCAGCCTCTTCGTGCCCGGCTTGGGCCAGCTCTACAAGGGGCAGTTTTTCCGGGCGATCGTCTGGTTCGTGATCGTGGTTGCCGGCTACGGTGCGCTCGTGCTCCCGGGCGTAGTGCTCCATGCCTGCTGCATTCTCGGCGCGCTCAGTGGCAATCCCTGGACCGATCCGATGACGACCTACGAGCCCCGGCCGGCACATTGGCCTGCCGCCAAACGGACTCCTCGGAAGCAGCGGAAGTCCGCAGACAAGCCCAGCTCAGACCGCAGGGAAGCCGGCCGGTGACGGGCAGGGGCGTCTGCGGTTGCCCGCCCTACCACGCCACACAATAATCGCCCTGCTGTGTTGAGGGGCCCGTAGCTCAGCGGTTAGAGCAGGGGA
>CAJBCV010000446.1 GCA_903951635.1 uncultured Planctomycetaceae bacterium
CCGCGAATACACGCCCGCCCGGTCCGCCGCGAGGCACCGATCGCAGGCCCGCTGACGGACTCTCGGATGTCGAGACTGCAAGCCTCCAGCCCCTTGCACCCCCCGGAATGGGGTTGGCGTTTCCGCCAATGGCAGACGCTCGCCACGAGGCATAGCTTGATCAAACTTTTCCGCGGCAGCCCCTCCACGAGCTGGTGAGCGCGGACACGATCACGAAGCTGGAAGACCCAACCCACGAGAATCATGTCATGAGCTTTACAGCCGCGAGCTACCGTCAGCGTTTGATTCGGCTTTCTGGAATCCTCTTGGCCGGTTGCCTGTGCAGCGCTGCGCATGCCGTCACGATCGACATGGTGACGGTAGGGAATCCCGGCAACGCGGGCGACACGACTGGCTACGGTGCCGTGGCCTACGAGTATCGGATGGGCAAGTACGAAGTGACGATCGGTCAGTACACGGCGTTTTTGAACGCGGTGGCCCAAACCGACACCTACTCGCTTTACAACGCGAACATGGAAACCAACCTCAATGTCGCCGGCATCGCACGGACGGGCTCACCGGGTGCATACACGTACAGCGTGATCAACAACGGCGGCGACAGCAGCAACCGGCCGATCACGTACGTGAGCTGGTTCGACGCGGCCCGGTTTTCAAACTGGATGTCCAATGGTCAGCCGGCGGGCTCGCAGGGGGCGGCGACAACTGAGAATGGGGCCTACAACGTGAACGGGGCCACAAGTGGCAACGCCGTGGCCAAGAACGTCACGAATCCGAATACCGGTGCTGCTCCTTCGTTCTTCATCCCTCTGGAAAACGAGTGGTATAAGGCTGCCTACTACAGTCCGACGCTGAACTCCGGATCGGGTGGCTACTATTCTTATGCCACGCAGAGCGACTCGCAACCAGGCAACATAGTCAGCAACGGAAGCAATCAAGTGAATTATACCGATGGTAATGGGTATTCTGTCACCCAGTCTTACGGGTACGACGCAAATCAGAACTACCTGACGGACGTCGGTGCGTTCTCCGGTAGCGGAAGTGTTTACGGCACGTTTGACCAGAGCGGGAACGTGACTGAGTGGAATGATCTGAATGGCAATGCTGGCTCGTTGCGTGGGCGCCGGGGTGGGAATTGGGACGAGGGCGGAAGCGTCGCCGTATCCTCCGCCGGGTTTGGAACGTACTCACCGTCGAGCGAGTACAGCAGGCTCGGTTTTCGTCTCGCAAGTCCGGCAAGCAGCCCCTCCGGCGTCCCCGAGATCGACCCCGCTGGCATGGGCTCGGTCCTCGCCCTCGTCACCGGCGCCCTCGGCCTGCTCGAGCGTCGTCGGCTGAAGGCGTCTTGACCCAAGCTGACGAGTCGAGACTCACCCGCGAGGGGAGCAGGCTCCATGGGGGCCTGCTCCCCTCTGCTTTTCCCGGCCTACTTCGCTCATCCCCGGCTCCCGCATCACCCGCCTCGACCGGCCGCGTAGACGGGTGAGAAAGAAAAAACCCCAGGATGGAGACGGTATTCGGGCGCTGTGAAGCCCGATCATCTCCTGAGGCGACCGTCGAGCTGGCCGCCGCCGAAAAGGTCAGCGGGGTCAAGAAACGCCGGCGTGACGGCTCCGCAATCGTCTCGGGTCGCCTGGCGATGGGGCGATCGCGCGGACTATCGAGAAAGGGCGTCGTTCGACAGTGCTCGGTCGTTGCAGTACGCTACCGCACCCTTCTGCCCCGCCCCGGCTCGACGAGGAAATCGATGCCCTCCACGTTGCCTCGCCCGCGAGCCCCGGTGAACGGCCGCTGGAGCAGCCGACTGCTTCGCATTGCCTGCCTGCTCGCCCTCGTCCCGCTTTCCCGGGCGGTGTCGGACGAAGCCGTCACCGGGCAGCCCGCCGATGTCGCCGCCATCCGTGCCGCCTCCGCGGCCTACGCCGAGGCGCTCGCGCGAGGGGATGCGCAGGCGGTCAGGGAGGCTTGGACGCCCGACGGCGACATCGTGGACGGCTGGGGCAATCGCTCCCCCGCGCGGGACATCGAGGTCGGGGAAGGCGGTACGCCGGAACCGGTGGCACGCCGCCCGGAGACCCGTCTGCGCTTTCTCTCCGCCGACGTGGCGATCGAGGACGGCTCGGTCGACGTCGTGCTGCCGGGAACGCTGAACCGGGTCGAGGGTTGGTTCTCAGCGCTGTGGGTCCGCAGCGAGAAGGGCTGGAAGCTCGCGGGAGTGCGCGAATCGGAGCGGCCCGTCGTCGCCGATCCCGACATGCTCGAGGAACTCGACTGGCTGGTCGGAGACTGGGTGCTCGACGTCGACGAAAAAGCGCTCGGGGAGGGGGACGGACGGCACGACCTCCCTCCCGCGACGCAGATGAGCGTTCGCTGGGACGAGGGGCGGGCGTTCCTCGTCCGTGACGTGCGCGTTCCCCTCGCGGCGAACGACGCGACTGCGGGGTTCATCGACGTCCACCAACGGATCGGCTGGGATTCGGGCGTCCGGCGGTTGCGGTCATGGGGCTTCTCGTCCGACGGCAGCCGTTCGGAGGCGACGCTCTTTCGCGACGGCGACTCGTGGGTCGCGGTGCAGACGGTGTTCCTCACTGACGGCCGTCAGGAGTCGACGACCAACGTCTACAGTCCCGACGGGCCGGACCGGTGCGTGTGGCGGATCATGCCCGATGTGTTCGACGCCGACGCCGGCCGGCCGACCCGGGCGGTCTGGGTGCGTGAGGTGAAGGAGGGGGGGCGATGATGCACTCGAACGAACGGGTTGCGACGTGGAACCGGGCGATTGCCGCTTGGCTCTGTATGGCCGTGATGGCTGGCCCGCTGCCGTTGGTCACCGCAGCGGCCTCGGAAGCGGGTCAGACCTTCGATGACGGCGACGACGGAGATTTCGCGCGCAAGCACGACCTTCTCTCGAGCCCCGATTGGCAGCGCGCGGTGGCAGAACTCGGGGGTTGGCTCGTTGTCCAGCGGGTCTATCCCCCCGCCGAGGTCCGCCGTATCAAGGCCCGCTTCAACGACCGGGTGGCTTCGATGTCGTCGTACGAATTGGAGTACCTCCTCGACTCGATCGCGGTGAAGATGCGGCTCCTCGAGACCCCGCAGGCGGCCGACGCCAAGGCCTGGCTCGGCGAATACCTCTCGGCGATGACCGACGCTCGCCGTGCCCGCGAGATGCGCGACATTCCGAACATCCTCGAGATGTCGGCCGACGACCTGTGGCGGGAGATCCTGCGGATCGACGCTCTCAGGGCGCAGGTGCAGACGCGTCAGCGGGGGGTGGATTCGAAGCAATCGGTCCTCGCGGAACGTGCCGCCGCGGGCCGGGCATCGACGGCCGCGGCGTCACAGGCGGCGGCCTCACGGGCGCGGTCGGCCCCTTCCCATTCCCCCTACCGGGCGGGCCCCGGCAAGACGCCGTTCGCCGACTACCAGCCGCGGCGGCTGCAGATCGTCGTCGGCGGGATGTTCTGAAGCACCGCTCGGGAAGGCGGCGGCCGCAGGACGGTGCCCGCGCTCGTGCCGGCGGCAGGGATCACGCGCGCACGCGGCTCGGCGGTCGTCGATGATCGTCTTGATCCGCTGCGGCGAGGGTAGGCCGGCGACTTCGATCGCGATTCTTCCCTGCCCGGCTGAGGAGATGCTGGCGCCCCACGCCGAAGAGCCGCTCGAGCGCGCTTTGTCCGATCTGGGCGATGTTCCAAGGCCTTGTCCCAGACTGATCGCTGTGGAGGCGCGGGGGCAGGCCAACCTTGCTCCGCTCACGCGCTGCTCTTCCCTGCCGCTGGGGTGGCTTGTGGTGGGGCAGCTCGGGGAGGGCTTGGCTTCAGCCCCCACTAGCCAGCCGACGCCATCGGAATCGCAAGCTGGGCCAGGTGGGAGCCCCCTTGGGCCGGAAAGCCTCAAAACAAGCTCAAGACGAGGTGCCCGAAAAAATCGTCAGTTTTTTGCGAAGCGGTCGCTGTCAGGTTTTGCCCCCGGGACGGCTACTTACCTGTAGGGACCGGTGTGTTCGGTTTTCCCGTCCGTCGAGTTGCCTCCCCTGCGGAGGCCTCGGAGGTGCGGGCCGGCCGAGTGCCAAGGTTTCGTTTCCAGCAACCTTCCCTCTCAGGAGCCATCGAATGTTCGCATCGAATCGAGTCAGGTGCCTTGCCTACGGCATCGCCATCGTCGTTTTTGGATCACTGTCAACAGCCCATGCAGGGACTGTCTTGGCAACGCCTGCCGGCCTCAACCCCGGCGACCAGTTCCGGTTTCTCTTCCTGACCAGCGGTACGCAAGCGGCAACGTCCACCGACATCGGCGATTACAACACGTTTGTCAACAGCCAGGCTTCTGGCGCCACCTATCAAGGCAGCGTCGTCAGCTGGAATGTGGTCGGGTCGACGGCGACGGTAAATGCTCGCGACAATGTCGGCGGATTCGGGACGAACGTGCCCGTCTATCTCACCAATGGCACCATACTCGCGGGCGATCTCACCACCAGTTCGTCGAACAAAGGCCTGTGGTCGGGCACGCTTTTCACGGCCCCCACCATCGGGATCGGCGGGAATAGTGTCACCTCGCGTTTTGCCTACACGGGCTCGAACGCCGACGGCACAGGGCTTACCGACAGGCAACTGGGTGCTGCTTCCTTCGCCCAATACGGGGATCCGACGGTCAATATCGGTACTTTTGGCCGGTATTTCTCCCTGAACGCCCTGCCAAACTCGATCGCCCTGAACTTTTACGGCGTGTCGTCCGAGCTGACGGTTCCCAATGGGGTCCCCGAGATCGATCCGGCGGGCATGGGCTCGGTGCTGGCCCTCGTCTCAGGGACGCTCGGCCTGCTCGAGCGTCGTCGGCTGAAGGCGTCTTGACCCAAGCTGACGATTCGAGACTCATCCGCGAGGGGAGCAGGCTTCCATGGGGGCCTGCTCCCCTCTGCTTTTTTCGATGGGGCCCGATCACCTCAGTCTCTGATCGATCCCGGGCGATGTTCCAAGGCCTTGTCCCAGCCTGATCGCTGTGGAGGCGCGGGGGCAGGCCAACCTTGCTCCGCCCACACGC
>CAJBCV010000447.1 GCA_903951635.1 uncultured Planctomycetaceae bacterium
CCAGTGCTCGGCGGGCAAGACTTGCGCGCGTCCAAGCGGGCGGCGGGCCGCCTCAAGGATCTGGCCGATCTCGAGGAACTCGGCTGACGCACGGTCGACCCGAGGGGGCTCGGATTGGCACTCTGGGGCAACTTTGCGGGCCCCAGCCCTCCCCTGCCCCGAGCCCTCCGCGCAACAAAAAACCCCTGCGAAACCCGGGGAAAACCGGGAATCGCAGGGGTCTAAAGCGGAGAGGCTCCGGTCGGAGTCGAACCGACGATGGCGGATTTGCAATCCGCTGCCTTAGCCACTTGGCTACGGAGCCGTGTATCGGCCTGAGCGTCACGCTACGGGAATCCAGGCAGAATGGTCAAGCCTTAACGGGCCTGCCGTTTCCGCCGGACGAAACGATCGTGACGGCTGTGCCCTACCAATCGTCAATCCGACCCCCGTTCCTTGACCCCGGCGGCCGCGGGACGCGATTTCCCTGAAATCCCCCGGGGAAAGGCCCCAGCGGGGGGAATGAAAATCCCGTCGACGGAGGAAATCGCGGGCTTTTGCCGAGGGGCCGGAAGAACCGATATAGTCTCGCCACGCCGCAGGGACTGCCTGATCGGCCCCGCCGGACCGGCCCGGCCCCGTCCGCAAGATTCGACGGGGGGCCAGGAACGGCCCACCCAACCATCCCATTCATCCCAGACGACACGGCGCCGGGAGCTTCCCGACGCCCCCAGAGGAGCCCGTGCATGAGCCAGAAGGGTACGTGTGACATCGCCTTGATCGGGTTGGCCGTGATGGGGGAAAACCTCGCCCTCAACATCGCCAGCCGTGGCTACAAGATCGCCGTCTACAACCGGACCGCGAGCGTCACCGATGCCTTCGTCGCCGGCCGCGGCAAGCAGCCGAACGTCGTCGGCTGCCATTCGCTCGAGGATCTCGTCGCGAATCTCAAGAGCCCACGGAAGATCATGATGATGGTCAAGGCGGGCCCGGCCGTCGACGACCTCATCGCCAAGCTCACGCCGATGCTCTCCAAGGGGGACGTCCTCATCGACGGCGGCAACACCTACCCGGCCGACACCGACCGGCGCACGCGCGAGGTCGAGGCCACCGGGCTGCTCTATGTGGGCACCGGTGTGTCGGGGGGCGAGGAAGGGGCGCTCAAGGGGCCGAGCATGATGCCCGGCGGCTCGCCCGCCGCGTGGCCGATGGTCAAGGAGATCTTCCAGGCGATCGCCGCCAAGGTCGGCCCGAAGGGCGACATCCCCTGCTGCGATTGGGTCGGGCCGCGCGGCGCCGGCAACTACGTGAAGATGGTCCACAACGGCATCGAATATGGCGACATGCAGCTGATCTGCGAGGCCTATTCGCTCTTGAAGCACGCCGCCGGGCTCACCAACGACCAACTCGCGGGCGTGTTTGACGAATGGAACAAGGGGGAACTCGACAGCTATCTGATCGAGATCACCCGCGACATTTTCACCGTGAAGGATCCCGACAGCGGCGACTTCATGGTCGATCGGATCCTCGACACCGCCGGGGCCAAGGGGACCGGCAAGTGGATGAGCCAGCTCGCCCTCGATCTCGGCGTGCCGAGCACGCTCGTTACCGAAGCGGTCTATGCCCGCTGCCTCTCGGCCATCCAGGCCGAACGCGTTCGGGCAAGCAAGGTTCTCGCCGGCCCCGACGCCTCGGCCGCCAAGGTCGACCCGAAGGCTTTCACGGCGCAGGTCCGCCAGGCGCTCTACGCCTCGAAGATTGCCAGCTACGCCCAGGGCTTCGTCCAGCTGGCCGCGGCCGCCAAGGAAAACGACTGGAAGCTCGACTACCGCTCGATCGCCATGCTGTGGCGGGGCGGCTGCATCATCCGGGCCCAGTTCCTCGAGCGGATCGCGGAGGCCTACGACGCCAACCCCGACCTCGAAAACCTCATGCTCGCCCCCTACTTCACCAAGGCCCTCGCCGACGCCCAAGCTGCCTGGCGGCAGGTGATCGCGACGGCGGTGGCGATCGGCCAACCGGTGCCGGCTCTCATGGCGGCGCTGTCCTATTACGACGGCTACCGCCAGGCCCGCCTCCCGGCCAACCTCCTCCAGGCGCAGCGGGATTACTTCGGCGCCCACACCTACGCCCGCACCGACAAGCCGGGCACCTTCCACACCGAGTGGATCGAGCTCCGTCGGCCCGTCTCCTCCTCGCAGGCCTCCCGATGAGTGGCGGGAGCTCGAATCCGCGGAGCGGATACCTCGAAGGGCTCTTCGGCCTCTCGGGGCGGACCGCGGTCGTCGTCGGCGGCACGGGGGTTCTCGGCGGCGCGCTCGCCGAAGGGCTTGCCGCGGCTGGCGCCTTCACCGTTGTCGCTGGCCGGGGCGAGGAACGGGGGCACGCGTGCGTGGCCCGGATCGCGGCGGCCGGTGGGGAGGGGATGTTCCTCCCGGTCGATGCCACCGATCGGGCGAGCGTCGCGGGGCTCCTCGAGGCGACGCTCGCGGCCCGTGGCCGGGTCGACATCCTCGTCAACTGTGCCGGCGTCAACTCGTCGGTTCCCTACTTCGAGATCGCCGACGAGGACTGGGATCGTGTCCTCGACACGAATCTCAAGAGCACCCACCTCGGCTGCCAGCTGTTTGGGCAGGCGATGGCCGAGGCAGGTGGCGGCGCGATCCTCAACATCGGCAGCGTCTCGGCAGACAAGCCGCTTTCGAAGGTCTTCGCGTATTCGGCCTCCAAGGCGGCGGTCGTCAACTACACGCAAAACGTCGCCCGCGAACTCGCCCCCAAGGGAATCCGCGTCAACGTCCTCTGCCCGGGATTCTTCCCCGCCGAGCAGAACCGGAAGATCCTCTCGCCGGAACGGACGGCCACGATCCTGAGCCAGACGCCGATGAACCGCTTCGGGAATCCCGATGAGCTCGTCGGCGCGGCGATCCTCCTCTGCGCCCCCGTGGCCGGCCGCTTCATCACCGGCACCGATCTCTACGTCGACGGCGGATTCACCGGGATGCGGCTGTAGCCCGTCGTCCGGCCTCCCTGTCCCCAGGCAAAAGCGAAGCGATTCATGCCGCACTCGATCGTCATCTTCGGTGCCTCCGGCGACCTCACCAGCCGGAAGCTCGTCCCGGCGCTCTACAACTTGTTTCGCGGGGGCTCGCTCCCCGCCGACACGCGGATCGTCGGCTACTCGCGGACGCCGATGAGCGACGACGCCTGGCGGGCCTCGCTCCGCGAGACGACGGCGAAGCACGCCGAGGGCGAGCCGTTCGACGAGAAGGCCTGGGGGGAGTTTGCCCCGCGGATCCACTACCAGCCCGGCGACATCGGCAGCAGCGCCGACATGGAGCAACTCAAGGAACGGCTGGCCGTGCTCGAAGGGGCCGCGGCCGTGACACGCGTCTACTACCTCGCGACGGCGCCGCAATTCTACGAGCCGGTCGTGGCGGCGATCGGCGCCCTCGGGATGGCGAGCGAAGAGAACGGCCCGCGGCGGATCGTCGTCGAGAAGCCTTTCGGCACCGATCTGGCGACGGCCAAGCGGCTCAACGCCCACCTCCACACGGTGTTCGCCGAGAGCCAGATTTATCGGATCGATCATTACCTCGGCAAGGAATCGGTCCAAAACATCATCGCGCTGCGCTTTGCCAACACGATCTTCGAGCCGGTCTGGAACCGACGCTACATCGATCACGTGCAGATCACCGTGGCCGAGGAGGTGCCGGTGGGGCGGCGCGGGGCCTACTACGACGGCTCCGGCGTCCTCCGCGACATGTTTCAAAACCACCTCCTCCAGTTGCTCATGGTGACAGCGATGGAAGCGCCGGTGAAATACCGGGCCACCGCCGTGCGCAACGAGAAGGTGAAGGTCCTCGAATCGATCCGCGCCTACGAGCCGGCGGAGGTGCCCGCCGCCGGGACGCGCGGGCAATACCGCGGCTATCTCGCCGATCCCGGCGTCGCCCCCGGGAGCCAGACGGCGACCTTCGGCGCCATCCGCCTCGAGATCGACAACTGGCGCTGGCAGGGAGTGCCGTTCTATCTGCGGAGCGGCAAGGCGATGTCGTGCCGGACGACGCAGATCGTCATCGCCTTCCGTCAGCCGCCGCTCGAGCTCTTCGCCGAAGGGAAACGCGGCATGCTCCGCGAAGGGAACCGGCTCGTGATTCAGATCCAGCCGGCCGAGGGGATCCAACTCCACTTCCACACGAAGGTGCCGGGAGGGGGGATGAAGCTCCGCCTCACCGACCTCGAGTTCAGCTACTCGCGCGAGTTCAAGGGACGGCTCCCGGAGGCCTACGAGCCGCTCCTCCTCGACGTCATGAGCGGCGAGGCGAGCCTCTTCGCCCGCAGCGACGAGGTGGAGAAGTCGTGGGAGATCATCGACCCGTTCGTGCGGGCCTGGGGCTCCGGGGAAATGGCGCCGATCGATCTCTACGAGCCGGGCAACTGGGGGCCGGCGTCGAGCGACGCTTGGATCAACGCCCAAGGGCGGAGCTGGTTCGACATCTGCCCGGTGCTGTAACGGCGCGGGCACCACGGCCGGAGACGCCGGCGGAGGGGATTTTCGTGTCTGACTCCGTCCCGCTCCAAGCGCCGCCGCAGCGTGCCTTCAAGGCGCCCTCGATCGGCCATGTGCAACTCGCCTCGCCGGTGCTCCAGGCGGCTCTTTCAGGCTACAGTGATCGGGCGATGCGCGTCCTCGCGCGCCGCTACGGCGCCGCCTACTGCCTCGGCGAAGTCCTCCTCGACGCCTTCGTCGTCACGGCCGATCGCAGCAAGCGCAACAACGCCCGGCTTGCCCTCTCCCCCGAGGAGCATCCCGTCGGCGCGCAGCTCATGGGCTCCAATCCCGACGACTTCCCCCCCGCGGCCCGTCGGCTCGTGGCCGAGGGCTACGACGTCATCGACATCAACTTCGGCTGCCCGGTCAAGAAGGTCCTCGGCCGCTGTCGCGGCGGATACCTGCTGAGCGTGCCGGAGACGGCCCTCGAGATCGTCGCCCGGGTGCGCGACGCCGTGCCGGCCAACATCCCCGTCACCCTCAAGATGCGCCGCGGGATCGACGACTCGGCCCAGAGCGCCGAGCGGTTTTGGACGATCTTCGACGGTGCCTTCGCCCGTGGGGCCGCCGCGATCACGGTTCATGGCCGCACCGTCCAGCAGAAGTATGTCGGCCCGAGCAACTGGGAGTTTCTCGCCGCCGTCAAACGCCATGCCGGCGAGCGAACCGTGTTCGGCTCCGGGGACTTGTTCAGTGCCAAAGCCTGCCTGGCGATGCTCGAACAGACCGGCGTCGACGGCCTGAGCATCGCCCGTGGGGCGATCGGTAATCCGTGGATCTTCCGCCAAACGCTCGCCGTTCTCGCCGGCGAGGCGCCGCCGCCGCCGCCGACGATCCACGAGCAGGCCGAGGCCCTCCGCGAACACTGGAGCCTCGCTGTCGACCTCTATGGCGAAAACCTCGCCGGCCGACAGATGCGGAAGTTCGCGATCAAGTATGCCCGTCTCCACCCCGACCATCTCGCCGTCCGCGATGCTTTCGTGCGGGTGAAAGTAAACGACGACTGGCAGGGGGTGATCGCCCGGCACTATCTCTCCGACGGGCCGGGGCGCGACCCCGCCGCCGACATCGACGAGACCGCTTCCTGTGACGAAGGGGAAGGATGAGCCGGCCGGCTCGGGCTCCCGGCCAAGGTCGCGCCGAGCCCAGCCAGGCTTTCGTCAGCGCCCGTCACGGCGTCTCTGACGGCACGCCGGACAACGCACCGGGGTGGCCGGCGTCGCCGGCAAGCGCCCCCTCGATCTCGCGGCGCACGTCCGGATCTTTCTCGCGCGGCAGCCTGCCGGCAAGCGCTTCGGCGGCCAGCCCGGCACACGCTCCCCCGGCAGCGAGCCAGCGCCCCAGCGCCCAGGCGACCGCCCCGCGAACGATGCCGTCCTCGTCGTCGAGCGCCGCGACGAGCGCGGCAGCGGCCGGAGGGTCGGGCCGGTTGCCAAGCGCGATCGCCGCCGATCGCAGCAGCCCCGACCGCTTCGCCCTGAGGATCGCCGAGCCACGGAAGCGCTCTCGAAAGGCCGTGTCATCGAGGCCGAGGAGGCTCGCAAGCTCGAGGCTAGCGCCACCGTCGCGGGGCTGGAGCGTCGGCTCCGCCGAACCGGGGGCCCGTCGATTCCAGGGACAGACCTCCTGGCAGACATCACATCCGAACACCCACGCTCCCATCGCTGGCCGAAGCGCCGCCGACACCCCGCCGCGCTGCTCGATCGTGATTCCGCTGATGCACCGGCCGGCGTCGAGGAGGCGGGGGGCGACGAAGGCCCCGGTGGGACAGGCGTCGAGGCAAGCGGTGCAGGTGCCGCAATGGTCGACACGGATCGGGTCGGCGACCGGGAGAACGAGATCGGTGAGGAGCGCCGTGAGGAGGAAATAACTGCCGGCCGCGGGATCGATGAGGAGGCAATTCTTGCCGAACCATCCCAGCCCGGCGAGCCAGCCAAACTCCCGTTCCGAGAACGGCGCGGAATCAACGACGCCGCGCGTCCGGCAGCCGGGCACGCGGGCCTCGAGCCAGGCGCCGAGGGCGTTGACGCGGCGGCGGAGGAGCGGGTGGTAGTCGTCGCCGCGGGCATAGGCGGCCACCCGGCCGCTCCCGGCCGCCGGCGTGGCGTCCTCCGGCCGGGGATGGTCGGTGGCAAGCATCACGACACTGCGGACACCCCGGAGCATGCCGTCAGGGTCGCGCCGGAGGGCTTCGTGCCCGGCGAGCCAATCGGTCATCGGCCCACCGAGGCCGCGCTTCAGCCAACTGCGAAAGGCTTCGTGAACGAGCCCGTCGCGGTGTTCGCGGGCCGTCGACGCCACTCCGAGCCTCGAAAACCCGAGCCTCAACGCCTCGCCGCGGAGGTCATCGAGCAGTTCGGACGAGTCGGGAAGGGTGCCGGGCAGTGGGGGAGGGATCGGAGACACGGGGAATGGCGTGCGGGAGGAAGTCGAGTGGACCAGTGAAAATGGCAAAGGGAGGGAGCGTTCCAATCGCTCCGCGGGAGGGATCGGCTGGCGACGGCCGAACGGGCCGGGCCGGTGGCGGGCGAACTGCTCTGGACCGGATGGGGGGATTCGCTATTGTCCCGCCGCCTTGAACGTTTCCCAGCCCCCCGTCCGTCCGCGGAGACGCCGTCGTGTCCCACGCCATGCCCCTTCGACGACCGTTCCGTGGAACGCGGCCCGTCGCGGCTCCCACGTCGACGACAGCCCGCGAGCAAGGCCCTGATTCCGAATCGAAACGCGGCGGTATCGCCGCCGGATGGCTCGGCGCGACGGCTCTGGCCGGCGTGCTCATCGCTTCGGGATGCCAAACGCCGCAGCAGACCGCGGCGATGCCGACGGCCTATCCGGCCCACCCCTCCGCCTATCCTGCGCCGATGACCGTCGCGCCCCCGGCGACGGGCATGATCGGCCAGCCTGCCCCGTACGGAAACTTCGCCGCCGCCCCGATGGCCCCCCAGCCGACGACGGCCTTGGCTCCCCCTTCCCTGCCCGCTGCGACCGCCCCAGCCGCGCCGGCAAACAACTCCTGGACTTGGGCCCCGAGCAGCCAGCCGTCGGCTCCTCCGACGATCCAGCAGTACGGCAACCAACTCCAGAACCAGACCAACCAATACGCGCAAAGCCTCAACAATCAAGCGCAGCAATACACCAATCAGCTTCAGCAGCAGCCGCAGCAGATGGCCAACCAGATGCAGCAGTACGCCAACCAGCAGGGCCAGCAGATCAACAACCAGCTCCAGGCCGCTGGCAATCAATACTCGCAGCAGTTCAACAACCAACTCCAGCAATTCAACAACCAGACCCAGGCGGCGCTGCAGTCGCAGCAGCAAGCTCTCTCCGGGCAGCTGCAGCAGGCGATGCCGCAGGTCCCGCAGCAACAGACGGCCAACGGCAACTGGTGGCCGTTCACGAGCCCGGCCGGCATGCCGCCGTCGCGCTCCACGCCGGCTCAACCGGTCAAGTACTGACTCTTCCGGCGGGCCGTCATTCGGTCGCCGCGCCCGCGGCAGCCATCCCGCGGATGATGCAATCCTTCACCGCGGCCACGTCGCAGCTCGTCAGGAGGTCGACGTTCGGCATCCCCTTGCGTGTCTGCCGTCGATCGACGACGAGCATTCCGGAGGTCAGCTGACCTTCCGTCTCGACATCGGCCGACACCGTCGAGCGCTCGAACAGCTCCGGATTCGTGGCCGCCACGAGGGCCACCACCTCCGGCAGGCAGATCCCCTCGCTACCGAGGAATTGACGCTGCGCCCGGAACGCATGGGGGAGAACTCGGCGAAACAGCTTGCCGGCGCGGGAGAAGGCGTCGGGGATCTGATCGAGGAGTTCGAAGCCGAGGACCACCTGGCCGGCGGTGTCGATCGGGAGGAGAGTCTTGGCGACCGGCTCGAGGAGCACGTGCCGCGCCGCGGCCGGGTCGGCATGGAAGTTGAAGTCGGCCACTGGCGTGACGGTTCCGGTGGCGGTGGCCGAGCCTCCACAGACGACGATGCCGGCGATGAGTTCGGCCAGCGACGGATCGCGCCGGAGGACGCGGGCGATGTTTGTCAGCGGCCCCAGCGCCAGGATCGTGACTTCGCGCGGGTGAGCGCGAAGCGTCTCGGCGATCACCTTCTCCGCCGCGTGTTCGCCATGGAGAGGCACGCGCGGCAGGTCGAGGCCGCCGAGGCCATCCCCTCCGTGGAGGTTCCAGGGGTTGTCGATCGGGGTGGTGTCGGTCGGCGCCGCGCCGAGCCGGGGCAGCTTCGGGGGATCGAGGAGCGCGACGAGCGCCTGGACGTTCGCCGTCGCCTGCTGGGGAGCGACGCTCCCCCCCGTGGCCGTCACCGCCAGGACATCGAGGCGGGGATCGAAGAGGGCGATCGCCAGCGAGATGGCGTCATCGATGCCGGGATCGATGTCCAGAATCAGCTTGCGCGGCAAGTGGTGGCATCCCGACTGGGGGCGGCGGGGGGAGACCTGGTGTAGTCTGAACACGAACCCCGGCCCGCCCGTGGACGACCCAATCGTACCCCGACGGCGGCCCGCCGGCACGTTTTGGTCCCCCGAGAGCCTCTCCGCCCCATGCCCAGCCCGGCCGACTCCCCTGCCGATCCTGCCCCCCGCTCCACGCCCCCGTCGTCGCTGCCGGTCGATCGGCAACTCGCGATGCTCCGCGGCGGCGGCCACCCGGCGGCGACCGACGTCGAGTCGCTCGTCACCGGGGTGCTCGCGGGGGACGTCGATCTCGACACCTTCGGGGAATGGCTTGTCGCCCTCGCCGAAGCCGGCGAGACCACGGCGGAAATCGCCGGCGTCGCCGCGGCCCTCCGGGCGAGGATGGTGCGCGTGCCGCATGCCTGCCGAATCGTCGCCGACACCTGCGGCACCGGCGGCGACGGCTCGGGGTCGTTCAACATCTCCACCGCTGCGGCGATCGTCGTCGCCGGGGCCGGGCTCCCGGTAGCGAAGCATGGCAACCGGGCCGTCTCGAGCCGCACCGGCTCGGCCGACGTCCTCGAGCGGCTCGGCGTCCGCATCGACGGCCCTCCGTCCCTCGCGGCCGCCTGCCTCGCCGACGTCGGTCTCGCCTTCTGTCTGGCCCCGACCCACCATCCGGCGATGGCCCGCGTCGGTCCGCTGCGGCGCTCCCTCGGGAGGCCGACGGTGTTCAATCTCGTCGGCCCACTGTGCAACCCGGCCGGGGCGACCGTGCAAGTGATCGGCGTCGGCCGGGCCGCCGTCCGTCACGCCGTGGCCGAAGCGGCCATGCTCGGCGGAGCCCGCCGCGTTCTTGTCGTCTCGAGCCCGCTCGAGATCGCAGGCGCCAGCGGATCGGCGACGCTCGACGAAGTCAGTCTGTTTGGCGTTACCGAGGTCATCGACGTCGGGCCCGAAGGCACGCGCCACCATGCCTGGACGGCCGAAGACTTCGGCTTGTCGACGCGGCCGATCGCCGAGCTTGCGCGGCTCGAGGTCAACGGCCCCGACGAGAGCGCCGCGGCGATCCGCGCCGTGCTCGCCGGGGAGTCGGGGCCGCGCCGCGACGTCGTCGTCCTCAATGCCGCGGCGACCCTCTGGGCTGCCGGCCTGGCTCCGTCGCTCCCCGCTGCCCGCGCCCTTGCCGAGCGTGCCATCGACCATGGCTCTGCTGCCGCGAAACTCGCCTCGCTCGTGGCGCGATCCCACTCCCCAGTGGCCTCGTCGGTCGATGCCTGATTCCTTCCCTTTCAGAAGGCCAGCCCGATGGACTCCGATCTCATCCAGATCAGCCCGCTTCGTTCCCCATCGGCCGCCGTCCCCGGGCTCGACGTGCTCCCCGCCAACTCCCCCTCCCCACCGGAGCCATCGTGCTGCGGGGGCGCGCAGGCCGTTCCTGCGGTGACGCTCGCCCCCGTTGGTACGACCAGCACGACCGCCGCCGGATCCTGCTGCGGAGGCTCTGGCCCCAAGCCATCGATGACACCAGGGTCGGAAGCGCCGCCGAAACCGTGCTGCGCCAAGGCCGACATCGGCGAGCTCGGCTGGACCTGCCCGATGCACCCCCAAGTGACGAGGTCCGAGCCGGGGGCCTGCCCGATCTGCGGCATGGCGCTCGAGCCGATCGGCGTCGACGCCACCGAGGTGGCGACAGCCGCCGCCGAACGTCGCCGGCTGTGGATCTGCAGCGGTTTGGCGGTGATCCTCATGGTGGTGGCGATGGCGGGGATGGCTGGCCACGGCACCGGCCATCCCGCCGACGGTCTTTTGGCCCGGTTGATCACTCTCGCCGGGGGCGCCTGGGGCAACTGGCTCCAGATGGCGCTGGCCACACCGATCCTCTTCTGGGGAGGGGCGACGATCCTCTCCGGAGGGCTCGCCGGATTCCGCCGCGGCCGGCCGACGATGTTCTCGCTCATCGCGCTTGGTGTCCTCGTCGCCTGGGGGGCAAGCGTCCTGGGAACGGTCGTGCCGGGGATCTTCCCGGAGGCCTTCCGCCGCGCCGACGGAAGCGTGGCGGTGTTCTTTGAGTCGGTCGGAATGATCGTCGTCCTCGTCCTCATCGGCCAGCTCCTCGAAACGCGTGCCCGGCGCGGGACGACCGCCGCGATCCGAGCCCTTCTCGACCTCACGCCCCCGACCGCCGAACGGGATCCCGGCGGCGAGGTCGTGCCGCTGGCGGCCGTGCACAAAGGAGACCGGCTCCGCGTCCGCCCCGGCAGCCGCATCCCCACCGATGCCCGGATCGTGTCCGGCGAGACGACCTGCGACGAATCGCTGCTGACCGGCGAGCCGCTGCCGGTGGCGCGCGGCCCCGGCGACCGGGTTCTCGGGGGCGCGATCAACGGCCCGGCCGTCCTCGTCATCGAGGCGATCGCCGACCCGCACGACGCCCTCGTCGCCCGGATCGCCCGGCTCGTCCGCGATGCCCATGCCAAGCGGGCGCCGATCGAGCAGCTCGCCGATCGGATCTCGGCGGCGTTCGTGCCAGCGGTCCTCCTCGTTGCCCTCCTCGCCTTCGCTGGCTGGGCGATGTTCGGACCGCAGCCGCGCCTCGCCCTCGGGCTCCTCTCGGCGGTAAGCGTGCTCGTCATCGCTTGCCCGTGTGCGCTCGGTCTGGCCACGCCGCTGTCGATGACGGTGGCGATCGGCCGCGGCGCCTCGGCCGGGATTCTCGTCCGCTCCGCTGACGCGATGGAGCGCCTGGCACGGGTACGGACCGTCGTCCTCGACAAGACCGGCACGCTGACCCTCGGCAAGCCGCGGATCACCGCCGCCGTCGCAGTTACCGACGGCCGCATCGACGAGGCCGACTCACCGGAAGCGCTGACCAGCGCCGCGGGGCACAGTGCCGCGGCGCACCCGGCCCTCCGTCAGCTCCTCCTCCACGCCGCGAGCCTCGAGGCCGGCAGCGAGCATCCCCTGGCCCGCGCCTTTGCCGAAGCGGCGGCAGGTCTGTCGCTCCCACCGGCCAGCGACGTCCGGGCCGTCGTGGGGCGTGGGCTCAGCGGCCGCGTTAGCGGACGCGAGACGCTCCTCGGGAGTGAACGATTTCTCGTCGAGCGCGGCATCGATCCGGCCGTGGCGCTCGCCGGTGTGCCCGCGGCCGCCGCGGCGCTCGAGCGGGACCGCGAAGCGGGGGCGACGATCATCGCCGTCGCGGTCGACGGTCGCTTGGCGGGGTTCTTTGCCGTCAGTGATCCCCCCCGCCCCGAGGCAGCGGCGGTGATCGCCGGCCTCCGCCGGGAAGGGATCGCCGTCGAGATGCTCTCCGGCGACACGCCGCAAGCGGCCCGGCATGTGGCAAAGCTTGTCGGCATCGATCGGGCCGAGGGGGGTCTGTCGCCCGAGGCCAAGGCGGAGCGGGTGATGCGGCTCCGCGACGATCTCCGCGGCGCGGGAAGCGTGGCCTTCATCGGTGACGGTGTCAACGACGCCCCGGCGCTCGCATCAGCCGACGTCGGCGTGGCGATGGGCTCGGGGGCCGACGTCGCTCTGGAGACGGCCGACCTCACGCTCCTCTCCGGCGGGCTCGCCGCGGTGCCGCGGGCGATCACGCTGGCGCGCGGCACGATGACGAACGTCCGCCAGAATCTCCTTCTCGCCTTCCTCTACAACGTGCTCGCGATTCCGGTGGCCGCCGGCGTCCTCTATCCGCTCATCGGCCATGTCACGAGCCCGATGCTCGCCGCGGCAGCGATGAGCATCTCGTCGCTCTCCGTGATCGCCAACGCCTTGCGGCTCCGCTCCATCGATCTCTCCGGCAGCGTGCCGGCCGACGAAGCGGCCGCGTAACGGCATCGGCATCAGACGCCCCGCCCGCCTCAAAGCCCCGTGAGCGGCACCGTGAGGCCGTCGTAGGCCAGTTCCATGCCGGGAGGGAGCCGTGCCGAGACGTCGCGGTGGGAGATGTCGTGCGAGAAGTGGATGAAGAGCGTCCGCTTCGCTCCCACGCGCCGCGCCACCTCG
>CAJBCV010000448.1 GCA_903951635.1 uncultured Planctomycetaceae bacterium
GAATCGACGTCTCGAGGGAATCGACGTCTCGAGGGAATCGACGTCTCGAGGGAATCGACGTCTCGAGGGAATCGACGTCTCGAGGAAATCAAGGGAAAGGGCCCCGCGCGGCGAGTGACGCGTGGGGTGCCTGGCATCGTACCCCTCAGGAGTGCATCCGCGGCTGCGATTCCCCCTCGGCCACGATCGCCGCCTCGGCCGCGGCCAGCTCCCGCAGCCTGGCCACCACCTCCGCTTCCCCCTGGAACTCCTTCGCCAAGCGCACGTACGTAGCGTGATGCCGGGCCTCCGATTCAAACAAGCCCCCCCAGAAGTCGCGGAGCTCGGCGTCGGCGACATGGTCGCGGAGCAGAGCGAAGCGTTCGCAGCTCCGCGCCTCGATGAGCCCCGCCACGAGGAGCCGATCGACGGCCCGGGCCGGCTCCTCCCGGCGCACCAGCGCGTGGAGTCTGGCGCCATACGACGAGGGGGAGAGCTTCCGGAACGGGATCCCCCGGCGCTCGAGGAGATCGAGCACCATCCGGAAGTGCTCCAGCTCCTCCTCGACGATCTCCGTCATCGCCCGCGCCACCGGCACGCAATCGACATACGAGAAGAGGAGATTCATCGCCACGCCGGCCGCCTTTTTCTCGCAGTGGGCGTGATCGATGAGCAACTCGCCGAGATGTTCCTCGACCTGGGCAAGCCAGCGCTTCGAGGTCGGTTCTTCCAACGACAGCATCGCTCTCCCCCGGGCCTGAGCCAATTTTCACGCGGCGATCCCACGCCCCGTCCCGCGGCTTGCCCCTGGGCAGCCTCAGGGTGCATCATAGCCCTCGAGGGCGATCCATCGCCGATGGATAACCCGCGCCCCACGCCCCTCCTGGCCGCTCCACCGATGATCGCCTTCGACCGCCCTCCGGCTCCCGCCGAACGTACGCCCGATCGTAATGTCCTCGGCGAGCCGCTCGTGGCCTGCTCCCACGCGCCGCTCACGGGCTTCCTTCGCGACGGCTGCTGCCGGTCGGTCGCCTCTGATCCGGGGGCCCACACCGTCTGCGCGGTGATGACGGCAGACTTTCTCGCCTTCACGGTGTCGGTCGGCAATGACCTCGTCACGCCGCAGCCGCAGTGGGGCTTCCCCGGGCTCGTCGTCGGCGATCGCTGGTGCCTGTGCGCCCTCCGCTGGCTCGAGGCCGCCCGGGCAGGCCACGCGCCGCCAGTGATCCTGGCAGCCACTCATGAATCGGCCCTCGACGTCATCCCGGCGGAATTGCTCCACCGCCACGCCGCCGCTTGAAGCTGCCCCCGGCAGCGTCACAGGCGGGCTCTCCGAACGCCGCGCATCATCGCGGTCGCGGCAGCTGCAGCTCGATTCGATCGCTTTGCCGTCGCCCGTTCCCAGGCCCCTCACCGCGCATAAAAACACCTGCGGCGGGCACCGAAGTGCCCGCCGCAGGATTTTATGAACACTCGTCTGGTGTCAGGCCAGATTCTTCACCCAATCGGGCAGAGATCAGCCAGCCTTGGCGGCCAGAAGCTTGCTGAGACGACGCTTCTTCCACATCGTCCAGCCCGACATCGCAACGCCGAGGCCGGCGAAGACGATCGTCGAGGGCTCAGGCACCACAACGAGGTTGCCGGTCTGAGCCTGGAACACGAGCCACGTGCCGTCCGTGCCCGGAGCCGTGAAGAACTCCGTGCCGTACTTGGTGAAGCTCAGCCCTGAGTACGGGCTGCCAGCGTCAACGTTATCAAGCAGAGCCGTGGCGAAGTTCGACGCAGCATTCCCACCGGCGTTGATGCCCTGGAAGAGATTCCAGCTCGTGCCGACGGCGAAGGTGTTAGCGCCGTTGCCCGAGAAGTCGATGCTCAAGTCGCCGCCGTAGGAAAGCGGTCCGTTCGGAATGCCAGACACCGGATCAGTCGCCTGAACCGACGAATTGATGATACCAGCCCCACCCGGGTCGTAGCCGACATACTGCTTGAGCAGGCCGCCGGTCTGGGTGTAGGTGTTGGTGATCAAGTTGCCGCCGATGCCCATCGTGTCGATGGTGCCGGCCGACATCGTGACGTCGTTCCAGTTCGTGTCACCGGGAACGCTGCTCACAAGCGTGTTGTTGTAAGTGCCCGTGCCGCTGACATTGAGATCGCTCGACGTCGTATCGAAGCCCGAGCCGCCAGAAATGTTCTGGGTGGCAAGGAAGCCCGACGTGACGGCGAAGTTGACATGCTCATCCGGACCGCCGCCCGCGACGACCGCGTTGCCACCGGCAACCGTGACCGTCGAGAGGGTGGCGACGGAGTTGTTCAGCGTGTTCAACGTCACGTCAGTCGACGTGGTGAGGTTAAACCCGTTGAGCTCCGTGTTGTTGCCAACGATCGAGGCGCCCGAACCACCAGCCCACGTCTGGTTGGCGATGAGCGTCGTCGTGCCGAGCGTCTGCTGGCGGCCCGACTGGTTGTTGATACCGAACGAACCGACCGAAAGGGGGTTCGTGCCGAACACGTAGCTGTTGGCGCCGGTGTTGTTGTACCGAACGCCGCCAACCTCGGTGCCAGGCTGAATCTGCAAGGCGTACTGGCCGAACGCATTGGTGCCGAAGGTGGCAATATCAGCGGTCGTGGGGACGGTGTTGCCGGCCCAGTTGCTGACGAACGCGGTGCCCCACTTAGCCCGGTACGAACTGGCCGAAATATTCGACGACGTCCACGTGCGGTTGGCCGCAAACGTGTCGGTCGCGAGGCACGACAGGAAGCCGACGGCCAAGAGGCCGACCGCAACCTTCCGTGCGAAAGCGAACTTGATTTTCATGCAAAATCCCTTTTTTGGGTGAAGAAACGCTGGAAACAGATCTGTTCCATCAAACCATCAACAGAAACCTGCCCTGACATGGAGCAACGTATGCGGGAATGTCGGACATGTCAAACAGTTCGCCGCAAACTCACAGAATCTTGATTTCCCTCCCCGAGAGCCACCATGCCCCAAGCTTCCCAGTCCACCCGAACTACCAAAAAACCCGCCAGCCACCCCCTGAAAGAGTGAACTGGCGGGGTTTGAGGAGTGCGAAAAATGAATGAAAGGGGAGGGCTGCGCCACCCCCTCTTTTGAGTTATTTCTGGCGGACAAACTGGAGCGGCTTGGCATCCTTGGGGGCGCCGTCGACGAGGAAGTCGAAGGCGTCGCTCCCCCTCGACTTCACATCGGCGACCATCGTCCCTTGCGCTTCGGTCCGAAGGGCGATCTGGTCGGCGTTGCTATCGAGCGTTCCCTTGAGCTCGATCGCTGGCTTCCCCTCCGGCTCCGCCTTCCAGGTGAACGACGAATCCTCACCGATCGTGAGGGTGACTGAGTTCTTTCCCTCCGTCGCCTTCCAGGTACCGACGAGGTCGGTCTCCGGGGCTGCGGCCTCGGCCTGCGCCGGCGCCTCGGCCTGCGTTGCTGGCTGCGTCACCGGCGACGCGGCCGGCTTCGGAGCCTCCGCCGGAGCAGCGAGTTCTTCCGCCTTCGCTTCCGCCGGCGGCTCGAGCGACTCGAGCAACCGCTTGGAGACGATGTCGCCGGGCTGCTTCGCCACCACGACCTTGAGCGCCTCGGCGGCGAGATCGGCGTGGCCGCCGACGAGGTAGTGATAGGCCAAGACAAAATGCCCGGCAGCGCTGCCGGGATTCGTTCGGCAGAAGTCCTCGAGCTTGCGGAGTTGGCCGGTGTAGGTGTCGACGGAGCCGTACAGGCCGCTCATCGTCGTCCAGTCCATCCCCGGAGCCACCGCCAGTATCGCATTGAGCGTCGCCGCCGCCTCCGGGTAGCGCCCGAGGGCAAACAGCGAAAGCGCTCGGACTTCGTGGAGCACGGTGTCGTTGGGCGACGACTTCACGGCGCGATCGATGCTCGCAAGGGAGCCCGGGTAGTCGCCTTGCTTGAACTTTCCGAGCGCTTCGTCGAGGGCCTTGTTCGCCTCGGCCTGCGCCGGGGTCACTTGGGCTGCCGCCGTGCCGGCCCCGCCGTCGCCACCCTGACCGTCGCCACCCTGACCGTCGCCACCTTGCGCGGAGTTCGTGGCGCTGCCGCCGTCGCTGGTGATGTAGTTGTTGACGACGATCGGCTGCGAGTAGTCGTAAGGGGAGGCTGACGCCACCGTCGCCGTCTCGGCGGCGTAGTAAGGATTGGCATACGTCGTCGCATACCCGAGCGAACTCGAGCCGAGCCCCCACGAGCTGACCATCGACGACATCCCGAGCGTCGCCGCGCCGAAGGCGAGCGGCGAAGCCCAACCGTTCCCCCAGCAGCCGTTGTACCAGTTGTCGTAGTAGGGATTGACATAGCCGGTGTTCCAGGCGTTGGCGTAGCCGCCGTAGCCGTAGCTCGGATAGCCATAGCCACCGTATCCGCCGTAGCCCCACGAGTTGCCGAGCCCCCAGCCGGCCAGGGCGCCCACGCCGGCGCCGACGCCAAACGCCCCCCAGTTGCTCCAGCCGTTGTTCCAGCCGCTACCGCCGTAGTAGCCGCCCCCCCAACCACCACCGCCATAGTTGGTGTTGTTGAAGTTGTTGTTGTTGATGTTGACGTTGTTCCCGATGTTGTTGTTATTGCCGTTGTAGCCGGGGCGGTTGTTCCAGTTCGGCCGGTTGCCATTCCACTCGCCCGGGCGATTGCCGTTCCATTCCCCAGGTCGATTGCCGTTCCAGCCGGGGCGATTGCCACCGATACCGGGACGCCCCCCCTGATTCCAGCCCCCCTCACCAGGCCGGCCACCGGGCGGCCACGGCTTGGTGGTGCCGATCTGGCTCGGGTCGTTCGGCCGATTACCGCCACCAATACCGGGGCGATTGCCGCCGCTACCGGGGCGATTCCCGCCCCCGCCGATCTGGCCAGGGAGCGTCGTCACGCCACCGGGGCCCGTCGGACGGTTGCCGCCACCGATCCCGCCGGGGCGATTCCCGCCCCCGCCGATCTGGCCGGGGAGCGTCGTCGCGCCACCGGGCCCGGGTCGATTGGGACCAAAGCCACCGCCCGGCTGCGGGAACGAGGGCTTTGTCGAGATCCCTCCGAGGCTCGGCCGGTTGCCGCCGCCGAGACCACCGCCGCCGATCCCACCGGGACGATTACCC
>CAJBCV010000449.1 GCA_903951635.1 uncultured Planctomycetaceae bacterium
GCCCGCTCCGGCTCGAAGCTCGATGCCCATCTGGCCATCCTCGATGCCGAGGGAAAGCCGGTGGAGCGGGTCGTTCTCCAGGCGACGCGCGACAGTTGGTTCACGTTCCGCGGCAAGGATTCGAATCAGTCCGACGACTTCCGGATGCACAACTGGATGGAGATGGAGCTCGATGAATACCTCTACGCCGGCGGCGAAGTCGTCAGGCTCTGGCTCTACCCGCGCGGCCCCGACTCCGGCTTCAAGGTCTATCCCGGCACCGGCACCCGGCAGACCTTCTTCGACACCACCGCGATCACCCATGCCCTCGGCGAGCCGGCCTGGATCGTCCGCCCGCTCCCGGCCGGTGCCCAGCCGGCGGCCACCGGGCTGCCGGTATTCCCTCTGTTTTTTGAGAATGACGACGCCGCCAACCGCCGCCTCGGCACCGACGCGCAGCTGATCTTCACGGCGCCTGTCGACGGCGACTACGTCGCCCGCGTCCGTGACGTCCGTGGGTTTGGCGCGAAGCTCCCCGACGACCTCTGGGGCTACACGCTCACGATCCGTCCTCCGCGGCCTGCGTTCACCGCATCGATCGGCGCCAAGGACCTCGCTGTCAGCCCGGGGAGCGGCCGCGAGATCCCCCTGAGCGTGACCCGCGACGAAGGATTTGAAGGCCCCGTGCGTGTGACGATTGAAAACCTCCCGGCGGGCTTCACGTTTCACGGGCCGGTGGAGATCGAGGCCGGGCAGGAGCGGGCGATCGGCCTCCTCCACGCGGCAGCCGAGGCCGTGGCCCCCGACGAAGCGGCCGACAAGGCTGTGGTCGTGAAGGCGACGGCGACGATCGACGGCCGGGAGGTGGTGCAGGAGTTGGGGTCGCTTGGCGACTTGAAAGTGGCCGAGAAGCCGAAGCTCACCGTCGCGATCCTCGACGCCGATGGCAAGGGGCCGACGGTGCCGGGGGAGCCGCTCATGTTCAAGATCCGCCCCGGCGAGACGATCCAAGCCCGCGTGAAGGCCGATCGCCACGACTTCGCCGATCGGATCGAGCTCGGCGGCGACGACTCCGGCCGCAATCTTCCCTTCGGCTGCTACGTCGACAACATCGGGCTCAATGGCCTCCTGATCGTCGAAGGGCAATCCGAGCGCGAGTTCTTCATCACGGCTTCCCCCGTCGCGAAGCCGGGCCGGCGGCTCTTCCATCTGCGAGCCACCGCCGACGGCGGCCAGGGCTCGCCGCCGGTGCTCCTCGAGGTCGTCCCGGCTGACTGACGGCGGCGTTTCCGCCGCTCTTATGTCGCCGTCAATTGGCCGTGCTCCAGATGCTCGCGCACCAAGTGTCCAGTCGCCAACGACACTTCTTTCTCGACTGATTCTCTCTTCCGAGCATGTACGGCATCTGAATCGAGGATGAACGGCGGATGAACGCCGCCAGTGGCGACCCCCGTTTTCTCGGATGAAACCCGCTCCCCCCTCGGTGGCTGGGGCGGTGGCCGAAAGAGGTCAGCGAATCGCACCGCTGTTCGGCGTTCCTGTCCGCGCCGTACAGATTGGAGCGGCGGGGGCAACCGCAGAACGCGAAAGAGACATCCCATGCATGGCAGCAGCCTCAGCGACTTCTTCAACCTCGACCGATTTCGCTTCTCCTCGCGGCAGCTTCGCCGCGGCTTCCAGCGACGAGTGGCCGTCGCCTCCAAAAAGACCGGCCACTGCCTGTCGTCAGAAACCCTCGAGCCGCGGTTGATGATGGCGATCACGCCGCCGTCGATCTCGATCGACGACGTCACGATCACCGAAGGTGACGCCGGCACCAAGAACGCGGCCATCATCCTGCGGCTCTCGCAGCCCGCGTCAAACACGGTGAGCGTGCGATTTGCAACGGCCGGCGGCACCGCCACGGCCGGCAGCGACTTCGTGGCAAAGGCCGGCAGCGTCTCGTTTGCCGCCGGGACGACCACCAAGCAGGTGCTGATCGCGATCAAGGGGGACCGTGCCTACGAGCCGAACGAGACCTTCTCGATCGACCTCTCGTCGCCGACGCGGGCAACGATCGCCGACCAGAGCGGCATCGTCACGATCCTCAACAATGACCCGGCTCCCGCCCCCCCGCCGGTGCCTGTTTCCACGCCCACGCCAACCACGGCGGTCCAATTCGCTGTCACGAGCGACTGGGGCAGCGGCTTCAATGGCGATGTGACGATTCGCAACACCACCGGGCTCGCGTATGGCAGTTGGACGGTCGAGTTCGACTTCGACGGCCAGATCACCACCCTCTGGAATGGGGTGATCGCGAGTCGGTCGGGCAGCCGCTACACCGTTCGCAACGAGAGCTGGAATGGCTCGCTCGCGGCCGGTGGCTCGACGACCTTCGGCTTCACCGCCACCCCCGGCGGCAGCGCGGCGGTGCTCCAAAACATCACGCTCGTCGGCAGCGGGACGGCCACCCCGACCCCGACCCCGACTCCGACCCCGACTCCGACTCCGACCCCAATCGACGGCACCACGGGCCGCGTGTTCCTCGTCAATCCGGCGGCCGCCGACATCGTCGGGTTCGATCCCTCCCGCGACCGCCTCGACTTCGCCGACGTGTCGGTCCACAACCTGATCATCGCCAAGACGGAGACCGGCGAGGTGGCGATCGTCAATCCGTGGGCATCGACCCCGGAGTTCCAGGTGCTGCGCGGCATCGGCTACCGCGATCTCACGATGGCCAACTTCGGCGTCGTCCAGAACGAGCACCTGCGTCAGGACATCGGCGGGGTGGTCTCCTGGGAACAGGGCATCGGCCCGCGGGACGGCAACACGGTCTACGTGCGGTCGCACGAATATGGAGTCCGGCAGCGGATCGAAGGGTTCAATCCGGCCACGATGAAGCTCAGCTTCCTCTACTTCGGCACCCGCGAGCGGCTCTCGGTGACAGACACGGCAGAGGGCCTGTTGATCTCCGTCCTGCCCACCAACCAGAGCATCCTGCTCGTGGGCCTGACCAAGGCCCAGCTCGTGCCAGGGAACGTCGAATTCCATCACGACCAGATCGTGGAGGATCAACTGGAGGTGCCTTTCGGCCACCCTGCCGAGCACTTCACGCTCGTCAGCCGATCATCGCTGCTGACGCCGACCGGCCCGGTGGGCCAGGTCACCGACGGCTCCCAGACATCGATCGGCCAGCCCCAGCCCGGTGGCCATGATCACGGCACGATGCCCATGCCCATGCCGACGCCGACGCCCGGCATCACGGTCGGTGATCTCTCCATCACCGAGGGCAATCCTCAGGCCGTCTCGGGAACGGGCAGTGCGGTCACGACCACGCCGCTCACCTTTACCGTTACGCTTTTCACCGCCAGCGCGCAGCCGGTGACAGTCCAGTATGCCACGGCCAACGGCACAGCGGTCGCCGGCAGCGACTATGCGGCCGCTTCCGGCACGCTCACGTTCGCCCCCGGCGAAACCCAGAAACCGGTGACGGTGCTCGTCAGCCGTGATACCACGGCCGAATCGAGCGAGACCCTTTCGCTGCTCCTCCTCAGCGCGACGAATGCCACGCTCACCAAGGCGGCCGCCACCGGCACGATCGTGGACGATGACACGCTCGCTGCGAATCCAAGTCCGAATCCAAGTCCGACCCCAAATCCGCCCCTGACCAGTGGCATCGCCGTGACCTACTCGCAGACAAGCGACTGGGGCACGGGCTTCAACGGTGACCTGAAGATCACCAACGGCGGCTCGACGCCGATCAGCGGCTGGACGATGGAGTTCGACCTGGCGGCGAACATCGTCAGCATCTGGAACGCCGAGATCGTCAGTCATGTCGGCACCCGTTACGTGATTCGAAATGCAGCTTGGAACGGCACGCTCGCCGCCGGGGCGGAGATCTCGTTCGGCTTCCAGGCCGACGGCATCGCCGGCGAACTGCCGACGCGGAAAAAGTTCAACGGCCAACTCGTCGCGTAGCCCGGCAGCCACCGTCCGTCGGCGTTCACCACCGGCCAGTGATCGGCGCGTGATCAGCGGCCATCTTCCCGGAGTAGGTCGATCACCAGAACATCCGCTGGCACTTCCACCGGAAGAGTCTTGTGGTGGCGAAGGCGTCGACGATGGCGATGATCGAGGCCTGGTGGCGGCATGACGACGCCTCCGCTCGGCAGCTTCCCCCCGCGGGAGGCGGCAGACTTGAGACGCGGTGAACCTGTGATAGGTTCATCGAGCAGACGTTGTTTCCGGCTCGCGGTCATTTCCCGAGGTTTTCATGTCGTCGCTTTCGCGCAGTCTCGGTCACCTCTCCCGAGTCCTGGCTGTCATGGCCGCGATCGCTGTTGCGGCCGGCCCTCGGGCTGAGGCTGGCATCGTCCAGATCACCGACTTCACGCTCAGTGGGGGAACCTCCTCTATCACGGCATTTGGTGGGCTCTGGCAATGGGACCAGGCCAACCGCGAACTCGGAGTCGGCTCCAATGCTGCATCCGACTACCTGTTCGGGACGATCTTTCCTGGCTCGGCCCCCAACATCCAAGGCGTCACCACCGTCAGCCTGACTGCGGCTTGGACGCCACTCGACCCACCGAACACTCCTGACGGCGAGTTCATCCTCGCCCTTTACAATCAAGGGGCCCTGAAGGCCTCTGCCGTGTACAACTACGGTGATTTTGCCAGCGGCCAGACCGTCATCAAGTCGCTGACTTGGACCACCAACCCGAGCGTCTCCACCGTCGTCGATCAGTGGCAGATCATCGGCAACGGCAACTCGGACGAGACCCTCGGGGATTTGGTGCTAACAAACATGTCGGTCTCGACCTCTGCTGCCGTTCCCGAAATCGATCCCGGCTCCGCGAGCGCCGCTCTGGCGGTGCTCTTCGGCTCGCTCGGCCTCGTCGAGCGGAATCGCCGACGGCTGCCGATCGCCCGCCGCGGGGCGACGGCCGCGGCCTGACGCGGGGCTGATGCCGGCCGGCCCCCCAGGCATGGTAAGCTCGTTCGCATGTCCCGCGCGCTTGCCCACACCCTCGTCGTCGCGACCCTCGCCGCGCTCCTCGCCGTCGCCTTCTGGCGGAGTGGCTACGCCTTCCAGTGGGAAGGGGTGTGGGCCTACCGGCAAAAGTTCGTCACCGGCTGGCTGACGACCGTCGCCATGAGCTTGGCGAGCCTCGTGCTCTCTGCCCTCGTCGGCCTCGTCACGGCCGTCGGGCTGCGGTCGCGATGGACGCTCGTCGAGGCGGCGGCACGGGTCTATGTCGAGCTGATCCGTGGCACGCCGCTGCTCGTGCAGCTCCTCATCGGCTTCTACGTCGTTGCCAATGCGGTCGGCCTCGAAAACCGCTACGTCGTCGGGGCCCTCGTTCTCGCGCTGTTTAGCGGCGCCTACATGGCGGAGATTTTTCGCGGGGGCCTGGCCGCGA
>CAJBCV010000450.1 GCA_903951635.1 uncultured Planctomycetaceae bacterium
CTCGCCATCTTCACTCGGCACCCCGGCTTCGGCCACTTCGTTCACTACGGCTTCGGCCAACCCCTCGATCGGCGTCGCCTCTGGCGCGCCACCCCGTCCTTTTGATGGTTCCACCGCGACTCGCTTGCAATCTTCTGTCCCTACGGCATTCGAGCGCGACCCTTCCATCTCCTCGCCATCTTCACTCGGCACCCCGGCTTCGGCCACTCCGTCTCAACTGGCTTCGGCCGTTCCATTCAACTCGGCTTTGGCCACCCCTCCATCACTCGTTGGCACCTCCGATACTCACCTGCAATCTTCCGACTTGGCTAGCGCTTCACCGGCTTTTGCCGGCATTCGGGCTTCGGTCACATCTCCTCCGTCAGTCGTTGGTACTGACGTTGGTACCTCCGCTTCTGATAATTCACCTAACTTTGGCCTATCGAGGTCGACTCGGCTCCAACTTGAGGCCTCTTTCGCTGCCAAACTGGACGACATTGTAGCGGACATTACGAATTTGGTCGACAACTTGCGCAAGGTTGGGTCCATCCCGACTCCGCCCGTCACCAAAGTACAGTCCGACGCGATTCGGTATATGGCTGGCCGACTCAACATACCAACACTCATTCGTCTGTTCAATCTCGTACTTGTCAACGACCTGGTCACTTCTCTGTTCCTTGCTGAAGCGACTAGCATGAGCGACGATGAGCTGCTCGCATCCTGCACACTGCCATTCATCAGCGAGTGGGCTGAGCGCGCTCTCACGTCGCATGTGGAGCTCCTGCTTGGCGAGGCGGATATCCCTCCGGTTCACCACACGCCGTTTCAACAATTTGTAGTGCTCATTGTTGCCCAGAACCTTCCGTTGGACAGCTTTTTGCCTACGTTCCTCGCTGAGCGGTATCCAAAGCTTCCCCAGGGCGAGTGGATTACAATAATGGACCGTGCTTCAAGAACCCTTCGCGGCATTTTCAACAACGGGTCGCCACGGGCTCGTGGTAGTGTTGGTGCGTCTGAAATCGTTCAACAAGTCCTTGATGGCTACGCGCTCGAGTGCTACAGAGCCCGAACGCAGCAGCGCCTCAGTGGCGGCTCGCTCGGCGATGACTTTCGCCCCGAAGGGGGGAGAGATGGGGGGTGCACGGCTCATGGATGCACGACTTCTGTTCCGCGGCCCTCATATAATTCATCACTGCCGCATGGCATGTGCCCGCCGACCCTCGAGCCCCCTCCTGTTCTAAGCACCTCCGCGGAATTCGACTCTCTAGTCGCTGCCGCTGTCGCTGCGGCTTTACGTGCCCATGGTATCTCGCCTCCACCCGCGGGCTCCGTCTCTCCTGGTCGCCGTTCCCCTTACGATGAGCCACCGCCTTCGCCACCGCGTGGACTCGACCTTCAGAGCATGACTCAAGATGCAGTCATTACTGAGTGTATGGCCACTTCTCTCGCACGCCCCCCTGCGTGGTATAATTGCCCCCCTGCACCGGGGCGTGTGAACAGCTCGACAAGCACTCCCGTATCCTGGAAGGCGATCCTATACCAAGTTTGCGTCCAGATGCTGAAGAGCCGAGAGTTCAAGACGAGCTCGCAGACTGATCACGTTGCTACGTTCCTCTCCCACGTCTCACAAATCACGCGTTCCACTTTCGCCTTTCGCCTCCAGCGCCCTCGCCTTTTCGAGGCTCTCGCACGATTGTTCTTGACCAAGTGTGTGTACGAATCCGCTACGCGGAAGGACGCTACTTCGTTCGTCATGAACCAGCTCGAGATCGCCCTCCCAAAGGAACCGCCAGCGGGGTGCCTTCACTACTCGCTGGACGCCGTCCAGCAGTTTCTCTTGCACTCCATGTCGCACGTCGAAGACTCTGACGACGATGTTGATGCGTCTTTCCTGCAACTTATCCACATGCTTGACACTTTTTACCTCTCGCAGACGGCCGAGGACCCGTACAACTCGTTCACTTCTATGCACTGGCAACACTCCGTCCCTTGGGTGGATTTCGTCGTTGACCTCAAGCGAGTCGCTGAGATGCACCGGTATTTCACCCGGCTGAACGCTTCTGGTCACCAAGGTTCCGCCCCGGTCAACATGTCCAACATGCAAGTGTTCTTGCGCCAAGTCACCCAGACCCTTCAGCGGTGTGTGAACGAGGACGGTAATGACTCCGTTGCGGCTGAGCTTTACACGCTTTACTCTACCCTGTCCCTTGCTGATCCCCAGCAACTCATTGACGACCTAGAGAAGCGGCCTAAGCTCAAGGGAGCTTGCCGCAAGCCCGCGCGCCTGGCTGCGCCCTCCACGCGAGACTGGCATCGCCTTTACGCCTCCCTCCTCTCCCGCGTGCGACAAGAAGAAGGAGATCACTAACCCTCAGACGCTTCTCGACGACCTTGCACTATACGTGGCGATCTTAAGAACGCCTGTCGCTCCGCAGATTTTGCCGAGGACGGTGCGGATTTTTGAAGCCACACCGAAGGTTGAGATCTGGCGTTTGTCTCCAGCTCAGTAATGCTTGGGTACTCCACGGCGCAGCCTTATCGAGCCAACCTGACAGATCACGACACCGGCGCGGTCGTGTACTTATCGAGCCACCTGACAGATCACGACACCGGCGCGGTCGTGTACTTATCGAGCCAACCTGACAGATCACGACACCGGCGCGGTCGTGTACTTATCGAGCCAACCTGACAGATCACGACACC
>CAJBCV010000451.1 GCA_903951635.1 uncultured Planctomycetaceae bacterium
CGCCGCCTCCGGCTCGTCGCCGCCCGTGAAGATCTCGCCGAGGTCGACGGCGCCGTCGCCGCGGTCGAATCGGCGCTCGCCCAACTGCGCGCCGATCTCGCGGCGACCGAGGCCGCCGCGACGGAAGCCGCCGCCACGGCCGCGGCCCGCACCGCCGAGGATCAGGAACTTCTCCCGCAGGTGTCGCAGTTGCGGGGCGTGGTCACCGCCGAACGGGAACGGGCGGCTGCCGCGGAGGCCCGCCGCCAGCCGCTCCTCGAGCGGATGGGGGAGTGGGAAGGGGAATTGGCAAGGATCGACGAGGAAGGGCGCACCAGCGCAGCCCTCCTCCGCGCCGCCGTCGATGCGGCGGGCGCCGCGACGTCGAGCGCCGCGGCGCTCGCTTCGCAGCGCGGTGCCCTCGAGGAGCGGCTCACCGAATGCCAGCAGGCCGCCGCCGGCTCGCACTCTGACGTGGAGCAGGCTCGCACCCACCTCGACGAACTCGCCAAGCGGCTCGACGACCTCGCCGCCCTGCGGCAGCGCCTCCTCCTCGAGGCCGACCGGGCCGACGGCCGACAGGAAGACGCGCGCCGCCTCGCCGCCGATCACCGGCTCCGGATCGACGCCGCCCGGCGGAGGATGGATGCCGCGGCCGAAGCCCTGGCGGCCCGCCAGGGAAACCTCGAAGCCCTCGTCCAACGGCTCGAGGCAACCGGCCGCGAGATCGGCACCGGCGAGGAGACCGTCCGCGACCGCACCGCGGCGCTCGAGTCGGGATGGCGCGAGCTTGCCGGATGGCAAGCGAAGCTGGAGGCCTGCCGGGAGCGCCGCGGGCTCCTCGAAGAGTTTGCCGGGCGCCACGAAGGGGTGGCGGAGGCGGCCAGGCGCGTGCTCGCTGCCGCGACCGAGGATCTGGAAGGCAGCGCGGTGCGCGGGATCATCGGTGAGCTGATCGACAGCCCGATGGAATGGGCGGCGCTGGTCGACGTGGCGCTGGGGGTGACAGCGCAGGATCTCGCCGTCACGTCGCTCGAGCGCTTCGCCGCCTGGCTGCAGCCGTGGGCCGCCACCGAGGCCGGTAAGGGAGCGCTCGCCACCGGCGGGCGGATCGGGATCGTCGCCCCGGGCCCGAGTCCCTCCGATCTCGAGCCCGATCTCGCCGCCGACGCGAGCGTCGTGGGCCGGCTCGACCGGCTGATCGCCGCCACGGAAGCCGCCGTTGACGAGCCTCCCGCCTCCGCGCTCCTCGCGCAGACCTGGGTCGTGGCCACGTTCGACGATGCCCGCCGCCTCGCGGCCATCCATCCAACGCTCCAGTTCGTCGCCCGCGACGGCCAAAGCTGCCGTGGCGGCCGGTACGAAGTGGGGAGCGCCGCCGGCGCCATGGGGCTCGTCGCCCGCCGGGCCGAGCTAAAATCCCTCATCGAGCGGCACGACGAACTCGTCCGGCGCAGCGACGACCATGCCGCGATGGTCGCTGCCCTCCAGGCCGAGCTCGCCGCGGCCGGTCAGGCCGTGCGTCAGTTGCAATCGCGCCGCCAGCACGATGCCGAAAGCGTGGCCGCCGCGAAGGCCGACGCCGCCCGCCTCGCGCGCGAGCAGGAGTCGGCCCGCGAAGCCCTCACCGCGGCGGAGGAAGCCGTCGCGGCCATCGAACATCGCGCCGGCGAAGCGGAGCGCGTCCGTGACGAAATCACCACTCGCTTGGGAGTCACGGAGGCTGAGATCGCCGAACTCCGCCGCGAGCGGACGAAGATGGAACAGTCGATCGTCGACATCGACCGCTCCCGGGGATCGCTCACCGAGGAGATCCACCGACTCCGCATCGAGCTCGCGACGGGACGAGAACGGCTGGCGCGGGCGGAGCACGAAGCGGCCGCGCGGGCGGCGCAGGTCGAGGAGCGCCGGGCGGCACGCCATTCGATCCACGTCCGCTCCGACAGCATCCGCGACCGTCTCCACGCCACCGAGCTCGACGTGCTCCGCGCCGGCAGCCTGCTCGCCGAGGCGACCTGGGCCGGCGAGCATGCGGAAGCCGCGCTCGCCCTCCTCGTCGCCCACCAGGAGACGATCCGGGCCGCCGCCGCTGCCGCCACCGACACGGCCACGAGCGCTCGGGCCGCCGCCGGCCGGCTCGGCGACCAGATCCACGCCCGCGAGCTCGAGGCCGGCGAGGCGAGGCATCGCCGCGTGCGGATCGTGGAGCGGATCCGTGACGAATACGACATCGACATCGAGGCGGCGGCAGCCGAGCCGACCGAGGGGCCGCGCAGCGAGGAGGGGGGAGCGGCCGCGGAGGAGATCCCCTCCGATCGCCCCACGCTCGACACGAGCATCGACGAGCTGAAGCGGAAGCTCGCCTCGATGACGACCGTCAATCTCGAGGCGCTCGCCGAGTCGGAGCAGCTTGCCGAGCGGCTGGCCGGCCTCGAAGCCCAACTTGCCGACGTCACCAACGCCAAGCTGTCGATCGAGCAGCTCATCGCCCGGATCGACGAGGACAGCCGGCGCCTTCTTGCCGAGACGATCGAGACCGTCCGCGGCCACTTTGTCACCCTCTTCGAGCGGGTGTTCGGCGGCGGGCAGGCCGACATCATCCTCGAGCCCGGCGTCGACGTCCTCGAAACGTCGGTCGAGATCGTCGCCCGCCCTCCCGGCAAGGAGCCGCGGAGCATCTCCTTGCTCTCCGGCGGCGAGAAGACGATGACCTGCGTCGCCCTCCTCCTGGCGATCTTCCGCTCTCGCCCCAGCCCGTTCTGCGTGCTCGACGAAGTCGACGCCGCCCTCGATGACGCCAACGTCGACCGCTTCGTGGGCGTGCTGCGCGAGTTCAAGAACACCCAGATCATCGTCGTCACCCATCGCAAGGCGACGATGGCCGCCGCCAATACGCTCTACGGCGTCACGATGGAGGAATCGGGGGTGTCGAAGCGGGTGTCGGTCCGCTTCGAATCGGCGGCGACGACGGCTTCCGTCCCGACGACGGCTTCCGTTCCGACCAGAGCCGCGGCCTGACCGCCTTTCCCCGGGGGGAGAAGGCCTTGTTTTCAGGCTTTCGGAGCAGGCCGGCGCAGTCGGACCACCCGCTCCCACCGGTGCCGTCGCGAAGAACGGCTCAAGTCGCACCACGTGTCCATTCGATCTTTCCCTAGGACGGTCATACCGCGACCGCGAAACCGGTTCGTCCGGAACGCGACGCGGGAAGTGGTGCAGGGGGGGATACCTGCGAGTCGTGGCTTCCTCGAGGCTCACCCGTGAAGGGTGCGCTCTCGGTGGAACGCCTCTTCCAGCCCCCTCCGCGCCTTCATGGCCGGCCATCGAGGGGCTCGACGACGCGGTCGTCCCCACGGTGATGGTTCCGCGTCGGGGGGGCTGTGTCCCGCGCTCTTTGGGAGCGGGCTGGCCAAAGACGTTCCGGACACAAAAAAGTGCACATGGAGTTCACGTGATGAAGGTTTTCACGACAGGCCAGGTCGCCAAAATCTGCAAGGTAGCGCCGCGGACTGTGAGCAAGTGGTTCGATTCCGGTCGCCTCAAGGGCTACCGCATCCCGGGGAGTCAGGATCGCCGCATTCCCCGTGAGTATCTGATCAAGTTCCTGAAGGAACACGGCATGCCGCTGGGCGATCTCGAAGACGAGGCGATGGCGAAGGTCCTCCTCGTGGGGCAGGATCAGGTGCTCATCGAGAATCTCAAGAAGCATCTGCCGCTCGAGCGGTCGTTCAAGATCCAGGTCGCCGCCAGCGGCTTCGAGGCCGGCATCCAGGCCGAGAGTTTCCATCCCGACTGCATCGTGGTCGATTACTCGATCGGCCGGATCGACGCCCAGCAGATCTGCCAGAATCTCCGTCGCAATTCCGAGTATGCCGAGACGATCGTCATCGCCCTGCTCCCCGACGACGGGTCGCAGATCACGGTCGATCGGGCCCACGTCAACGAGAGCTTCAAGAAGCCCTTCGACGTGGCCCTTCTCGCCGAACGCCTCCGCACGCTGATCGGTGCCCGCAAGGAACTGGTCTGACCTCCGGCTCGCGTCCGAACTCCATCACCGCAGGCCGGTGTGCCAAGGGGGGCACTCCGGCCTGCGGTCGTTTTCGGCGATCGCGACTCGTTGGCACGGGCATCCACGGCCTCCAATTCCCTGGTATTCTCCAGGCATGGACACCCACCCGCTCCGCATGATCGATGTCGGCGGCAAGCCGACATCCGCCCGCGCCGCCCACGCCTCCGGTCGGCTCCTCGCCCATCCCGACACCGTCCGACGGATCCGGGAAGGGAATCTCGAGAAGGGGGATGCCGTCGCCGCCGCGCGACTGGCGGGGATCATGGCCGCGAAGCGGACCGCCGAGATCGTGCCGCTGTGCCATCCGCTCCCGCTCGACTCGGTCTCCGTCTCGATCGACTTCGACGAGCCGGGGGGGGTTTCGATCAGTGCCACCGTCCGCTCCGTGGGGCGCACGGGAGTGGAGATGGAGGCCCTCGTGGCAGTGAGCGCTGCGGCGCTCACCCTCTACGACATGACGAAGTCGATCGATCCCGGGATGACGATCGATGGGATCCGCCTCGAGGAGAAGACCGGCGGAACGCGCGGCGACTGGCGTCGCGGCGAGGGACGGATCCCGCCGCAGGCTTGATCGAAGCCGGCAGCCTTCAGCGACCGCGGGGCTCGATGGCGGCCTCGGCCGCACGATCGCCCGCGTTCGCCGGGCCAGCCGCTCCCGGCGCCATCATCGCCGCCCCGCCGACCACCATTCGTGCTGCCGCCCGGTCGCTGGCGAGGATCGGCTCGAGTTCGTCGACGAAGTCCCGGGCATCCTTGAACTCCCGGTACACGCTCGCGAAACGCACGTAGGCCACCTGATCGACCCCGCGGAGGAGTTCCATCACCCGCTCGCCGATCGCCCGGCTCGGAACCTCGCTCTCGTAATTGTCGTAGCACTCCGATTCGATCGCCGAGACCAACGCCTCGATGTCCTGCTCGGTGATCGGCCGCTTGCCGCAGGCGATCGCCAGACCGGAGCGGATCTTGTCGCGGTCGAACGGCTCGCGGACGCCCCCCTTCTTGACGACGGAGAGAGCCTGCCGCTCGACCCGCTCGTAGGTCGTGAACCTCCGCCGGCAGGAGAGGCACTCGCGCCGGCGACGGATATTCGCCCCGTCGTCGATCGACCGGGAATCGATGACGCGGTCGTTGTCGACCCGGCAGAATGGACAGCGCATCGGCGGGATCCTCCGTGACCGTCAGGATGGCTGCGTGGGACTGTCGTCGGGATCGCGATCCGTCGCCATCCCCGCTCCGGACACCGGGCCAGCCCCCGCCGGCTCCCTCGCAGGCCCGGCGATCTTCCAGTCACGACGCTGTCGCGAGCTGGGGATGTCCATCGCCTTGCGGTACTTCGTCACGGTGCGGCGGGCGACCGTGATCCCCTGCTTGGCCAGCTCCTCGACGAGATCGTCATCGCTGTAGGGGGCATCCTTCGGCTCGGCTTGGATGATCTCCTGGAGCTTTATCCGCACCGCATCCCAGGCCACCTCCTCGCCGTCGGCGCTCACGGTGCCGCCGACGAAGAACCGGCGTAGGGCCCACAGGCCGCGCGGCGTCTGCAGCCACTTGTCGTCGACAGCACGGCTGACAGTGGTGACGTGCATCCCGATCCGGTCGGCGATCTGCTGCATCTTCAGCGGCTCGATCGCCTCGGGCCCGTCGGTGAGGAAGCGAGTTTGGTGGTCGACGATCGCCTGGGCCGTCCGCAGGAGGGTGCTGCGGCGCTGCTCGATCGCCTCGATGAGCCACTGGGCCGAATTGATCTTCCGCTTGATGTACTCCCGGGTCTCCGGCGGGGTGGCCGGGTCGGAGAGCATCTCGCGGTAGAGCGGGCTGATCCGCAGGTTCGGCAGGTCGATCTCCTCGAGACGCACCTTCCAGGTGCCATCCTGCTGGAGTTCGACATGGACGTCGGGCTTCACCACCGGCACGTAGGGCACCGTGAACCGGGCCCCCGGCTTCGGCTGGAGCGAGTGGAGGTCGTGCCGCAGCCCCTCGATCTCCTCGATCGTGAATCCGGTCTTTCGCGAGATCAGCGGCAACCGGTTGGCGGCGAGATCCTCGAGATGGTCCGAGACGAGGCGGCGGAGCTGCCGAGCGTGCGGCATCTCGGGGCGGATCTGGAGGAGGAGACATTCCCGCAGGTCGCGGGCGCCGACGCCGGCCGGCTCCATCCCCTGCACGATCGACAGCGCCTCTTCGAGCTGGCCGAGCTGGGCGCGCCAGAGGTCCGAGTCGCGCGGGGCCTCGATGTCGACGAGGTCCTCCAGCGGCATCGGCAGATAGCCGTTGGGATCGAGGTTGTAGATCACCTTCTCCGCCGCCTGCCGCACCTCGGGGCCGAGCTCGTCGTTGGAGAGCTGCTCGTGGAGGTGGTGGAAGAGCGTTTCGGGGCGCTCCTCCATGTTCGCCATCGCGTCGAGGTAGCGATCGGAGGCCTCGTCGATCCGGGAGGCCGAGGGGCGGCTGCGGTCGTCGTCCGACTCGGGATATTCGCTCGACCAATCGTAGGATCGCTCGAAGTCGGCCTGGTTGGCGTGGTCTTGGTCGACGACGAGCGGCCGCTCGTCGACCGTCCGCTCCGGGGCCGGGTCGGCCGCGTCGGTCGTCGTGGCGACGGCGCGGATCTCGGTGTCCTGGCCATCGCCGACGGTGGCGTCGCCGCTCGAGTCGTCCACCTCGAGCGTCTCGTTGTTCTGGATCTCCTGCTCGATTCGCTCCTCGAGCGCCATCATCGGCAGTTGCAGGATCTCCATCGACTGGATCATGCGCGGCGCGAGCACCTGCTTCTGCGCCAACCGCATTTCCTGGCCGAACGACATCCGCATGGCATCACCCTTCGAATCACACCGCTTCGGAACACTGACTCAGGATACCCGTTTCCCGGGGATTTGTTCGGGATGGCGTGGCCCTGCTCCGGAACCGGGGCTTTCCCCGCAGGCCCCCACCGGACGATTCACATCTTCCGGCGACCGGCAAGCGCGTCGGAGAGCATGTCGCGGTTGGCCTGCTCGAGGGCCGCACCGACCGTCAGGCCGCGTGCCAGACGGGTGATCTCTACGGGCAGCCCGCTGAGACGCTGGACGACGATCAACGCCGTCGCGTCTCCTTCGACGTTCGGGGTCGTGGCCATGATCACCTCGCGCACCCCCCCTTGGCGGATGCGGGCGACGAGTGGATCGATCGTGAGGCTCTCCGGCCCCGTGCCCTCCAGCGGCGCTACCCGCCCCTGGAGAACATGGTAGAGCCCCCGGTACGCCCCGGTCTGCTCCAGGGCGAGGAGGTCGCGGACCTGCTCGACGACGCACAGCATCGAGCGATCGCGGCGTGCATCCCGGCAGATGCCACACTCGTCCCCTTCGGCAAGATTGAAGCAGATCCGACAGGGACGGAGATTCTCCTTCACGGCGCGGAGGGCATCGGAGAAGGCCAGAGCCTCCTCGCGCGGCATGCGGAGAACATGATAAGCGAGTCGTTCCGCCGACTTCCGGCCGATGCCGGGGAGTTCGGCGAAGCAATCGATGAGCGTGGCGATGACGCCCCGTTCCTCGGGCATGGTGTTCCTCCGTGAATCCTCTCGGGCTCAGTCCACTTCGCCGCCGACGGAGTGGTCGACGGTCTCCTCCTCGTCCGCGACCGCCCCGCCGCCTGCGACACCGGCCGCCGCAGGTGTCGGCGCGGCCGCAGAAGCCCGGGGGCGCCCCTGCTCCACCTTGCGGATCGCCGCGTCGAAGAGACTACGAGCCTGGATCACGAGGGGATGCTCGAGGGTCTCCCGGAGGAGCGCCGCCTGGGAGCGCCCCGGAGCCGGCGGAGGAGGCGCAGGATCGCTCCCCACGCGCTCCGCTCCGCTGGCTGCGGACGCCGCGCCGGCGCCGGGAGCCGGCGGCCTCGCGGCGGCCTTCGGCTCCTGCTTGATCCGGTGACGCAGCGGTCGGCCGGCCGCCTCCGAGAGGGCCCGGTTGAGCGCGGCGACCATCTCGGGCCGCGAGAGGAAAGCCACGGCCGTCGTCGCCTCGGCTGGAAAACTCGCCTCGAGGACGTCGTCGGCCCACGTCACCCGGCCGGCCATGGCGACGAAATCGGCCGCCAATCCACCGACCGCTTCGCCGCACGCTTCCCAGGCCGCAAGCGGATCGCTCGGGAGCGTTGGGGGCACCGAATCAAGCGGAGGCGCCGACATCGTCGCCGTCAGCGCCGCTGCAGGGACCGGTTCCTGCGGCTCCTCGACGGGCCGCGGCAACAGCAATGCTTCGGCCACAACAACCGGAGGATCAGCCTCGACGGTCAGGTCGGTCGTTTTTTTTTCGCGCATCTCCGGCACCGACGGCCGGGGGGGAACACTCGGTAGCGCGGGCCGGGCGACCGGTGGCGCGGAAGTCCGCGCCGCCACCGGCAGCGGAGCCGCTGCGGCCTGGAGGGCGATCCGCTCCACGGCAGAGGCGAGTTGATCGAGATCGTCGAGTCGCGCCAGGCGCACGATCGCCATCTCGGCGAGCACCGGGGCATGGCCGCTGGTCCGCATCCGCGACAGCGACTGATCGAGGATCTGCAGCATCGCGAGGACCGTCTCGGTGCCGAGGAGGCGGCCGGTGGCAGCCAAATCGATGCCGAGGCCGTCCCCCTGGAGGAGCATCGCGGGGCCGCAGCCGACACTCGCCACGAGGCAATCGCGCAGCGCCGCGAGCAATTGTTCGAGGACGCCACCGGGATCGGCCCCGCCGGCGAGGCTCTCGTCGAGGGCAGCAAGCGCCGCGGCAGGATCGCGGCCCGCGATCGCGCCGAGGAGGGCGCCGATCCGCTCTTCGCGGCCGGTGCCGATCACGGCATGGACGTCGTCGACGCCGATCGCCCCGGCGCTCGATCCGAGGAGTTGCTCGAGGAGCGATTGGCTGTCACGCATGCTGCCGGCGGCGCGGCGGGCGATGAGGGCGAGGGCGTCATCGGTGACCGTCGCCCCTTCGGCGGTGACGATCTGGCCGAGACGACGGGCGATCGCCGGGGCATCGACGGTGACGAAGTCGAACCGCTGGCAGCGGGAGAGGATCGTGATCGGGAGCTTTTCCGGCTCCGTCGTGCAAAGGACGAACTTCACATGCGCCGGCGGCTCCTCGAGCGTCTTGAGCAGCGCGTTGAAGGCCTCGCGCGTGAGCATGTGGACTTCGTCGATGATGTAGATCTTGAAGCGCCCCCGGGCCGGGCGGACGGCGACGTTCTGTCGCAGGCTGCGGATCTCGTCGATGCCGCGGTTGCTGGCGGCATCGATCTCGACGACATCGACATCCTGCCCGGCGGAGATCGCGGCACAGGTATCGCACTGATTGCACGGTTCCGCCGCCGGCCCCGTCACGCACTCCAGAGCCTTGGCGAAGATCCGCGCGGCACTCGTCTTCCCGACCCCACGGGCGCCGGTGAAGAGATAGGCATGGCCGATGCGGCCCGATTCGATCGCCCCGGAGAGGCCGCGGGCGACATGCTCCTGACCGACGAGTTCGTCGAATCGCTGCGGCCGGTAGCGGCGGGCGACGACCCGATAGCCCTCCGTGGGAGCGGCTGACGGAGCGATGGAGTCAGAAGGTGCGGCCATGGGATCGGACGCCGATGAGAGGCCCTCCGCACAAAGGGACGACTGCTTATGGCTGCTGCGGTTAGGCCCTGACCAGGTTCACAGGCCCCCATCGCAGGGGCCTCTCATCGGAGTCCGCTCCGTCGGGCCCAATTGTGGCGTGGCGGTGCCGGCTGGTCAAAGCCGATCGATTTCCCGGCCCCGTGGGCCGAGCCATAGTGCCGCGACACGGTCCCGCCCGGCATCGCCCCGGCCGCCGCAGCACGACGCCCTCTGGCAAGGGGACAGCCCCATCGGCCACACTTGGCCCCATGGCAAGCCCGATGATGCAACAGTTCGAAGCGGCGAAGGCACGCTGCCCCGGGGCGCTGGTCCTCTTCCGGATGGGGGATTTCTACGAACTCTTCGGCGACGACGCCCGCGAGGCCGCCAATCTCCTCGATCTCACCCTCACCAGCCGCGACAAGGGGCCCGACGCCATGCCGATGGCCGGGTTTCCCCACCATCAGCTCGATCCGCAACTGGTCAAGCTCGTCGCCGCCGGCCGCCGCGTCGCGATCTGCGAGCAGATCGACGACCCGAAGACCACCAAGGGGCTGTTGCGGCGCGAGGTGACCCGGATCGTGACCCCCGGGATCGCCGCCGACGAAACCCTCCTCGATCCCGCCCGCCGCAACTGGCTCCTCGCCCTGACGCCCGGATCCGTCCCCCGCCCGGCTCGCGACGACCGAGACGACGCGACCGATGCCGCCGCCGCCTCGACCCCTGTGGGCCTGGCCTGGATCGACGTCGCCGCCGGCACCTTCGAAGCCGCGGTGGTCCCGGCCGAGGACGTCCCCGATCTCGTCCTCCGCCTCGAGCCGGCCGAATGCCTCTGCGCTACGAAGGACCGCGGCGCCGTCGAAGCCCTCCTCCGCCCCACGGGCCGATCCGCGGCCATCACCGCGCGGCCCGATTGGTGGTTCGAGGAGGGAAGCGCCCGCACGGCGATTGACCGGGCCGTCGGGGGAGCACGCCTCGAAGGGCTCGGCTTCGACCTGCCCCACGATCTCCCCGGCATCGGTGCGGCCGGCGGGATCGTTCACTACCTCGACGAAAACGAGCCGACGGCGATCTCCCGGATCACGACGCTCGCCGCGTGGCGACGTGGCGAGAGGATGGAGATCGACGAGGCCTCGCGGCGCAGCCTGGAACTCGTCCGCACCTCTGGCGCCACCGGCAATCGGCGGAGCGGCTCCCTCGCCGGCGTCCTCGACCGCACCCGCTCGCCGATGGGGGCGCGCCTTCTCACCGACTGGCTCTCCGCGCCGCTGCTCGAGCGGCGAGCGATCGACGAGCGTCTCGACGCCACCGCCGCGCTCGTCGCCCATCCTCCCCTCGCCGATCGACTCGGGAGCCTGCTGACCGGCATCGGCGACATCGAGCGCCTCATCGGCCGGGTCATGTCGGGCCGCGCCGGCCCGCGCGACCTGGAACGGATCGGCCGGGCCACCGCCATCCTCCCCGAGGTGATCGCAACGCTGCGGGGAAGCCAGGGCCTCCTCGGCGAACTCGCCACCGGACTCGATCCGCTCGACGACGTCTCGGCCCGGATCGGCGCGACTCTCCGCGAAGGCTGCCCGGTGTTCGCCCGCGATGGTGGCTTCATCCGCCCCGGCTGCGACCAGAAGCTCGACGAGCTCGCCGAAATGGCCAGCGGCGGCAAGGCCTGGATCACGCGCTACCAGGCCGACGAGATCGCCCGCACCGGGATCCCGTCGCTCAAAGTGGGCTTCAACCGTGTCTTCGGCTTCTTCCTCGAAGTCGGTCGCAACCACGCCGCCAAGGTGCCCGCCGAATACATCCGCAAGCAGACGGTGAAGAACGCCGAACGCTACACGACCCCCGAGCTCGACGAGCGCCAGCGGCAGGTCCTCGGGGCCGAGGACGAGGCCCTCCGCCGCGAGCTCGAGCTCCTCGAGGCGCTCCGCCAGTTCGTCGCCGCGATGCGAGAGCGTCTCGACCGCGCGGCCACCATCCTCGCCCGGATCGACGTCCTCGTAAGCCTCGCCGAGGTCGCCCGCTCACGGGGCTGGGTGCGCCCCGAGATCACCGACGACGGAGTCCTTCGGATCGAGGCGGGGCGTCATCCGGTCCTCGAGGAGCTCCTCCCCGCCGGCACGCTCGTCGCCAACGATCTCACCCTTTCAGCCCGCCTTCCTGACGTTGCTCCCGCTCCGGGGAGCGTGGGCTTTCCATCGATGCTCCTCGTCACTGGCCCCAACATGGGTGGCAAGAGCACGTTCATCCGTCAGGCAGCGCTGTTGGCGGTGATGGCGCAGGCGGGGAGTTTCGTTCCCGCCCGCCGCGCCCGGATCGGCGTCGTCGACCGGCTCTTCGCCCGGATCGGCGCCGGCGACGACCTCGCCACCGGCGCCAGCACGTTCCTCGTCGAGATGGCGCAGACGGCGCGAATCCTCAACCGTTCCACGCCACGAAGCCTCGTCATCCTCGACGAGGTCGGCCGTGGCACGAGCACCTTCGACGGCCTCGCCATCGCCCAGGCGGTCGTCGAATGGCTCCACGGCGTCCCCGGCTGCCGGACGCTCTTCGCCACCCACTACCTCCAGCTCGCCGCGATGGAGAAACTCCCCGGCGTCGCCAACGTCCAGGTACTCGTCAAGCAGCACAACGATCAGCTCGTCTTCCTCCACCAAGTCGCCCCCGGCGCCGCCGACAAGAGTTGGGGCGTGCACGTGGCCAGGCTTGCCGGCGTTCCCGGCCCGGTCGTCGAACGGGCCCGCGATCTCCTCCTCGCCTTTGAATCCTCGGCCCCGCCCCCTGCCGCCAAGCCGCGGCGCAAAGGGGAGACGGCGCAGAAGTCGCTCTTCGATTGACCGTCGTGCCCCACGGTGTCGATCGCTCGCCGGTGTCCGTGGGCCCCGCCGCAACTTTTCCGTCGCCGGACAGTTCAAGGGCCGGGGAACGGGTTGGGCGGTGTGTCCGCCGACATTCCGCCCCCCGCAAAGCTTCCAGTCCCCTTTTCTCCCCTTCGCTCCAGAGGGCTCCTCATGCACCGCACGCTTCTCGCTGTCGCCAGTTTGGCGGCCGCACTCCTGGCCACGCTCCCGGCCACCGATGCCTCCGCACAAGCCCCGGGCGGGCGCGGTCGCGGCATGGGAATGGGGGGGATGATGTCGCACGCCTCCCTGCTCCGGCAAGACGTCGTCCAAGCCGACCTTGGCCTCTCGGCTGATCTCAAGGCCAAGGTCGCCGCCGAGCTTCCCGAACGCGGCGGCGGCAGAGGTGACAATCTCCGCGACATGACCGACGAGCAGCGACAGAAGTGGATGGAGGAGCGACGGGCCCGAAACGTCGAGGATGACAAGAAGATCGCCGGCATCCTCTCGCCCGAGCAACTCGCCCGTCTCAAGCAGATCCGCATCCAGGCCCTCGGAGCCGGCGCTCTCATGGACGAGTCGGTGGCCAAGGAACTCTCGGTCACCGACGATCAGATCGCCAAGCTCCAGTCGGCGATGCGGGATATGCGACAGGGTGGGGGGGGGAGTGGCAACCCCGGCGAGATGCGGGCGAAGATGACCGCCAAGGCGATGGAAATCCTCGACGCCGACCAGAAGGCGAAGCTTGAAGCCTTGAAGGGCCCCACCTTCGACGTCTCGAAGCTCCAGATGCGGGGGCCCGGGGGCGCTGTCCGCCCCGGCGCCGGCACCTGATCGCCTCCCGGCGACCTGGATTCAGGCACGACCAACGGCTCCGGCGGGGACTCCCGCCGGAGCTTTTTTGTCGGGTCTTGGGCCTGCTGGCAGCCTCGGGGCCTTCCACGCAAAAGCGCCGAGCTGGAAAGCCGGCGGCAGAGGCCAACGTCAGTCTGTTGTGGAATCGCTCAACACTGCTTGAGCTTGTCCTTCGGCAGGCCGGCGGCGACCAGTTGCGGCGTCGGGCGGATCCCCCGGCCGCCGGCCGCGTCGGCCTCGACTGTCACCGACACGCTCTTGTAGGCCGGAGTCCGCGAGAGTGGATCGGCCGCCTTCGGCACGAGCACGTTGCTCTCCGGGTAATACATCGCCACGCTCCCTGGCCGGATCTCCGGGAACGCCGAGACATACACGCCGCGCATCTCGCCGACCGAGCTCCGAATCCGGCAGCGGCCCCCGGCCTCGAGGGCAAAGCGGGCAATGTCGTCGGGATGGATGAGAACCAGATCGCGCCGCGTCTGATTGCGGTAGAGATCCTCTTCCTCGTAGACGACCGTATTGAACTGCCCTTCGCTGCGGATCGTCATCAGCTGGAGCGTCGTCGGCGCCGGCGGCAGTTCGTGGATGAAGAGCGTCGCCTTCCCGTCGGCCGTGGGGAACTTCGGCGTCGAAAGCGCCCGCCCCGGAATCGAAAACTCCTTCTTCGTCTGTTCAATCGTCGCCATCGCCTCGAGCCCCGGCACGATCCGGGCGATCGCCTGGCGGATCGTGTTGGTGTGGGACATCTCTCGCCAATTCAGCACCTGTCCGCCGCTTCCCGACACCGTCTCCCCGAGGACGCGGATCGCGAGGTCGGCGATGATCTCCACCTCCGACCGCGGCCCCACATGGCGCCGCTCGCCGCCGGCGGAGAGGCGGATGTAACTGAACATGCTCTCCTGCGTGGAGGGCTCCGGCTCCTCGTCGCGCGCGAGCACCGGGAGGATGATCGTCTCCTCGGCGCCCAGGCCGCTGGCGTGGCCGGTATTGAGCGTCGTGCTCATCGTCACCACCGTCTCGCACTTCGACAGCGCCCGCTTCGCGTAGGCGGCGTCGGGGCTCGCCCCCCACAGGTTTCCTCCGAGGCAGAACGCCAGCCGCATCTTCCCCTCGTCGGCCGCATCGAGGCACTCGAGCGTGTCGAAGCCCTTCATCGTCGGCAGCTTCACGCCATAGGTCTCTTCGAGTCGGCGGAACACCGCCTCCTTGAGCTGCGGGGTCACGCCGACCGTCCCCAGCCCCTGAATGTTGGAATGACCACGGATCGGCTGGAGCCCGGCCCCCGGCTTGCCGATCATCCCGCGGGCGAGCGCCACAGCGGCGATCGCCTGCACCGTCGCCCCGCCATGGAGATGGTGCGTCACCCCCATCGTCCAGGCAAACACCGCCCGCTCGCTGGCGGCATACTGCGCCGCGATGTCGTCGATCGCCTCCTTCGTCACCCCCGACTTCTCCACGATCTCGTCCCAGGAGAGCGTGTCGAGGTGGGCTGCCAATTCCGGCCAGCCGTGCGTGTGGGCGGCCAGGTAGGCCTCGTCGGTCTTCCCCAACTCGCGCACGCGCTTGAGCAAACCGTACATGAGCGCGAGATCGCCGCCAACGTGGGGCTGCACATAGGTGCTCGCGATCTTCGTCCCGAAGACGAGGCTCCAAGGATCGCTCGGCACCGAGAAGTTGACCAGCCCCGTCTCGACGATCGGGTTGATGACGATCACCTTCCCGCCGTTGCGCCGCACTTGCATGAGCGTCCGCATCATCCGCGGATGGTTGCTCGCCGGATTGCCGCCGATGAGGAACACGATGTCGGCGCGTTCGAGGTCCTCCAGCTGCACTGTCCCCGCCCCCGTTCCGAGGACGCTTGCCATCCCCACACCGCTGGCCTGATGGCAGTAATAGGAGCAATTGTTGACGTGATTGGTGCCGTAGAGGCGGGCGAGAAGCTGGAGGAGAAAGCCCGCTTCGTTGCTCGAGCGGCCGCTGAAATAGAAGAACGTCTCCGCCGGCGAAGAGCCCTTCATCCGCTTGGCGATCCTCGCCATCGCGTCGTCCCAGCTGATCGGCTTGTAATACTGCTCCCCCTTCTCGAGCACGACCGGCTCCACGAGCCGCCCCGAATGCTCGAGCTGATAGGGGGAGAACTGCTGCAACTGGGCGACGGAGTAGGTGGAGAAGAAGTCGCGCTTCACCCCCCCCTGCATGTCGGCCACCATCGCCTGGAACGACTTCTTGCAGACCTCGGGGAAATGCCCCGCCTCGTTCACCATCCCTCCCGACTGCCCCCCCATGCCCAGCGCGCAGGTCTTGCAGGCGTTCTTCGAGCGCATCGCCTTCCAGAGCTTCCAGAAGCCCCCCGCCTCACGCGACTTCTTCAACGTGTAGCGGATCGCCCGCCAGCCACCGCCCGTCTTGACCCGCATGTTGGGAACCCTTTCCGCTGTGACCTTCGATCAGCACGACATCGGCAGCCGGGCCGCCATGAATCTCACTTCCGCGCCGGGAGCACCTGGATCTCGACCCGGCGGAACTCGATCGGGTGGCTCTCCGACTGGAGCGAGATCGTCCCGCCGTCGAGGAGGAGTTTGCCGTCGCGCTTCGCGATCAGCCCCTTGGAGTGGGGATCGTTCGGATCGAGTTGCGCTCCCTCGTACTCGAGCACCGCCTCGCCGTTGACCAGATGCCGGATCACCTTGTCGCCGTCGACCTCCACCTCCACCGTCACCCACTGGTCCCCCCGGTAGGTCTTCGACTTCGAGGTCGTGCAGTGGGGGGTGAAGAGTTTGCCGTCCATGACGACGTTCGTGCCGGGGGTGCAGAGGTTCGCCGTCGTCCGCTCCCCCTCGGGAGCACCGCCGAGAAACTGGACCTCGATCGACGCCGGGAAATCCTGGTCGAGCGTCATCCCCTTCGGGTCCTCGCCGTGGAGCATCACCCCGGAGTTGCGGATCGCCCAGCCCGGCCCCCCCGGGCACTGTTCACCCGTGAAGCGGTAGTCGATCCGGAGCTTGTATCGGGAAAACGGCTCGGCAAAGAACAGGTGGCCGAACTTCTCCCCGAAGGTCGGATATTTGGCCGGGTCGTAGACGACCTTGAGCACGCCATCCTCGACGCGGAAGGTGTCGCCGTAGTTGTCGCCGAGAGCCTCGCCGCGGATCTTCGGCGTCCACCCGGTGAGATCCTTGCCGTTGAACAGCGGCCGCCAGGCCGGCTCCTCGGCGTGGGCGATTCCCGTGGCGACGACCGCGACGCTCCCCACGAGGGCGAGGATCACCGCCATCCAGCGGAGGGGGAGGGACCGACACGAAGACGACATCATCAGGCTCCAGACGGGACGAGGAGAACATGGGCGCGCATCCCGGCGCCCCACGGCTCCAGCATACCCGGCCGCCGGGCTGACGCCCTGCCCCACATTCCCTTCGATTCAGCCCTGCTTCGGCGGGGCGAGACTGACGGTGACGGTCTTCGTTTCGAGGTAGGGGTCGAGGCCCCGCTCGCCGAGTTCGCGGCCGAAGCCCGATTGCTTGAAGCCGCCGAACGGAGCGGCGGCGTCGAAGACGTCGTAGCAGTTCACCCACACCGTTCCTGCCCGGAGCCGGCGGGCGACGTCATGCGCCCGGGCCACGTCGCGCGTCCACACCGCCGCGGCGAGGCCGAAGTCGGTGGCGTTGGCGCGGCGGATCAGTTCGTCGGTGTCCTTGAAGCGGAGCACCGAAAGGACGGGGCCGAAGATCTCCTCGCGGGCGATCGACATCGAGTCACTGACGTTCGTGAACACGGTCGGCTCGATGAAGAAGCCCTTCGTGCCGTGCCGCTGCCCGCCGGTGGCGCACGTCGCCCCCTCGCGCTTCCCCGCCTCGATGTAGCCGAGGATCTTGTCGAACTGCGCCTTGTCGACCTGCGGCCCCTGTTCGGTGTCGGCATGGAACGGATCGCCGACGCGGCGTTTCCGCGACAGCTCCACGACCCGCTCCACGAACGCATCGTGGATCGAGTCCTCGACGAACAGCCTTGACCCGGCGCAGCAGCACTGCCCCTGGTTGAGATGGATGCCGAGATGGGCGCCGGCCACCGCGGCATCGAGATCGGCATCGGCGAAGACGATGTTGGGGCTTTTTCCACCGAGCTCGAACGTCAGCCGCTTGAGGCTCGTTGCCGCCTGCCGCATGATGATCCGCGCCGTCTCGCCGGAGCCCGTGAAGGCGATCTTGTCGATGCCAGGATGGTCGACAAGCGCGGCGCCGGCCGTCGGCCCGTAGCCAGGCACGACGTTGATCACGCCGTCGGGAATCCCCGCCTTCTGTGCCAGCCGCGCGAGCCTGAGGCAGGAGAGCGGCGTCTGCTCCGCCGGCTTCATGACGATCGTGCAGCCGGCGGCAAGGGCCGGGCCCCACTTCCAGGCCACCATGAGGATGGGGAAGTTCCACGGGATCACCTGCCCGACCACCCCCACAGGCTCGCGGCGCGTGTAGCAGTGGTAGTTGCCGTTGATCGGGATCGTTGAGCCCTGGATCTTGTCGGCCCACCCGGCGTAATAGCGGAGGCACTGCACGGCCAGCGGGATGTCGATGGCCCGCGAGTCAGCAAGGGGCTTGCCGTTGTCGAGCGACTCGAGCGCCGCCAGTTCGTCGATCTCCGCTTCGATCAGGTCGCACAATCGGTGCATGAGTCGGCCGCGTTCGCGGGCGTCCATCCGCGGCCACGGGCCCTCGTCGAAGGCGGCCCGGGCAGCTTTCACCGCCGCGTCGATGTCGGCGGCGTCCCCCTCGGCGACGTCGGCGATCGGCTCCTCGGTGGCGGGATTGACGGTGACGAAGGTCCGACCGCTGCGGGCGGGCACCCACTGGCCATCGATCAAAAGTTGAGTTTGGCGAACCTGGGCAGGGCCTGAGGCCCGGATGGCTGGTGTGGCGGTGGCCATGGGGCGATCTCCTGAGGCTGTATTCCCTGAAAAGTTGCCGTCGTCAGGCTACCTGCTATAGGATCAGTCAGACAACATTCGGGGCGGCACGCGTGGTGCTGCCGGTAAAGACTCCCCCGGCATGCATGCTGGCGGGATTGTTTCCAGATCGTATCCAGGAGAATCGAACTGATGCGCAAGGCTTTCTTGATGGCGGTGGCGCTGATCCTCGGTGTCACCGTGACGGCTCAGGCCGAGGTGACCAGCGGCCCGCAGGTGGGTGATACGGTCGGTGCGTTCACGGTGACGAAGGTCGCCGGCAACCCCGACGACGGCGTCGATGCTGGGAAGAGCCTCTGCTACCGCTGCAAGATGGGCCAGCGCCCGGTGGTGATGGTGTTCGCCCGCACCGCCGACCCGAAGCTCGCCAAGCTGCTGAAGAAGATCGAGGAAGAGGTCGAGGAGCACCAGGCCGACAAGCTCACGAGCTTCGTCAACATGATCGGTGGCGACGCCGAGACCCTCAAGAAGCAGGCGGCCGAGTTCGTCAAGGCGAACGACCTCAAGCGGATCGCCTTCGTCGTCCCCGAGGACGCGAAGAACGGCCCCGAGGACTTCAAGATCGCCTCCGACGCCGACGTCACCGTCGTCTGCTACAAGGGTGGCAAGGTCAAGACGAACCACGCCTTCGCCAAGGGCCAGCTCGATGACGCCACGATCGACGCGGTCGTGAAGGCCTCGTGCGCCCTGGTCGAGTGAGGCTTCTTTGTCTCGGCTGATCGATCCGATCGGCCACGCATCCAAGGACGGCCCGGGAGACCTCCTCCCGGGCCGTTTTTTTTGCGCCGATGCCTTTCAGTCCCGGCTTTTTTCCCTTTCCTCCCCCCCATGACGCATCCCGGATCGGCGGGTATAGTTGGAGAGGTTTCGCCTCGGGGTTCCCCGGGTGGATTCCACAGGGCAGCGTAGCTCAGTTGGTTAGAGCACCGGCTTCATAAGCCGGGTGTCGCCGGTTCAAGTCCGGCCGCTGCTAGTTTTTGGGATGCTTGGCTTATCCTGACCCTCGAGGTCAGTCCAGGCACCGGATGGTTTGGGGGGCTCCTCGGGGCGACGTCTCACGCTCTTCGTCTCTGTGCGGGGGCGGGTTCGCATGGCGGGGCGAGTTCTCCATCCGTGATTGACCGTTCGTAGCCCTCTCGATTCGGCGGGGCTGCGCCTACGGTGAGCCTTTCTTGCCTCTCCCTTTCCTTGACGATGTCCCCTTCCCCGGACTGCCTTTTCCAGCCCGATCTGGCCGTCCGATGACCGACCGTCCCCTTCACGAACGAGATCTTCCATGACCACCCGTCGTCAATTCGTGCAGAGCCTTCCGGCGTTCGCGGTGGCAGCCCACATGACCGGGGAGGCGGACGCTGTCGCCGCGGCCCCCGCCGCCCCTGCAGCCGGACATTTCCACCCCAAGGGGAAGGCTCCGTCGGAGTTCACCAAGGAGGTGCTGCGGAAGGCGAAGCAATCGCTCCCCTTCGGCGACACCCGCGACTTCGACGAGCAGCGACGCGGCCTGATCGCCCGCATGCCCGGGATGCAGATCGAGAACGACGCCGGCGGCGTGGCCTGGGACATGTCGCGGTTCGAGTTTCTCGACCAGAGGGACGAGTTCGACTCGGTCCATCCTTCGATGCACCGCATCGGCCAGCTCAACAACAACTACGGTCTTTACGAGGTCGTTCCCGGGATCTACCAGGTCCGCGGGATCGACCTCGCCCAAACCACGTTCGTCCGCGGCAAGACGGGATGGATCGTGTTCGACTGCCTTGTCACCGCGGATGCGATGCGGGCCGCCTGGAAGGTGTTCCAGGAGCATAAAGGCGAGGGATTGCCGGTCACGGCGGTCGTCTATTCGCACTCCCACGGCGACCACTGGGGGGGCGTCCGGGGCGTGGTGGACGAGGCCGACGTTCGTGCCGGCAAAGTGCAGATCCTCGCTCCCCGCGATTTCATGGCCTACTCGATCTCGGAGAACGTCTTCGCCGGCAACGCCATGAATCGGCGAATGTTCTATCAGTATGGCGTGCTCCTCCCGGTGAGCCCGTATGGCTACGTCACCCAGGGCCTCGGCCACGCCATCTCCCGCGGCACGTCGGGCCTGATCGCCCCGACCCACATCGTGGAGAAGGACATCGAGGAGATCGAGGTGGACGGCGTGCGGATGATTTTCCAAAACACGCCCAACACCGAGGCCCCGTCGGAGATGAACACCTACATCCCCGACATGAAGGCTCTGTGGATCGCCGAGAACGTCTGTGCCACGCTCCACAACCTCTACACGCTCCGCGGCGCGCTTGTGCGCGACGCCCTCAATTGGTCGAAGTACATCAACGTTGCCCTCTACCGCTTCGGCCAGGAGGCCGTCGTGATGTTCGGCGCGCACCATTGGCCCCGGTGGGGGAATGACCGGGTGCAGGAGATTCTCCGTGGGCAGCGGGATCTCTACGCCCACTTCAACAATCAGGTGCTCCATCTGGCCAACCAGGGCGTCACGGTCAATCAGATCCACAACGTCTACGAGCTTCCGAAGACGCTCCAGCAGCGGTGGGATTGCCGCGGCTACCACGGCTCGGTCCCCCACAACGCCCGGGCGGTCGTCAACCGCTACCTCGGCTACTGGGACTGCAACCCGGCGACGCTGATTCCGCTCTCTCCGGAGGATTCGGCGCCGCTCTATGTCGAGATGATGGGAGGCGGGGAGAAGATCATCGCCAAGGCCCGTCAACTTCACGACCGGGGCGAGTACCTGCTCGCCTCCGAGATCCTCGACAAACTCGTGCACGCCGAACCCGGAAACCAAGCCGCCAAGGACCTCTTGGCCGACGTCTTCGAACAGCTCGGCTACCAGCAGGAGAACCCGGGCCTGCGCAACAGCTTCCTTGCGGGCGCCTACGAACTCCGCGACGGCGTGCCGGAGGGAAGCTCGCCCAAGTCGAGCGGCCCCGACGTGATCCGGGCGATGAGCACGGAGTTGTTCCTCGACTTCCTCGGCATCCGCATGGACAGCCGTAAGGCCGAAGGAATGAGGTTCACGATGAACCTGATCACCCCCGACAACGGCGAGAAGTTCCTCGTCGAACTCGAGAATGCCACGCTCACGAACCTGCCGGGCTTCGTGGCGAAAAAGGCCGACCTCACGCTCACCATCAATCGCACGGACCTCGAGCAGACGATGATCGGGGCCAAGACCCTCGAATCACAGATCAAGGACGGCACGGCGAAAGTCGAGGGCGACGTCTCGATCCTGGCCAAGCTGGCGGCGACGATGGTCGACTTCGACCCCAGGTTCGAGATCCTCCCCGGCACGCACGGTCGCGCCAA
>CAJBCV010000452.1 GCA_903951635.1 uncultured Planctomycetaceae bacterium
ATATTCGAGGATCCGCCAGCGGGAATCGATTTGGAGCGCGGCGGTGCTCGCCGCGAGCCGGGCCGCCAGTCGCAGGGCCGTCTGCCGGGAGCGGTATTCGTCGTGGGCCACCTTGCGGAGAAGCGCCGAGGTCACCGCCGCCCCGACGAGGAGGACGGCCAGCGTCCCGACGGCCAGCTGCGTGACGGTGCGGTGGCGGCGCGTCCAGCGGGCCAGCCGGCGGAGGAGCGGCTCGCGGAAGGCGGTGACAGGGTTGTCGGCCAGGTAGGCGTCGATGTCGTGGGCCAGTTCGAGCGGGGTCTCGTAGCGATCGACCGGGTCGCGGGCCATCGCCTTCATGCACACCGCCTGGATCGCGCGCGACACGCCCCGCTTCACGCGCGACGGCGGGGCGAGCGAGCCGGCGAGCACCTTCTCGCGGATCGCCGCCACGTCGCCGTCGTAGGGGGGGGATCCGGTGAGGAGGTGGTAGAGCGTTGCCCCGAGGCCGTAGACGTCGCTGGCCGGGCCCACCGGCGCCGCCCCGTCGTGCTGCTCCGGGCTCATGTAGGCCGGCGTGCCGGAGATCCCGCGCTTCGCCGCCGGGGCCGAATCGAGGGCGATCGTCGGCATCACGATGCTCTGCTCGCCGCTCCGTCGGGCGCGGTCGTCGCGGTCGATCCGCGCCGCCAGTCCCCAGTCGAGGACGACCACCTCGCCGAACTTCCCCAGCATGATGTTGGCCGGCTTGATGTCGCGGTGGAGAACGCCGCGGTCGTGGGCGTAGGCGATCGCCTTGCACACCAGCGCGAACTGGCCGAGGAGTTCGCGGTAGCGGGCCGAGCGGTCAGTGGCCGACTCGTGGGCATGGCGGCGATCGTGGAAGTCGTTGATCGCCGCGCCGAGGGTCTTCCCCGGGATCAGTCGCATCGCGTAGAACGGCCGGCCATCGTCCGTGGCCCCGGTGACGTAGACCGGGACGATGTTTGGATGTTCGAGTTGGCTCGTGACGGTGGCCTCGAACTGGAAGCTCTCGCGGAGGGCCTCCTGGGAGACGGCCCAGCCATTGAGAAACTTGACGGCGAGCTCGCGCCCGGTCGCCTTGTCGTTGGCGTAGTAGACGTCGCCCAAGCCACCGCGGCCGAGCCGGCGGTTGACGCTGATCGTCGTCGTGGCGACGACGCGGGGAGGGATCTGATCGTCCACCGGCCCGGCCGGAGCGGCCGAGTCGTGGGTGGTGGGATCGTCGAGCGGGCGGTCGTGAGACATCGATCAGCTCCGGAGCGGTCTCGCAGCGCCGGAGTGTAGCGGCCGGTCGAAATCCGCTTCCATGGCGATTTTCCGCCGCGGGGCCGATGTTTCCCGCCTCAGCGGCCGCTCGAGTCGCGGTAGCGCAGGGCGAGCGCGGTGCCGGCGATCCCGGCGCCGAACATCCCCAGGAGCACCGCCAGCGGAACCGTCGACGGGCTCCGCCACCGCTCCCGCGCGAAAAATCGCTCCGCCATATCGACCGGGGAGGTTCCCCGGGGGCCCGCCGTGGCGTGGGCATCGGCCCGCTGGGAATGGGCCTCGTCGCCGGACGTCGTGGGAGAGGCGGAGGCGGCATCGGGCGGCGTCGGATGGGCGCCGGCGGGCGGGACGAGCGTCTTCTCCGTGGCCGCCCGGACACGCTCGAGCGAGTCGTTCATCCGGGCTCGCTCCGATTCGATCTTCTCCTGCATCTCGCGGAGCTTCCCTTCGAGCCGATCGCTCGCCTCGCGGCTCTTCTTTTCGAGCTCGGCTTCAATCGCCTTCACCCGGCTCTCGACGTCGGCTTTGGCGGCGGTCCCCGCCTCCTCGCTTTGACGCTTGGCCGCGGCTTGGGCCTCCTCCATTTTCGTTTCGATCTCGGTGCGCATCCGCGCGGCGGTCTCCTCCGATTCCTTCTTCGCTTCGGCCTTGGCGCCTGCCGTCTTGGCTTCGACTTCCATGCGGACCTGATTCCGCGCCTCGGCGCTCTCCGTGCGGACCTGCTCCTGCGCCTCCTTGACGCGCGCTTCCATCTCCGTCTTCATCCGCTCGGCCGCCGCCTCGCTCTCCTTCTGGGCCGCGGCCTTCGCTTCGGCCACCTTCGCCTCGATCTCCTCTTTCATCTTCGCGGCCGACTCGGCCGACTTCTTCTCGAACTCCGCCTTCGCATCGGCGAGTTTCTTCTCCGCCTCGGCACGCATGTCGGCCTGGATCTTCTGCGCCTTCTCCTCGAGCATCTTTTTGGCCTTCTCGAGCTCCTGCTTCGCCTGAGAGGCCGCCTCCTCGAGCTTCTCGGCGATCTTCCGCCGGCCGGGAAGGATGAAGGGGTGGCTCCCGCCATTGCCAGCCAGACGAAACACGCCCGGCGCGACGCTCGAGTCGGTCGTCTTCTCGACCGAGGGCGCTGCCGCAGGGGGAGCCTCGGGAGTCGGGGGCTCGGTTGCCTCGGGCTCGGGCGCAGCATCCTCGGGAGCGGGCGCGAGCTCATCGACCGTGTTTGGTGCCGGATCGGGCCGCGGCGCTTCGCCCCCCAAGCGGATCCGCGGACGGAGCGCTGCCTCCGGGACGACGAGCCCTTCGAAGGCCCACCGCGACGGCATCGCCGCGGCGAGCGGCTGGGTGAGCGCGGGGAGGTCGGCGAGGGGGACGAGAATCCCACCGAGGACGATCATCGGCAGGAGGAGGACGGGGAGGATCCCCGAGGCGGCTTCGGTCGTTCGCAGCGTCGCCGAGATCAGAAGCCCGAGCGCCCCGCCGGCCAGCGCCGCCGCGTAGAGCATCGTGAACACCCACAGCCACGGGCTGTCGATCCGGCAGGCAGGGGCGACGATGGCCAGGAGAAGGAGGCACTGGATCGCCGCGATCCCGAGGAGGACGGTCATTTTCGAGAGCACATAGGCCCCGATCGAGAGCCCCACCATCCGCTCGCGGCGGTAGATCGGCCATTCGGTGACGATCTCGCGCGCCATGCTCGAACAGCCGAACCAGATCGCCGCCAGGGCGGTCACGAACAAGGTGGTGGCCATGTTGACGCCGATCTTCGGCCAGGTGTCGGGGGTCGGGGTGCTGCGCACGACCTTCGAAAACACCGCCGCGATGAGGAGCCCGACGATCGGCGCCTGCAAAAAGAGGACGGCCGTCCCCCAGCCGTCGGCCACCTTGACCGCGATCATCCGCTTTACAAGCGTGAGCCATTGGGTGAAAGGAGCGGTGCTGCGGGGCCGGCGTCGCGCCCGCGGCGGGAGGGCCTCGGCATGGGAAGAGGCCCGGCGGTCGACCCAGATCGACTTCGCGACCGACGCCTCCCATTGCCGCACCCACTCGGCGACCGGCCGCTTGGAGAGGCCGCGGAGGAGCCCATCGACGCTCGTCGGCGGTGCGGATCCGGAGAGCTGGGGCTCGAAGAAGGTGATCGAGTCGGGGTAGGCCCGGCCAAACCACGCTAGCCTTCCCACCTGCTTCGTCGATTCGTCGCGGGCGATGACGGCGACGGCGTCAAACTTCTCGAACGCCTCGAGGCTCGGCTGGTGAATCGTGACGAGGATCGTCTTTCCGGAGTCGGCGAGCTTCCGAAGCAGCTCGATGACCGACAGGGCATCGACGCTCGACAGGCCCGACGTCGGCTCGTCGAGGACGAGGATCGGAGGATCGGTGAGAAGCTCCATGGCGAGGTTGACGCGCTTCCGCTGGCCGCCGCTCACGCCCCGCTTCCGCTGGTCACCGACGCGCGTCTTCTCGGTGCCGTCGAGCCCGAGTTGGTGGATGACGTCGCGGATCCGGGTCTCGATCTCGGTGTCGGTGGTGTCGCGGGGGAGGCGGAGGCGGGCCGCGTACCACAGCGCCTGCCAGACGGTGAGATCGGCGTGGAGGATGTCGTCCTGCGGCACGTATCCGATCCGTCCCCGGAAGAGGTCGTAGTGGTCGTGGAGGTCGAGCCCGCCGATGACGAGCCGACCGGCGGCGGGGACGGTCTGGCCGTTGAGCACCGAGAGCAGCGTGCTCTTCCCGGCGCCGCTGGGCCCCATGATCGCCACCATCTCGCCCGGCTGGACGACGAGCGAGACCCCCTCGAGGAGCCGTCGGCCCGAGGCGTCGACGGCGATACTGTCAGCCTCGATCACGTCGCGGTCGCCCCCGGCGAGCGGCTCGAGCGCCCGGGCGTCGGGGGCGAGGCGGAAGCGTTGATCGGCGATCTGCACGACCGTGCCGGGGGAAATCTCGACGGCCCGCTCGATCCGCCGGCCGTCGACGAACGTGCCATGGGTGCTCCCCAGGTCGCGGACGAACACCTTCCCGCGTTCGACGCTCACCGAGGCATGCAGCGCCGAGGCGAGGGGCTGGTCGAGGGAGACGTCGGCCGAGGCTCCGCGGCCGAAGGTCACCAGCGCCGCGTCGTCGAGGTCGATCGTCCCTTCCCCGAGGGGCGCGGCGGTGGTCCGGGTAAGAAGGTCCTCGAGCGCCGTGGCGGGGAGGCGGGCGTCGCCGAGCGTGATCGTGTCGCTGACGTCGATCCGTTCCCGCTCGACGCGCCGCGGCGGCACACCGACGAATGTGCCGTTGCGGCTCCCCAGATCCTCGAGCCACAGTCCCGCGTCATCGACCACCACCCGCGCATGCCGGGCGGAGACGCTCGGAGCCCTGACGACGAGGTCGTTGCCGGGAGCGCGGCCGAGGAGGATGATCCGCCGGGGGGCGGACGCGGGCCGGGACGAAGAGCTTCGGTTCATGAGTCGGTGAGTGACGGGGGCAGAGTCGGCGGCCGGAGCGCATCGTCCTTGAGTTTCCAGGCTAGTTCGCCCCTGTCGGCGGTGCAAAAAAGCGGTTGGTCGCGCTGGTCCCAGAGGAGCAATTTCCGGTAGAGTTGCGGTTTTTCCCTCACGATCGCTGCGACCGATCCCACCGACCGCCCCCGAGCAGAAGCGCCCCGATGCACGAACTCCCCAAGCACTACGACCACGCCTCCGCCCAGGCCCGCTGCCGGTCCCTGTGGGATTCCGCCCGCCTGTGGCATGCCGAGCCGGCCGGGCCGGGGGATCGTCGCCCCGTGTTCTCGATCGTCATTCCCCCGCCGAACGTCACCGGCGCCCTTCACCTCGGCCACGCCCTCAACAACACCCTCCAGGACATGCTCGTCCGGACGCGGCGGATGCAGGGCTACCTCACGCTCTGGATGCCCGGCACCGATCACGCCGGGATCGCCACGCAGGCCGTCGTCGAGCGCCGGCTCCTCGAAGAAGAAAAACTCTCCCGCCACGATCTCGGTCGGGCCAAGCTCGTCGAGCGGATCTGGGCCTGGAAGGAGCAATATGAGAAGCGGATCCTCGGTCAGCTCCGCGACATGGGGGCCAGTTGCGACTGGGATCGGGTTCGGTTCACCCTCGACGACCAGTGTGCGCTGGCCGTGCGGACGGCGTTCCTGAAGCTGTTCCGCGAGAAGCTCGTCCGCCGCGGCAAGCGACTCGTGAACTGGGACACCTTCCTCCAGACCGCCGTCAGCGACGACGAGGTTTTCCACGAGGAGGTCAAGGGGCACTTCTGGCACATCCGCTACGACGTCGTCGATCCGCTTCCCGGCGAGCCGACGAGCGTGACGGTGGCCACGACGCGTCCCGAGACGCTCCTTGGCGACACCGCCGTGGCCGTCCATCCCGATCCGGCCGCCGCCCTCGACGAAGCCGAGACGACGCTGCGGGCGAAGCGTGCCGAGGCCGCGGCGAAGGACCAAGCTGGCATCGACCGCGAACTCGAAGCCCTCGCCGCCCGCCGCGTCGAGATCCTCCCGGGGCTCGTGAAGCTGGCGGTGATGGCCCGGGCCGGCCGCCGCGTCCGCCTGCCGCTGCTCGGCCGTGAGGTGCCGCTGGTGGCCGATGAATGGGCCAAGCCGGAGTTGGGCTCGGGCTGTGTGAAGATCACCCCGGCCCACGACGTCAACGACTACGAGGTCGGCAAGCGTCGCAACCTGCCGATGATCAACATTCTCCTTCCCGAAGGACGCCTCAATGCCGAGGCGGGGCCTTACGCGGGCCTCACGATCCCGAAGGCGCGCACGAAGGTCGTCGCCGATCTCGAGGCGGCCGGGCAGCTCGAGCTGGTCGAGGATCGGCTTATCGAGCTGGCCCATTCCGACCGCTCGAAGACGCCGATCGAGCCCTACCTCGCCGATCAGTGGTTCATCCGCATGGACGAGCTTGCCGAGCCGGCGCTCGAGGCGGTGCGGAGCGGGAAGCTGAAGATCGTCCCCGAGCGTTACGCGAAGAGCTATCTCGACTGGCTCTCGGAAAAGCGCGACTGGCCGGTGAGCCGGCAGCTGTGGTGGGGACACCGGATCCCGATCTGGCACGTCGGCGGCGTTCGCGAGGCGGCCCTTGCCGCCGCCTTTGCCGGGCGGACGAGCGTCGCCTGGCAGTCGGATGGGTCGGCCCTCGACGGCGACGGCCGCGGCGGCTGGTTTGTCTGCACCTCCGATGAGCAACTCGGCGTCGACGCGATCGATGGCCAGCCGCTCGTCCAGGATCCCGACGTCCTCGACACCTGGTTCTCCTCGGCGCTGTGGCCCCATTCGACGCTCGGCTGGCCGGAGCAGACGCCGGAACTTGCCACCTTCTATCCCGGCTCGGCCCTCCTCACCAGCCGCGACATCATCACGCTGTGGGTGGCGCGGATGGTGATCATGGGGGTGTTCGACACCGGCGCACTCCCCTTCCGGGAGGTCTACATCCACCCCAAGATCCTCGATCGCTACGGCGAGACGATGAGCAAGAGCAAGGGGAACGGCGTCGACCCGCTCGACGTCATCGAGGCCCTCGGCGCCGACGCCCTCCGCTTCGGGATGACGACGCTCGCCACCGAGACGCAGGATGTGCGGATGCCGGTCGAGTTTCAGTGTCCGGCGTGCGAGGCGCGGATCGAGCAGACGGTGCAAAATCGGATCCAGCCGCGGATCGAGTGCCCGAAGTGCAAGAAGCCCTTCAAGACGCAGTGGGCCCAGACCGAGGCCGATCTCGGTCTCCCCCGTGGCCCGGCCCTCTCGGAGCGCTTCGAGGCGGGGCGCAACTTCTCCAACAAGCTCTGGAACGCCACTCGATTCGTGCTCATGAATCTCGAGGACTTCCAGGCCGGCGACCTCGCCGGGGCTGGGAGCGCCTTCGAAGCCCTCGAGGATCGCTGGCTCGCCAGCCGGCTGGCGAGCGTGACCGCCGAAGTGAATCGCTGCACCGACGAATATCGCTTCGCCGATGCCGCACGGGCCCTCTATGCCTTCACGTGGGATGAGTTCTGCAGCGCCTATCTCGAGCTGTGCAAGTCGAGGTTGAGCGATCCGGCGGCCCGCGATCAGGCCCGGTCGATGTTGCTCCTGGCGCTTGACACGATCCTCCGCCTCCTCCATCCGATCATGCCGTTCCTCACCGAGGAGATCTGGCAGCATCTCGGCGAAGTGGCCCCGAATCGTCGCCTCCCGTGGGATCGTGGCGAGGCACCGGCCGCCTCGATCATGGTGGCCCGGTGGCCCGAGCCGCCGCCGGCCTGGGTCGATCGGCGCACCGAGGAGCAATTCGGCACGTTCCTCGCCGTCGTCGGGGCGATCCGCGAGATCCGCTCGCGGCAAAACGTTCCCCCGAAGACGAAGCTCACGGTGCAGATCCGGGCTCCCCTCGCCACCGCCGACCTCCTCGCGCCGATGCGCGGGTCGATCGAATCGATGGCCGGGGCGAGCTTGGGAACGGTCGGCCCGGACGCCGCCGGGGCCCCTGGTGCCGCCACCGCGGCGGCCGCCGGCTGCGATCTGTTTGTCGATCTTGCCGATCTCATCGACGTCGGGGCGGAGATCGCCAGGCTCTCAAAAGAGAACGAAAAGCTCGCCGGGCTGATTGCGGCCAAGAAGGCGAAGCTTGGTGACGAGAAGTTCGCCGCCCGGGCGCCGGCGAACGTCGTCCAGAAGGAGCGGGAGCAACTGGCGGAGATGGAGGAGCGGCTCGTCAAGGGGACGGCGGCGCTTGCGGAGCTTTCGGCCCGGAAGCCGGGCTGACCGGCTCTCCGGATCGGAAGGACAGATGCGTGTCCCGCCGATCGGCTTGGAGTAGACTGGGTCCAGTTCGCAGGCGGGCGAACGGTGGGGCGACCGACGGTGGATGTCACCGATCGCGAGTCGCCGGCCCGGGCAGTCGAGTCGGAGGATCGTCATGAGCGTCCAGATGGAACTCTCCCGGATCATCATCAGCGAGATCAACGATCAGCAGGTGGTCTATCTGAAGGAGGTCGAGGGAGACCGCACCTTCCCGATCCTCATCGGGCTCTTCGAGGCGACGAGCATCGATCGCCGCGTCAAGCACCATCCCTCGCCGCGGCCGCTGACGCACGACCTGATCGTCGCCGTCGTCGACAGCCTCGGCGGCGAGCTTCAGGATGTCGTCATCTCCGAACTCAAAGACCACACCTACTACGCCGTGATCCGCGTGCTCAAAGGGGGCGAGGTGATCGAGATCGACTCGCGTCCTTCCGACGCGATCGCCATCGCCGTCACCTGCGATCCGAATCTGCCGATCTACGTCTCGGAGGAAGTCCTGGCCGACGTGCTGGGCTGAAGCGATGCCATCTTCCGTCCTGCCCGGTTGCCAGTTCGCCAGTGACAACACCGCCGGCTATTGCCCCGAAGCTTGGAAGAGCCTCGAGGAGGCGAATGCCGGCACGGTGCCGAGCTATGGCGACGACAGGTGGACGGCGCGGGCCTGCGAACTGATCCGCGAGGTCTTCGAGCACGACGCCGAGATTTTCTTCAGCTTCAACGGCACCGCGGCCAATTCGCTGGCGCTCGCCGCGATGTGCCAGTCGTACCACTCGATCCTCTGCCACGAGGTCTCGCACGTGGAGACCGACGAGTGCGGGGCGCCGGAGTTTTTCTCCAACGGCACGAAACTCCTGCTCCTCCAAGGGGAGCGTGCCAAGCTCGGGCCCGAGGCGATCCACCGGGCCGTCGAGCGTCGCCGCGACATCCATTTCCCCAAGCCGCGCGTGGTGAGCGTGACGCAGGCGACGGAGCTTTCCACCGTCTACTCTGTCGGGGAACTCGCGGCCGTCCGCGACGTCTGTTCCCGGCACGGGCTCCGCCTCCACATGGACGGGGCTCGGTTTGCCAATGCCGTCGCCGCCTTGGGCGTGCCGCCGCGGTCGGTCACGTGGGAGGTTGGCGTCGACGTCCTCTGCTTCGGTGGCACGAAGAACGGGATGGGGATGGGGGAGGCGATCGTGTTCTTCAACCGTGATCTCGCCGACGAGTTTGCCTGGCGCTGCAAGCAGGCGGGGCAGCTCGCTTCGAAGATGCGCTATCTCGCCGCGCCGTGGGTGGGGCTCCTCGAGAATGGCGTGTGGCTTGCCAACGCTGCCCGGGCCAACGCCGCGGCCGCCCGGCTTGAAGCGGGGCTCTCATCGATCCCTGGCGTGGAGATCATCGGGAAGCGTGAGGCCAACGCGGTGTTCGCGAAGCTCGCTCCGGCCTACGCGGCTGCCCTGCGGGCGAAGGGTTGGAAGTTCTACGACTTCATCGGCGCCGGCGGCTGCCGGTTCATGTGTTCGTGGGCGACGACCGACGCCGAAGTCGACGCCTTCCTCGCCGACGCCCGGGCCACGGCCGGGGTGTGACGGGATTGTCAGGTCTTTGAATCTGGCTGACTTGCCGGTGGCCGTTTGCCCGGCGCCGGGGTGACGGCATACACTCCCCCCCGCAGAAACAGCCCCGTCTGAAGGGGGATCTGCTCACCAAAGGGGGACCCATGATCCGCATCTGCGATCCGACATGGCATCCGCTTCTGTACGACCGGTTCCGCCGGAAAGCCCGTCTGTTGATGTCCCTCGAGCGGGCCGGGCACACGCTCCAGCCGACGGCGCTGGTGCACGAAGGCATCATTCGTATCTTCCGCCAGCGGAAGCCGCCACGAACGCCCGATGAGTGGCTTGCCGCCATGGCGGTGATGATGCGGCGGGTCCTCGTCGACTCGGTACGGCGGAAGCGCTCGCGGAAGCGCGGTGGGCATCTGGCCCGGGTCGATCTGCCGATCGATCAGGTCGCGGGGCCGGAGCTGAGGGAGGATCTCATCGCCCTCGACGAGGCCCTCAATCGGTACAAAGCGGTCGATCCTGAGGGGGCCCGGATCGTGGAGCTGAAGTTTTTCGGTGGGATGACAGGCGCGGAGGTTTCCCGGGTGATCGGGATCCCGTCGCGGACGGTCGACCGGAAGTGGGCCTCTGCCCGAGTCTGGCTGTTTAACTACCTTTTCCGTGGCTGCGCTGACGGAGGCCATGGAAAGCAAGAGCAGCAACTATTCGAGGAGGCCGTCGAGCTTTCCGCTGGCGTTGCCCGCTGCCGCTTCCTCGCAAGCCGCTGTTGCTGGAACTCCGCGCTCCGGGCCCGGGTGGAGCGCATGC
>CAJBCV010000453.1 GCA_903951635.1 uncultured Planctomycetaceae bacterium
CCGCGAAGCGCGAGGAAATCCTCGCCTACTTCCACCGCACCTGCGAGCTCGACGATCGGCTCTTCGACCTGATCCGCAACGAGGCGGCGTTTTTCGTCCGCCACGAGCCACTGCGTCACCCGCCGATCTTCTATCTCGCCCATCCGGCGACGTTCTACGTCAACAAGCTCTACGTCGCCCGGCTCTTCAAGACGCGCATCGACCCCCGCATGGAGGCGATGATGGCGGTCGGGGTCGACGAGATGTCGTGGGACGATCTCAATGCGGCCCACTACGACTGGCCGAGCGTGGCTGCCGTCCGCGCCTACCGCCGCGAGGTCCGCTGCCGCGTCGACGCCTTCATCCGCTCGATGCCGCTGGAGCTGCCGATCCGGCAGGATTCGCCGGCGTGGGTGATCCTGATGGGAATCGAGCACGAGCGGATCCATCTGGAAACATCGTCGGCCATCCTCCGCCAGATGCCGCTGGCCGACCTGCGGCGTGAAGCGGAGCTCTCGGCGGAAGAGAAGCGGCTGTGGCGCGCCTGTCGGGAGCATGGCCCGCAGCCGGAGAACCCGTGGATCGAGGTGCCGGCCCAGGTGGTGCGTCTCGGCAAACGGGACGACGATCCCACCTACGGCTGGGACAACGAATACGGCAGCGAGGAGGTCCGGCTGTCGGGCTTCAGCGCCGCCCGTCAGCTCGTCTCCAACGGGGAGTTTCTCGAGTTCATCGCGGCCGGGGGCTATTCCGACGAATCGTTCTGGACCGACGAAGGGCGCGGCTGGCTGCGCTACACCAAGGCCGAACACCCCCGCTTCTGGCGCCGCGATGGAGAGACCTGGAGGCAGCGCAACCTCCTCGACGAGATCCCCCTGCCGCTCGATTGGCCGGTGGAGATCAATTGCCTCGAGGCCCAGGCGTGGTGCGCCTGGAAGCGGCAGGCGACCGGCCTCAACATCCAACTCCCCACCGAGGCCCACTGGCAGGCCTTGCGCGCGGGCATCGACACCGACCAGCCCCGCTGGGAGAAGGCGCCCGGCAACGTCAATCTCGAATGGTTCGCATCGAGCTGCCCGGTAACGATGTTTCCGCAAGGGCCGCAAAGCGGTGGAGGGCCAGAAGGCCCTCGAGGAGAGTTCTGCGACGTCATCGGCAACGTGTGGCAGTGGACGCGGACGCCGATCATGCCCTTCAAGGGCTTCGAGGTTCATCCGCTCTACGACGACTTCTCCGTGCCGACCTTCGACGGCCGCCACAACCTCATCAAGGGGGGCTCTTGGATCTCGACCGGCAACGAAGCGCTCGCCAGCTCCCGGTATGCCTTCCGCCGCCACTTCTACCAGCACGCCGGCTTCCGTCCGATCATCGACGCCCCCGGGCACGATTCCGTGACGGAGGGCTCGAAGCTCTACGAGACCGACGTTCTTGTCACGCAATATCTCGATTTCCACTACGGCCCCGAGGCGCTCGGCGTGCCGAACTTCCCGCGCGCTTGTGCGACGGAGGTGCTCCCGCTTGTCCCGATCGAACGGCGCCGGCGCTGCCTCGACATCGGCTGCTCGGTGGGGCGATCGGCGTTCGAGTTCGCCCGCGCTTTTGAGCATGTCGATGCCATCGACTTCTCCGCGCGCTTCATCCAGTCGGGGGTCAGGCTCCAGGAGGGGGGCGAGATCCACTACGAGGTGCCCACCGAAGGGGAGTTGACGGTGGCCCGGAGCGTGTCGCTCGACAAACTCGGCCTCGGGGATCTGCGGGCGCCGGTAGCCTTCATGCAGGGGGATGCCTGCAACCTCAAGGGCCTCTTCACCGGCTACGACCTCGTCTTCGCCGGCAATCTCGTCGACCGGCTCTACGATCCGGCGATGTTCCTCGATCTCATCGGCAGCCGGGTGCTCCCTGGCGGCCTGCTTGTGATCACTTCCCCCTACACCTGGCTCGAGGAATACACGCCGAAATCGAAGTGGCTCGGCGGGCGGCGCGAGCATGGCGAAGCGCTCACGACCTTCGAGGGGATCACGCGGGCGCTCGACGGGGGCTTCGACCTGGTCCATCGCACCGACGTCCCGTTCGTGATCCGGGAAACGGCCCGCAAACACCAGCACTCGCTCGCCGATCTCACCGTCTGGCGCCGTCGCGGCGCTCCCTGACACGCAAGCCCCTTCCGATCGATTCAGGGTGACAGGGGCCCCGGCGATCGACTAAAGTGATCGTTCCTTCCGGACCCGCCCACCGTGTCCCACTCCCCCTCCGACCGATTCGATCCCTGCCGGGCCTGGCTCGGCATCGACCGCGCCGATCTCGCCGACCCGCGGCGGGTTCTTGGAATCGTGCCGGGAGAGACCGATCCGATCGTCGTTCTCAAGGCGGCCGAGACGAGGCTCAAGGCCCTCAAAGGGCTCGCCGCCGGCCAGCATCATGCGGCGCGCGAAGCCCTCATCCTCCAAGTGGAGCAGGCGCGCGAGAAGGTCCTTTCGCAGATCGCCGCGGTGGGGAACGGCCCGGCGGCCGCCGGCGCGCGGGCCGGCTTCGCCATGCCCCCGCCCCCACGACGCCCCGCAACGCCCGAGAGCGACGCCGACGGCGGGGCGACGGTCCTGCTCGAGGAGCGGGGCAACTCCTCCTCCATCGAAGACGCCACGAGCGCTGCGCCGACGCTGAGGATCCGCCCCCGCCGCCCCGTTCGGCGGCAGGGGAGCGCCGCGATCTGGGTGTCGATCCTCGCAATGCTCGCAAGCGTCGCCGCCGGCGTCGGATTCATCTGGTGGCAGGCACGCCAGCAAGACCTCCGCCAAGCAGCGCGGAATCAAACTGCCCGCGCCGCCTCGCGCGACGACGATGTGGCCGGAGGTCCTCGCGGGGATCCCGGGCCCCGGGCCAAGCCGCTCCCCGAGGATGCGGCGATCTCTTCGAGCCCCCCTCCGCCGCTGCGGCAACAGCCCGGTAAGAAGCCGGGGGCGTCCTTGACTTCGAAGTCTCCGGCGACCGGTTCCGCCGCGCCGGAGGCTATGGCGACGTCTACGCCGCGCACCGAAGCCGCCATGGACGACGAACCGTCGACCGACGAAGCCGCGGGCCCGATGGCGAGCGTCGCCGACGCGCCCCTCGAGACCATGGCCGTGGATGAGGCTCCTGCCGACGACACGCCCACCGACGTCGCCGCCAGCGACGACATGGCCGAGGCATCACCGGCCGAGGCATCACCCCTCGAGGATCCGCTCGACGCGACCGACGCCGCGGGCGACGAGGCCGACGCCGCGATCTCCCAGGCGCTCGCCGCAATCCGCGACGGGGATTTCGACACTGCCGATGCCCTCCTCGCGTCGGCCCTCGAAGGGGGGCGGAGCGTTCCGGCCAAACGCCGGGTGTCCGATTGGCAGACGCTCGCCCAATATGCCCGGGAGTTTGCCGGCTTCCGCGAGAAGGCGATCGCGGAGGTGAGGCCAGGGAACGAGTTCGACGTCAACGGGAAGAAGGTCGGCATCGTCGAGATCGACGACAAGAAGTTCATCTACCGCTTTCAGGGACGCAACAAGACGACCCCGCGCAACAAGATCCCGGCCGGCATCGCGATGGCGATCGTGACGACCTGGTTCGACGAGCGCCCGGACAACCACCTCTTCCTCGGCGCCTATCACGCCACGAAGCCGGAGCCCGATCTCGCCAAGGCGAGGGAACACTGGGAGCGTGCCGAGAAGGGGGGAATCAACGCCGAGCCCCTCCTCCGCCTTCTCGACGACCCCGCGCTCGAGGCCGGGGCGAAGGCTTCCGAGCCGACCGACGAATAGGCCCGTCGTCACCAGATCCTGGTGAGGATCCCGACGAGCGTCTCCGGATCGAGTTCGACCGGATTGCCGCGGAGGCTCGCGCCGCCGGAGTTTTCGGCAAGCCAGCCGATCCGCTCGCGACGCAGCCCCACGTCGGACAATCGGCGGGGCAGGCCCGCCACGGCACAGACCTGCTCGATCCGCGCGACGAAGGCGGCCGCCGCGGTCGCATCGACGGGCGAGGCTACCGGGTCGATCGCCCGCTCGAGGAGCGCGTAGTCCGCCGCTGCAACCGCCGCGTTGACCTCGAGCGCCACCGGGAGCATGAGCCCACAGGCCAGCCCGTGCGCCGTGCCACACTCGATGCCGAGGGCCGCGGCCACGCCGTGAGCCATGCCGAGGCCGGAATTGGAAAGCGCCATCCCTGAAAGGAGCGCTCCGTGGCTCATGGCGCTTTGCGCCGCTCGGTCGGATGGATCGGCAAGCAGCCGCGGTAGCGCCGACACGGCTCGCGGCAGCGCCTCGAGGACCAGCGCCCGGGGCAACGGCCGGCGCACCCGGCAGATGAACGACTCGACGAGTTGCGTGATGCAGTCGAGGCCGGCGGCCGCCACCGTCGAGCGGTCGCAGCCGGCGGTGAGGTCGGGATCGACGACGACGGCGCGGGGCACCATCAGCGGGCTGCGAAGGCTCTTCTTGAACCGCCGCCGCGGGCAGGAGATGACGGCGTTGCGGGTCGCCTCGGCGCCGGTGCCGGCCGTCGTCGGCACGGCCACCAGCGGGAGCGGCGTGACGTCGATCGGGATCCCCCGTCCCACCCCCTCGAGCCGGTCGACGATGAGCGGATCGTAGTCGGCGGCGCCGAGGCCGACGGGGAGATTCGTCGCCAGGGCCGCCACGGCCTTGGCCAGATCGATCGCCGAGCCGCCGCCGACGGCGACGACGACGACCCCGTCGCGCTTCCCCGCCGGCAGGCTCGCGAGGGCGGCGGCGACGTCGTCGACGGTCGGCTCGCCGGCGGTGACGGCGACGATCTCGGCGGCCAGGCCGGCTCGGGCAAGGCTCGCCTCGACCCGATCGCGGTGGGGGGAGTTTGCGAGGCTGCGCCGCCCCCCGACGAGCCACACGCGTGTCCCGAGGAGCGCCGCGGCCTCCCCCACCTCGGCCACTCGGCCGGCGCCGAACCTGATCGCGGGTGGGACCACGAAGTCCCACGCTCCCGGATCGTTCGCCGCACCGTCGATTACACTGTTGCCGATCCTGTCCATCGCTCGCCGTTCCTTTCCTGCTCGATGCTCAAAGCCCGAAACGCCCCCTGAGGAAGCTGCCACGAGGATGACGACCGACGCTCTGGAGATTCCTGTCTGCCGCGCCCCGGTGAGCGGGAGGATCCGTCCCCCCGGTTCCAAAAGCATCACCAACCGGGCCCTTGTCTGCGCGGCGTTGGCCCGGGGAACCTCGACGCTCCTCGGGGCCCTCGACAGTCAGGATACCCGCGTCATGGTCGACGGTCTTCGCGCCCTCGGGATCGGCCTCGAGCCCGATTGGGCGGCCGGCCGGATCGTCGTCCACGGCGCCGGCGGCCGGATCCCCGCCACCGCGGCGACGCTCGACTGCGCGGCCAGTGGCACGACGATCCGTTTCCTGGCCGCCGTCTGCGGGCTGGGGCACGGCACCTATCGCCTCGACGGCACGGCCCGGATGCGAAAGCGTCCCATCGGCGATCTCCTCGACGCGCTCCAGAGCCTCGGCGTAGAGGCCAGCGCCGAGAGCCCCGGCGGCTGCCCGCCGGTGGTGATCCGTTCTGCCGGAATGCCGGGCGGGGCGACGACCGTCCAAGGCGGCACATCGAGCCAGTTCGCCAGTGCCTTGGCGATGGTCGCCCCCTGCACGGCGGAGGGGATGACGATCGACTTCGAGGGGCGGCTCGTCTCGCTCCCCTATCTCGAGATGACCCGGCGCGTGATGGCCGATTTCGGCGCCGCCTGCCAAGTGGCCGGCCCGACACGGTGGGCGATCCCCGCCGGCCACTATGCCGGTTGCACGTATCGGATCGAGCCCGATGCCTCGGCCGCGAGCTACTTCCTCGCCGCCGCCGCGATCACCGGGGGAAGCGTCACCGTCGAAGGGCTGTCGCGGCGGAGCATGCAGGGGGACGTCGCCTTTGCCGAGGCGCTTGAGCAGATGGGCTGTGCCGTGACGTGGCACGAGTCGGGGAGCAACCCTGCCGACGATTCGGTGACTGTCTCGGGCCGGGCCGCCCACGGCATCGACATCGACATGAACGCCATCAGCGACACGGTGCCGACCCTCGGCGTCGTGGCCCTGTTCGCCGACGGGCCGACCACGATCCGCAACGTCGCCCACATCCGCGACAAGGAGACCGACCGGATCAGCGATCTGGCCCGTGAACTCTCCCGCTTGGGCGCCCGGATCGAGGAACGGCACGATGGCCTCACCGTCCACCCTGCCGCACTTGTGTCGGCGGAAGTGGCCACCTACGACGACCATCGCATGGCGATGAGCCTGGCTCTGGCCGGCCTCGTGGTGCCCGGCGTGCGGATCCTCGATCCGCGCTGCACCGGCAAGACGTTTCCGGAGTATTGGCAGGCCCTGGCGACGATCGCGGCCCTCGATACCCGGGCCTGGCCCGAGGGCTTTCGTCCGTGAGGCCCACCGCGATCACGCCGCTCCGGCTCTGAGCCCGCCGTTCCTCAGTCCTCCGGCCCACTCTCATCCGGCTGCCAGGGGCTCTCCGTTGTCGACCGGGCGAGCACGAGCGAAGCCCGGGCGAGAAGGTGATCGATCCGTTCTTCAAGGGAGGGCTCGGCACGCGCCCGGGAAAGGCTCGCATCGAGCGCCGTCGGCCCGGCCGGAGATTCCCCGTCGCGGGCTGGAAAGCCTCCGCCACAGTGGCGACAGAAGACCTTCTTGCCGAGGAGCGTCACCCGGATGCGAAGCGACCGGCCGCAGATCGGGCAGGACTGGAAGAAATGCACGGGATCTCCTCCGCACACGCATGTGCATTGGTGGAACGAAACACCCGGCCCCCGCCGCAGAGTCTACCGCCGCCGCCAGCAGCCACCAAGATCGTCCGGCGGGGCGCCGGAGGAATCGTCCGGCAGCCCGGTGGACTGCCTGAGGAATCATCGCCAGCCGCGCCGCCGATCGACTACATTGCTGTCGTGATTGCTGGCCTGTCCCCCCTCACCCTGCCGAGCGGCAGCCGATGAACCGTCCGTGGTATGCCCCCCTCGTGGTGGTCTTCTGGCTGGTGACCACGGGGTGGCTGTTCACCTCGAAGATCCTCCCCACGCTCCTCCCCGGCGCTCCGCCGGGCTATCAGGCCCGCTACACCGCCGACGGGCGGGTGGTGCCCGTCGCCTGGAGCGTGATCCTCGATGACAAGCCGCTGGGGTGGTCGCTGAGCCAGGCCGAGCGTCTCGCCGACGGGGGGATGCGGGTCGAGAGCCTCCTCCACTTCGACAACCTGCCGATCGGGCAGCTCCTCCCGGCCTGGACAAGGCTCCTCATCCGGCAGTCGATCCCTGCCTCCGCCGTGCTCACCCTCGAGGCGACCGGGCGGGTGGAGATCGACCGGGCCGGCCAACTCACCTCCTTCAATTCGGCGATCGATCTCCCCGGCAGCGACGGGAAGATCCTCCTCACCGGCACCGTCGACGACGGGGAGGTGACGATCGTGATCCGCTCCGGCGAGATGGTCTACGAGACGAAGCGGTTTCTCCCCGAGACGATGATGCTCGGCGACGAGCTTTCCCCCCACGCCACGCTCCCGGGCCTCGTGGCCGGTCGGCAGTGGACCGTCCCCGTCTACAGCCCGCTCCGCCCCGCCCAGTCGCCGATCGAGATCCTCCATGCGGAGGTCGAGGGGAGCGAGTCGATCTTCTGGGACGATCACCTCGTGACCGTCGACCTCGTCACCTATCGGGACGATCCCTCGTCGCACCGTGAGCCGCGGGCCCGGCTGTGGGTCGACCGCGCCGGCCGCGTCCTCCGCCAGGAGGCCACGGCGATGGGGCGGAAGATCCTCTTCGTGCGCCGCACCGATGCCGACGCGGAGACGCTTGCGAAGAATCTCTCCGAGCTCGGGGATTCGCCCGCCGCCCGCTCGGCCCCCACGGCCTCAGACGAGGTGGAGAAGCCATGATCAGCTTCGAAGGGGTGACCCGCTCCTACGGCGAGAAGCTCGCCGTCGCGGGGATCGACCTGACGATCCCGCGTGGCGAACTGTTCGCCCTCCTCGGCCCCAACGGCGCCGGGAAGACGACGACGATCAAGATGCTCGTCGGCCTCCTCCGGCCGTCGCGCGGCACCGTGACTGTCGCCGGGCACGACCTCGTCCGCAATCCCCGCATGGCCCATCTCCATCTCGGGTATGTCCCCGACGAGCCGTGCCTCTACGAGAAGCTCACCGGCCGCGAGTTCCTCTGGTTCATCGCCGACATGTTCGGGATGCCGAAGGCCGCTGCCGAGCGGCGGATCGAGGCGGAGATCGCCAACTTCGAGCTCGGGGAATTCGCCGACGATCTCTCGGAGAGCTACTCCCTCGGCATGCGTCAGCGGCTCGTGTTCGCCTCCTCGCTCCTCCACGATCCCGACGTCCTCGTCCTCGACGAGCCGATGGTCGGCCTCGATCCGCGGAGCGTGCGGATCGTGAAGGATCTCCTTCGCGAGCGGACGCGCGGCGGGATGACCGTTTTCATGTCGACGCACACCCTGGCGATGGCCGAGGAACTCGCCGACCGGGTGGGGATCATGGTCCGCGGCCGCCTCCGGTTTCTCGGTACGGTCGCCGATCTCCGCGCCCGGGCCACCGGTCTGGGCACGGGCGATCCCGCGGCCGAGATCGAGCCGCAGAGCCTCGAGCAGCTCTACCTCGACATCACCTCGGCCGACGGCGCAGGTCCTCCCCGATGACGCCGCAGCCGCCTGCCGCCGGCGCCGCGCTCCTCAGGCCGATCACGGCCGGCGAGGAATCGGGGGTTTTCCTCCGCCTCCGCTGGCTCATCGCCCGCTCGACGCTCCGGGAGATGCTCCGCACGTCGCGGCTCCGGGTGTCGCTGGTGATCCTTCTCAGCGCCCTCTTCTGGGGATCGCTCTTCGGCCTCTTTCACGAGGCCTTCACGTTCGTCGATTCGCTCCATGCCGAAGTCATCTCGCTCCTCTTCAACGCCTTCTTCTCGTCGTTGATGGTGATGCTCGTCTTCTCCACCGGCATCCTCCTCTACAGCGGGCTCTACACGACCCCCGAAGCCAGGCTCCTGCTCACGCTCCCGGTCCGGTCGGAGACGATCTTTGCCCACAAGTTCCAGGAGGCGTTCTGGTTCTCGAGCTGGGGATTCATCCTCCTCGGGAGCCCGATGCTCACCGCCTACGGCATCGTCCGTCACGCCCCGTGGCCGTATTTCGTCTTCCTCCTTCCCTTCATGGTGGCCTTCGTCGCCATCCCGGCGACGCTCGGGGGGATCGTCTGCATGGCGATGGTCGCCTGGATGCCGCGGCTGCGGCTCCATGCCCTGGCGATCGCCTTCGGGGCCGCCCTCCTGGCGATCATCGGCCTGGCCTGGATGGCCCTGGCGACACCCCGGGCCGACGCGATGTCGGCGGCCTGGTTCGAGCAGGTCTTCTCCCGGCTGTCGATCACCGAGCAGCGGATGCTGCCGAGCTGGTGGCTCTCCAGCGGGCTCATCGAGGCCGCCGCCCGCGCCAAAGACGGCTCGGTTGCCCGCCATCAGGCCGAGGCCCTCCGCTATCTCGCCGTCCTCGTCTCCAACGCCCTGATGCTCCAGCTCGTCGGCCGGCAGGCCGCCGCCCGCCTTCACCGCCTCGGTGCCAGCCAACTCGTGAGCGAAATCCCCACCCGGCGGAAGCGGCGGATGAGCTGGTTTGATGAGTTTCTCTCCCGCGCCGGCACGGCCCGCGGCCGGCCCCTCCGCCTTCTCATCGTCAAGGATCTGCGGATCTTCCGCCGCGACATCTCGCAGTGGTCGCAGTTCGCCATCTTCTTCGGCCTCCTCGGCCTCTACTTCTGGAACGTGCGCGTCTTCAACTACCAGCATTCCTACGCGGCGATGATCGGATTTCTGAACCTCGCCGTCGTCGGGCTGATCCTCTCGACGTTCACGACCCGGTTCGTGTTCCCGATGATCAGCCTCGAGGGGCGCCGGTTTTGGATCCTCGGCCTCCTCCCGGTGAACCGCGATCAGATCGTGTGGTCGAAGTTTCTCTTCTCGTTCGTTGGCGGGATCGTCCCCTGCTGCCTCCTCGTGCTCTTGAGCGACACGATGCTGGGGATCGAACCGTGGCTGATCGCCCTCCACGAGGTCTGCTGTGTCGTCCTCTGTGCCGGGCTCTCGGGGATCGCCGTCGGCATCGGCGCCCGGATGCCCGATCTCCGCGAGATCTCCCCGTCGAAGATCGCCTCGGGCTTCGGGGGAACCTTGAGCCTCGTGATCAGCTCGCTGTTCATCATCGCCGTCGTCCTCGTGACGGCCGTGCCGGTCCACCTCCGCTTCGCCGCCGAGGAGCGTGGCTTCGCCTCGACCGGCTGGACGGCGGCCGACCGGGGCGTGGCCCTGGGGCTCACCGCCGCGGTCGTCCTCGGCCTCCTGGCGACCTTCCTCCCCCTCTTCCTCGGCCTCCGCGCCTTCCGCCGGCTGGAGCCGTGACGGCAACCGCGCCGTGGGCCGTCAGCGACGGATCACACGCTCGACATTGGGCCTCGGCCGGTTTGGAGGCGAATCGACGCACACGGGGACGCTGCTGCCCATCGCATACGGGGCTTGGGGTCCGAAAAGAGCGGGCCGATTCAAATCATTTACGTTGGCCGGTGCCATTGATACGCGGTCAAAAGGCAATCGCCGCCACAAGCTTGGTCACTCACCGACGAATCCCTGAAAGTGATCTCTGACGTAAACGTCCGCGCCATGCTCTGCAAGATATTGAACGTGGACCGCGATTCTTCGATCCCGCACTCGGGCCAACCATAAATCAATCGCATCTGTCACATCGTGACGCCCAAGAACGTCGCTGGCTAACTCCCACAAGTACGGCATCATGCAACATGCCGTGACGTCGTCTTCAATTGCGAGTGACTCAAGATCGCTCAGGAGGCGCGACATACTCGAGGATTCATCATGCCCGAGTTCACCCTCTGCCCGGGCCATGGCATGGACGATGGCCCGAGTTGCTACCGGATCCACGGTCGCCGCAGCCAAATCCGCCAGACTATCGCTACCATGGGTAGTAGATCGGACAGCAGCGGCGAGTCGCCTCGAATCACATGTCATCACTGCCCTCCCGGGATATGCGTGGCTCTCTGGTCACCTGACGGTATTCCGTCGTCATCGAGGCGTGTCGCATGTTTCGGGAGATAGTTTCCGCCCGTTACTTTTTGGGTCGGAACCACCTCCTTGTGAACGTGCGGAACCTCGTCAGCAAAGCCCAGCAACTGTGGCCGAGTCGCTGGAGGATCAATACGTATAGCTACGGTATTGCCGTCCGGGAGACATTTTGTCCAGACCGTCCCGCCATTTGATCCTCGCGTCCAGTTGTATCCGCGTCGCGCGAGTAGGTCGGCTATTTCGGAGGCCGACTTCCCGGCAAGTCGCCCGATACCCTGAATTTCTTCGACAGCGTTTACCGCCGCTCGGACTCCATCAATTATCGGATCGGCTTTTTTGGCGATTGTAGCAAACCAGTACAACCCTGCGTTTGCTGCTCCCGCCAAGCCCTTGGCGGCCCATCCGATCACATCTGGACCGATCCAATCTGCCATGAACCAGCCAAATTCCCTCCCCTTCTCTCCGACTTTGGCGGGCAGCGTGTCGAATTCTTGCTTGTCGCCCGCCGTGTAGGTGCCGTCGGGGGCTGTTGGCACCACCCCAGCGAGTTCATCATGGGGCTTCGGGATCTCGCTCGGTGGGGCGTACATTCCCATGTCAGCTTCAAACTCAAACTGCCAACGCGGCCCAAAGTAGAAATCCTGCTCATCATTCCAATTTGGCCGCCCAGATTGAGATCCTCCACTGCTCTCTCCAACCGCGGGATCTCCTACCTGTAGGTACTGCACGCCCCCCTCATCACCCGTCCACACGCCCAAGACAACGCCCGGCCCGTCGCCGCTGCCGGGTTGGTAGACCAGTGGCGTGGTCGTCACGGTCGATTGGGCATCCGCAGCGGTAAGCGACGTTGATCCGCCAGAGCCCTGCTGGCTCCGTGAACCGGCAGCATCTGCCCCGGTTGCTCCTGTGACGAAGAACACGAGCCCGCCAGGAACGAAGAGCGCCGCAGTCGCCCGCCGCTCGCCCCGCCGGTGTACTTCGCCGACAGCGACGAATCGTTCACGAGAGACCCGTCGGCAGAACCCGACGAGGAACTGGCCCCAGCACCGGCCCATTCGGCGCAGAGCTGCTACTGATGCCGGAGGAAGAAACGCCTGCCGTTGATCCGACACCGCACTGAAGCACCGGCCCGGCCGACTGAGCGCTACCGGTTCCTGACGTTGAGGCGCGGACGGAGGAACTGCCCGTCGAGCCGAGCATGAGACTCGCGCCGGCCAAAACGATTCCGGGAGGAGAGGAGACACCAGGCAGCAGCACTGCCGTGGGCGATCCCAAACCGGTCAGGGAATCCTGTCCCAAGCCGGCAAGCATCGCCCGCGGTTCGAGACGCTCAACGACCGTACGGAGCTCAGACCGTGTTTTTTGGCGTGCGTGCGTGCGTGCGTGGGCGGCGTCGCTGCCCACGCTTACGACACCGCTTTGACGGCGCTTGCGAAGATTGCCAGGCCGGCGCCGGAGGCGTCGCCGTCGAGACGGCCGTTCCAGGAGGGATGCTGGGTGGCGAGCAGGAAACGCTCGGGGTGGGGCATGAGCCCGAAGACGCGGCCGGTGGGATCGCAGACGCCGGCCACGTCGCCCGCCGAACCGTTGGGATTCGTGGCCTGCCCACCGGCGTCGGTCGTGTAGCGGAGGACGAGTTGCCCGGCTGCCGAGAGGGCTTCGAGATCGGCCGCAGACCGGGCGACAAATCGCCCCTCGCCGTGGGCCACCGGAAGATCAAAGGGCTGGTCGAGCCCTTGGAGCATCACGCATTTGCCCGGCTTCGCCTCGAGGCGGATCCAGCGGTCGGTGAACTGCCCCGAGCGGTTGTGGGCAAGCGAGGCCCGCGGCTGGCCGTCGGGATCGGCGACGAGCATCCCCGTCTGCATGAGCACCTGGAAGCCGTTACAGATTCCGAGCACGAGGCCACCGCGGTCGCGGAAGCGGGCGAGGAGATCGCCGAGCCGGGTCTTCAGTTCGAGGGCGAAGATCCGACCGCTGGCGATGTCGTCGCCGTAGGAGAAGCCGCCGGGGATGCAGAGGATCTGGTAGTCGTCGGCGAGCGACGGCTTCTCCGCCAGGGCGTGAACATGAACCCGCTTGGCAATCGCCCCGGCCCGCTCGAAGGCGTGGACGGTCTCATGATCGCAGTTCGTGCCGGGGGCACGGAGGACGAGAACACGGGGGGAGAGCATGCTGGAATCCCTGGCGACGGGGCGATCGGGAACGGGTCGAACCGGTGATGGAAACGAAACAGGAACAAGGGCGGCTCACAACGGAGCGCCGAAGCAGCGTCATGTCGAGCCCTGACGCGACCGCCAGGCACGGGCGAGGCGGTCGAGCGTCACCGACTCCTCCGCGCCGAAGCAGCCGGTGATCGTGACTGCGGGAGTGGTGACGACCTCCCCGACCCAGGCCCAGGGGAGGCCCTCGAGCCATTCCCCCATCCGCCCGGCCGACTCGGCGTCGACTTCGCAGACGAACCGACAGGGGGATTCAGCGAAGGCGATGGCGAGATCGGCATGCCGCCCCTGGCCCCCTTCGAGGAGCGTCGGCACCTTGCCGAGATCGATCGTCGCCCCGATGCCACCGCCGATCGCCATCTCCGCCACCGCGGCGAGGAGGCCGCCGTCGGAGACGTCGTGGCAGGCGAGGATCCCGCCGTCGCGGATCGCCCGGGCCAACTGCCGGAAGGTCTGGCGGCACGATGGCGCGTCGATCTTCGGCACAGAGCCTCCGGTGACGACGCCGAGGGCTTCGAGCTGGCTTCCGGCGAGGTCGTCGCGCGTGAGGCCGATCACCGCGAGGCGGCTGCCCGGTCGCTTCAGATCGGGGGTGACCACGCGGCGGACGTCGTCGACCTGCCCCATCGCCGTCGCCAGGAGCGTCGGCGGGATCGACAGCTCGCGCGGCTTGCCCGCGGCATCGGTCCAGGCAAAGACGTTGTTGAGGCTGTCTTTGCCGGAGACGAACGGGGCGCCGAGATCGACGGCGACGTCATGACAGGCCCGGCAGGCTTCGACGAGCGTGCCGAGCGATTCCGGCCGGCGCGTGTCACCCCAGCAGAAGTTGTCGAGCAGCGCGATGCGGTCGGGGTCGGCGCCGGTGGCGACGACATTGGCCACCGCCTCGATGATTCCCCCAGCGGCCATCTGCCAGGGATCGAGTGGCCCGACCCGATGGCGGAGCCCGACGCCGAGGGCGATTCCCCGGTCGCGGCCGAGCACGCCGCGGATGACCGTGGCATCGGCGGGGCCTTCCCCGGGGCCGAGGAGTGGCTTGATGACGCTGCAGCCCTGCACTTCATGGTCGTACCGGCGGATGATCCATTCCTTGCTCGCCACATCGGGGGCGGCGAGGATCTCGAGGAGCGTGGCGCCGGGCGACGCGGCCGTCGCGCTCCAGGCGGGCGCGGTCGCGGGGAGCGGCACATACCTCGACTGGAGCCGCTGGCGGGGGCGCCCTTCGTGGAGGAAGTGGCAGTCGAGCGACCCAGCGACCCGCCCCTGCCACTTCAGCTCGATCCGACCGTCGCCGGTGAACGTGCCGATCGCCGTCGCCTCGACCCCTTCGTCGGCGGCGACCCGGGCGAGCTTTTCCCAGTCGCCGGGGGCGACGGCGAGCACCATCCGTTCCTGGGCCTCGGAGATCCACACCTCCGTCGCCGACAGCCCTTCGTACTTCAGTGGCACCTTGTCGAGATCGACCGTCGCTCCGAGGCTCGCCCCCATCTCGCCGACGGCGCTGGAGAGACCACCGGCCCCGCAGTCGGTGATGGCGTGGAAGAGCCGCTGCCGCGAGGCTTCGAGGATGAACTCCACGAGCACCTTCTCGTTGATCGCGTGACCGATCTGCACCGATCCGCCCGACTGCGATTCGCTGTCGCTGGTCAGCTCGATGCTCGAGAAGGTGGCGCCGTGGATCCCGTCGCGCCCTGTGCGGCCACCGGCCACGACGACCAGATCCCCCTTCCGCACCTCCGCCTGGGCGGAGTTGCGCGGCATGATCCCTACCGTTCCGCAGAACACCAACGGATTGCAGAGGTAGCCGGGGTGGAAGGCGACAGCGCCGGCGATCGTGGGGATCCCCATCCGATTGCCATAGTCGCCCACGCCCGCCACGACCCCCGCGAGGAGCCGTTGGGGAGGGATCACCCCCGGCGGCAAGTCGGCAGCCGGCGTGTCGGGGGCCGCGACGCAGAAGACGTCGAGGTTCGCGATCGGTTTCGCGCCGAGGCCGGTGCCGAGGACGTCGCGGATCACCCCGCCGAGGCCGGTGGCGGCGCCGCCGTACGGCTCGATCGCCGAGGGATGGTTGTGGGTCTCGACCTTGATGCAGATGTCGTGGTCGCCGTCGAAGCGGACGACGCCGGAGTTGTCGCGGAAGACGCTCACGCACCAGTCGCCCCGGCCGAGGGCCTCGCGGACCTCCCGCGTCGCGGCGAACACCGTCTCCTTGAGGAGGTTGTCGTAGCGGACGGCGCCGTCGGGACCTTCATGGTCGATCGGGCTGCCGAGGGTCTTGTGGCAGCAGTGTTCGCTCCAGGTCTGAGCGATCGTCTCGAGCTCGATCTCGAGCGGCGCCCGGCCGAGGGTGGCGAAGTGATCGCGGACGGCAGAAAGCTCGAGGTGGGATAGCGCCAGGCAACGCTCGCGGCTGAGCTTCGCAAGCGCTCCCTCGTCGAGCCCTTCGAGCTCCACCGCGGCCTCCGTGAACACCCACGGGCGTCCGCCGGAAAGGGCCCGCAGGGGGAGCGGGCCGACGACGACGTCGTGGATCGCGTCGCTGGCCAGCAGTTTCCACGCCAGCCGTTGGGCATCGGCCCGGGGGAGCTCCGGGAGCCAGTACTTCCGCACGCTCCGCACCGCCGTCGCCTCGATCCCCAGCAGCCGCATCGCCTCGAGCACGCTCTGCGCCGCAGGGTCGGTGACGCCCGGCTTGGGAAGGACATGGAGGGGAAAAGGAAGCGTTGCGGCGGGGGAAAAGCCCGCGGCGTTCGGGGCCGTCGGCGCGGGACCTGAAAGCTCGAGGATCGTGAACTGCTCCGTGACCGGATCGGCCAACAGCGACGCGGCGACGCGTTCGAGATCGCTCTTCGACATCTCCCCTTCGATGAGCCATCCGGTCACGGTGCGCGCCGACGTGCAGGCAGCGATGCCGAGATCGGCAGCGCCCTTCACCACGGCGCGGGCGGCATGGTCGTTGGTGGAATCGGCGGAGAGGACGTCAACTTCCCACAGCATCACGGCGTTCCTTGGCCCGTTGAAGGAGATCGAGGAGGGTTTTGCGATCGCCGGCTTCGAGGGCTGCGATGAGGCGGTCGGAGATCCGGCGGACGCGGGTCAGCGCCCGGGCGACCTCGGCGGCGTTGTCGAGGAGGATGTCGGCCCACAGGGCTGGATCCCCGGCGGCGATCCGCGTGCTGTCGCGCCAGCCACCGGCCGTGAAGCGGGTGACGTCGGCCGGCGTCGCCGCCGCGAGAGCCGCGGCGAGAAGGTGCGGGGCGTGGCTGGTGGCGGCGAGGATCCGATCGTGGTCCTTCGGCGGCATGAGGAACACCGTCGAGCCGAGGGCCGACCAGAACTCCGCCACTTCGGAGGTGTCTTTCTCCGGGGTCCCTTTGGCGGGGGTGACGACGGTCAGACGCCCTTCGAACAGGCCGGCGTCGGCGGCCACGGGGCCACGGCGGTGGCTGCCGGCGATCGGATGGGCACCGACAAACCGGCAGCGGCGGATCTTCCGGCGCCGCTCCCAGCGGGCCACGATCGAGCCTTTCGTGCTCCCGGCATCGGTGAGGAGCGTGCCCGGACGGGCGGCTTCGTCGATTCGATCGAGGAGCGGGCCAATCGTCGACACGGCAGAGGCCACGACGACGAGATCGGCTTTCGCCACCCCGGCGGCGAGATCGGTCGTCGTCTCATCGACGATTCCGCGCTGCTTCGCCTCGGCGAGAGACGCGGGGGTGCGGCCGATGCCGATGACGTGGCCGACGAGTCGGCGGGCCTTGAGGGCCAGGCCGACCGACCCACCGATCAGACCCACTCCCACGATCGCGACGCTCGGCCACGGCGGGGATGGCTGCCAGGGGGCCTTCATGAGCGATGGCGTCGGGGGGCTTTCGGGCGGCAGGACGGACGCGGGCGGCGGGACGGGAGTCGGCATGCCCCGGCGGGCGTTTTCTACCAGATGCCGGGGCGATGTGTTAGGGTCGGGCTTCGTGGGGGCATCAGGGGCGATTTCGTCCCTGCGGGTGATCGCCCGGAAGGCTTTTTCTGAGTGCAAGATCCATGGCGTTCGCGTCCCAGATGCCGACCAAACTGCTCGCCGGAATCCTCGGCCGGATGGCGATGTCGCTCGCTGCCGGGATCGGCGTCCGGAAGGCCTGGAAGGGGGAGGTGGAGCGTGTCCCAAGGCGCTATCGCGGCGCGATGCAAGTTGTCGGCCAGGCGCTCGACCAAGGGGAGAGCCTGTCGGCGGCAATGGCCCGGGCTGACGGGGCCTTTCCGCCGTTGATCCGGGCGATGGTCGCCGTCGGCGATCGCACCGGCCACGAGGCGGAGACGCTCCGCGAGCTCGCCTCGATGCTCGAGCACACGGTGCGGACGCGCCGCGAGCTCCTCCGCGGGCTCGTCTGGCCGGCCTTCCAACTGCTGATCGCGATCCTCGTCGTCGGCTTCCTCATCTGGGTGGCGGGGGGGATCCGCGACGAGCGTGGACAGCCGATCGACATCCTCGGCTTCGGGCTTGTCGGCTCTGCCGGGCTGGCCGCCTATCTGTCGATCGTGGCGTTCCTGGCGATCGCCGGGTTCATCGGCGGCAGATTGGCCGTCGCGAGTTGGCGTCACAACGGCATCGTCCGCCGCTGGCTCGCGCCAATCCCGGTGATCGGCACGGCAGCGCGGGCTGCCGAGGTGGCGGCTTGGTGCCGGGCAGCGAGTCTCGCAAGCGGAGCCGGGCTCGATGCCGGAAGCCTCGTGCGCCTTGGCGCCTCGGTGGCGCCGGGGATCCCGCTCGACGCCGAGCGGGTCGAGCGGCGTCTCCGGGAGGGGGCGACCCTCACCGACACCCTCCGAGAGAGTGGCGGCTTTCCAAGGCCGATCATCGAAGGAGTGATGGCCGGGGAGCTCACCGGCAACACCGCCGAGGTCCTCGATCGGCTCGCCCGGGATGCCGACGAGGAGGCTCGCCGCGCCTTCCACGCCGCCGCTCAGCTGGCAGGATTTCTCGTCTGGGGGATCGTTGCGGCCGGAATCGTCTTTGTCATCTTCCGCATTTTCTCTTTTTACGTGGGTGCCATTCAGGCCGCCGCCGGTGGACGATGATGGGAATGGATTCCAGGTGGCCGCACGTGTCGGCCGGCCATGCCGCGAGGGCCCGATCGTGACCCGCCCGTTGCCGACTTTTCGCCTCCTCCTCGCGGCGGCCGTCATGGCCTTGGCCGCACTGCCGGGGCGCGCGGCCGACGACGGCGCCGCCGAGCACGAGGTCGGGCCTGACGGGGAGGCTGACGACGTGGCCCGCTCGCCAGGCGCTGGCCCTTCATCGCAGCAGGCGTTCATGGCCGAACGGGGGCTCGTCCGCTATCGGGGGGCGTGGCGGACCAGCCAGGAGATCGAGCTCATCGAACGCTCGGAGCGAGAGACGGTCGCCCAGAAGCAATGGGGGCCGAGGCTCGAGAAACTGCGCCGGCGGCTCGACGATCCTGCCACGTCAGCGACGGCCGCCGAAGAGCTTCGTGAGATCGTCGATCCGGCGGCGGTGTCGGCGCTTGGGGCGGCGGTGGCCCGCGAAGGGGTGCCTCAGGTGCGGGCCTTTCTCCTCGAGGCGCTGGCCCGCATCGGTTCCCCTGATGCGATCGCGATCATCCTCCAGGTGGCGATCGACCATGCCGATCCCGACACCCGGCTGACGGCCGTGGAGCGGCTCCAGGCGATTGGCCCGATGATCGCCGAGCCGGCATGTGTGGCGGCCCTCGGCGGGCCCGACAACGCTCGCGTCAACCGCGCTGCCGAAGTGATCGGGGCCCTCGGCCTCTCCGGCGCGGCGGCGGCGCTCGTCGAGGCCCTGGAGACCGAGCATGTCGTCATCGCCTCCGACGGTCGCCAGGAAGGGCAGACGAGCGTGGCGTTTGGCTCCGGCGGCGATGGGCTTTCGCTCGGCGGGGGGCCGAAGCGGGGGAAGGTGCGGTTGCGGAACGAAGCGGCGCTGGCGGCGCTCGTCCGGATCACCGGGCAGGACTTCCAGTGGAATCTGCCGGCCTGGCGGCAGTGGCTGGCTCGCCAGGAGCTTGCCGAGGCGATCGACCTCCGCCGCGGCGACTGAAGGCACGCCTCAGGCGGGCGGTCTCAGGCGGCCTGTCGTCCGCGACGCGGAAACCACTCCGGCTCGAGGACGAGCAGCGCCACCCGGTTTTCCAGGTTTGGTCGGAAGACGACCAAGAGCAGCACCGGGAGGAACCAGGCGAGAAACAAGCCGCCGTCGTGGGCCTTCCAGAACTGGCTCCCGATGAGCACGGCGGCGGTGCAGCTCATGAGCGTGCCGAGATTCTTCGGCGACGGCCAGATCGCCAGCGTGGCCATCATCGCGACGAAGGCCGCGAGCACGGGGAGGCGGAAGACGGCGTCGTTGGCAGGGAGCGACCAGAAGCCCTCGAGCGTGACCTCGTTGGGGAAGATCCAGCCGAACATCTGTCGGAGTTGGCCGGAGAAGACGGCCGGGTCGGCCGTCTTCCACCACAACGCCGCGACGAGGAGCGCCAGGGCGACGGCGACGCCGACGGCGAACCGGCGGATGCCCCGCTCCCAATAAAAGCTGCACCACAGGGGAAGAAGAAAGACGGGATAGTAGGTCGTGCCCATCGCCATCCCGATGAGGAAGCCGGAGGCGAGGGGGAGGCGGTAGGTGGCGATCGCCCAGATCACCAGCGCCCCCGGCAGGGCGTGATCGACCCGTCCGGTCATGATCGCCGTGTAGGGAAGGAGGAGGTAGAGGACCGCCGCGGCGATCCCGAGGCGGGCGTTCTCGAAGTGACGCCAGCCGGTGAACACCATCCCGGCGACGATCGCCAGTTGCGAGAGGATCGCCATCACGCGGGCCGTCGTCTCGTTGACGACTCTCGCATCGCCGGCGGCCTCGACGGTCCCCTGGCCGTCGGCCTCGGGGGAGAAGATCCGCTGGGCCGAGATTCGTGGGAGGAGGAAGAGGAGCGGGTAGCCGGGGCCGAGCCGCTCGAGGGGATTGGCTTCGTCGCGCACCTCGACCGGATCTGTCCGGGGGGCGGCGGCGGCGGCCGCCGCGACGTCGGACTGCTGGGGGCGCGACGTGATCACATTGGCCAACAGGAACACCAGGAGCGAACTCCCCAGAAACACCAAGCCCCCGGTGGTGAGGTTTGGCTCGAGGAGCGGTCGGCGGACCATCATCGAGTCGAACAGCATTCGCACGAGGAAGGCCGCGGACACCGAGAACAGCCAGATGTAGCCAAGCTGGAGCGCCGCCTGATTGGCCCGGAAGCTTCCGTACTCCACCGCCAGCAATCCCGGCGCGAACAGGATCAGGCCGACGAGATCGAGGTTTCGCACGCTCCAGACGCGGTTGAACTTGAAGAACAGCGCGATCGAGAGGAGCGACGACAGATAGAACCACGTCGTCGGATTGACGCGGTAGTAGTGGAACAGGATGTCGCTCATGCACACGCTCGTGGCAAGGGCCCCGTCCAGACCCTCCGTTCCCGCCCTCGCCCCCGCATCGGGGCGGCTCGGGGCTGTCGGTGGCTCCAAGCCGGTATTCGGCGGGCGCCGCGGTCGGGGGAAGGCGCCGGGATCCACCCCGTCAGGGTACGGCGCGAGCCCCGCTTTTGAAAGCCACGGCCCCGGAGGGCGATGGTGGCGGGGGTGAGGGAGCGGCTGCGGCGATCCAAAAAGCCGGGGGCCGGGACGGGATTCACCCCGCCCCGGCCCCTCCGGGAAAAGTCGCCTATGGTGCCGACTCGCAGCCCCGCCGGGCTTCGGCTTCGGCCCGTCAGCGGTCGTCAGTCGACGTTCGCCGACTCGCCACCGGCCCGGGTGACCAGCGCGGCGTAGATGCGGATCGTCACGTCGCTCGAGAGGAGGCGGACCGACCCGTCACCGAACACGTGGTTGGCACCGGCGGAGTGGAAGGCGTACGGCTCGCCGGTCCCCTCGGTGCCGTAGACGGATCCCTGGTAGGGAGCGGTCTCGACGCTCTCGCCGTTGGTGACGTTGACGGCGCCAGTGGCATTTCCGCCGCCGAAGAGCGTGCCGTCGGCGGAGGAGCCGTCGAAGGCGAAGTCGCTCGCCGGGCGGCACCAGCCGCCGCCGTTGACGCGGCGGGCTGGGAACGCCCCGGAGGCGTTGTCAGCCTTCTTGCCGCGGGTCCACTTGTAGGGCCGGCCAGCCGATTCGGCGATCGCGATCGTCTTCGACGTGCCGTCGATGGCATCGGCGAGCCGCACCTTGACCGTGCCGTTGTAGTCCTTGGGCATGAAGCCATCGGCCGGCCCCGACTTCTGCGCTCCCTGCGCCTGGTTGTGGGCGACATCGGCGCGGAGGTCGGAAATCGTGCCGCCGTTGGCCAGACGCGAGTCGACGAAGATCGTCGGCGAGTAGTCGGTCGTGGCGCAGAACAGACCGACCTGCGAGAAGCCGTTCCCGGCGGCGTTCACGGCCGCCTTGATGTCTGCCGTGGGATAACCGCTCGGCGTCGATCCCGTGTCCGGGTCAGCGTCGAAATTGTTGCTCGAAGGCGCCGACGGGCACTCGAACGTCGGCAGGCGGGTCATCGCGAGGACGGCGTTGGGGATCTGGAAGCCGCCGGCGGTGTTCGGCGTCAGGCTGCTCCAGTTCTGCGTGAAGTCCCAGCGGTTGCCGAGGTTGCCTTCCTCGAAGAAGGGCAGGAGTCGCGTCACCCAGGCGATGCGCGCCGTGCCGTTGTTGGGCCGGTAGCTGTTGGGGAGGGTGCGCTTGGAGGACTCGTGATTGAGGATCGCCAGCCCGATCTGCTTGAGGTTGTTGGAGCACTTCGAACGGTTGGCGGCCTCGCGGGCGGCCTGAACGGCTGGCAGGAGGAGGCCGACAAGGGTGCCGATGATCGCGATCACCACAAGCAGCTCGACGAGCGTGAACGCCCGACGGGCGGGGACGGAGCGGATGGACATGGGGAATCCTCGCGGGAAAGAGATGAACGGAAAGCGAAACCAAGGGGGAGAGGCTGGGGGCCTGATCAGGGCGGGCCTGATCGGGCAAGCCAGCCGGCAGTGAGAGGGACCAGGGAACGAGGACGGAACGAAAGGCTCAGCGGAGCCGTCGCTTCCCTCCGGTCATTCCGGTCGGTACTGCAGACGGAAAGAAAATCGACGTTTGACGATTGTGACTTGATGTTTATCGATACGGTCAACAATGTTGACATTCGTATCTTACCAATACGATCGTCGTGGTCAAGATTATTTCTGGCGTCTTTTTTTCCTTGTTTTTTCGATCCAGGGAACCCTTTCCCAGAGGGGGAGAGGGGAAGTCTTCCGCCGAACTCATCGGTGCGGCGGGCGGTGGAGGGGCGAGGCTTGAAGCGATGGAGTCAGCGCTGATCGCCCTGCGTCAGACGGGTCTTCTCCGTCCGCTCGATCTGGACCACGACCCCGTCCTGGACGATCGCCAGAACCGACCCGTAGCGGAGGCCGCGGAGGGCGTCCTCGATCCGGTCGAGGGCGGGGTGGTGGGGCGCGGCTCGCCCGACTTGAGAGGACGAGGCATCGTCTTGCGGCGAAAGGGAGGGGGGCTGGCTGCTCATGGATGGGGTCGACTCATGTGGGAAGGGGCGTCAGATGACATATTCCGGGTCGGGCAGAAACACGCGGACGTGGCGCGGCGTGATCGACACCGATTCGCCCGGCTGGAGGCCGAGCTCGCGGGCCGCCGCCGAGGGGAGATCGACATGGAGATCGCTGCCTCCCTGTCTCGGCTGGCAGGTGATGCGAGTGATCGGGCCGGTGCGCGTCTGGCGAAGCACCGTCGCTGCGAGGCTCGTGCCCGCATGGGCTTCCGACGCGCTGCCGGAAGGGGCGCGGGCGATGTCGAGCTCGTGGGGCCGGAGGTAGACGCGGGCCTCACGGGCCTGGGCGTGGGGGTAGTCGGGATAGTGGATCGGTACGCCGTGCCAGAAGGCCAGGCCGTTCTCCACCCGGCCGTGGTAGACGTTGACATTGCCGAGGAAGTCCATCACGAACGGCGAGGCCGGCTTGTCGAAGACCTCGTCGGGCTTGCCGCGCTGCTCGACGTGGCCCTCGTTCATCACCACGACGTCGTCGGCCAGTTCGAAGGCCTCTTCCTGATCGTGGGTCACGAACACCGTCGTCATGCCGATTTCGTCGTGGAGGCGGCGGAGCCATTGCCGCAGTTCGACCCGCACCTTGGCATCGAGCGCTCCGAACGGCTCGTCGAGGAGGAGGATCCGCGGGCGGATTGCCAGGGCCCGGGCGAGGGCCACCCGCTGCCGCTGGCCGCCGGAGAGCTGCGCGGGCTTCCGCGAGCCGAGGTTGTCGAGACGCACCAGATGGAGCAACTCGTCGACCCGGGCCTTGACCTCGGCCTGCGGGGCTTTCCGGACCCGCATCCCGAAGGCGATGTTTTCGAACACGCTCATGTGGCGGAAGAGGGCGTAGTGCTGGAACACGAAGCCCACGTCCCGCTGGCGGGCGTGGCGGTCGGTGATGTCGGTGCCGTCTTCCTCGATCCGGCCGGAGTCTGGCCACTCGAGCCCGGCGATGATCCGCAGGAGCGTGGTCTTGCCCGAGCCCGAGGGGCCGAGGAGCGCCAGGAGCGTCCCCTGAGGGACGTCGAGCGAGACGTTGTCGAGCGCCTTGAAGGCGCCGAATGATTTGGAGACGCCGTCGACGCGAATGCTCATGATCCAAGACCTCCCGTGGTCGGGTCGGTGTCGGCGCCGGGGGCCCGGGCCGCTTCGAGTTCTTTCGATTCCGTTTCCAACTGCCGCTCGATGAACACCTTGGCGACGAGCGTCAGCAGGGCCAGGGCCGCCAGCACGCTCGCCACCGCCATCGAGGCCGGCGTGCGGTATTCCTGGAAGAGCTTTTCCACACGCAGCGGCATCGTGTCGGTGGTGCCGGCGATGTGGCCGCTGACGACGTAGACGGCGCCAAACTCCCCCATCGCGCGGGCATTGGCGAGGACGACGCCGTGGAGGAGGGCCCAGCGAATGTTCGGCAGCGTCACGCGCCAAAACACCTGCCATCCGTTGGCCCCCAGGCTGACTGCGGCCATCTCCTCTTCCGGCCCGATCGCCTCCATCACCGGGATCAGCTCGCGGACCACCAGCGGCAGCGTCACGAACGTCGTCGCGAGGACGAGCCCCGGCCAGGCGAAGATCACCTTCACCGCCAGCGCGGTGAGGGTCGGCCCGAGGAGCCCCTGTCGGCCGAAGATCAGCACCAGCGCCAGCCCGGCGACCACCGGAGAGACGGAGAAGGGGACGTCGAACAGCGACACCAGGAGCGACCGCCCCGGGAAGCGGAAGCGGGCCACGAGCCAAGCCGCGGCGACGCCGAAGACCGTGTTGATGAGCACGGCGAGGGGAGCGACGGTGAGCGACAGCCAGATGGCGTGCCGGGTGTCGGGGTCGTGGGCCAAGGCCTCCCACCAGGCCCGGGGGCCGTTGGAAAAGGCATCGACGAAGACGCTCGTCAGCGGTGCGACGATGAGCAGGCCGACGGTCGCCACGGCGCCTGCAATGAGGAGCAGGCCGAGGGGGCTCGTGGCGGTGGCGGCGTCGCGGGGTTTGGAGGTCATCGCGGTGGTGGGGTCACTGGGCGTTGCGGGCCAGACGTTGCTGGAGGACGTTGACGACGATCAGCATCGACAACGACATGCCGAGGAGGACGACGGCGATCGCGGTCGCCTCGGCGTAGGCGAACTCTTCGAGGCGGGACACGATCAGCACCGGAGCGATCTCCGTCTTGAACGGCATGTTGCCGGAGATGAAGACGACCGATCCATACTCCCCGAGGGCCCGCGCCAGGGCGAGGGCGAAGCCGGTGACCACCGCCGGGAGGATGCCGGGGAGCACGACGCGGAGGAAGGTCTGCGACTTGCTCGCGCCAAGGAGGCGGGCGGCCTCCTCGGTGTCCTTGTCGAGGCTCTCGATGACCGGTTGGACGACCCGGATCGCGAACGGCAGGCTGACGAACACGAGCACCAGCACGATGCCGAGTCGCGAGTAGGCCCCGCGGATCCCCATCGGCACGAGGATTTGCCCGAGCCAGCCCTTCTCCACATAGAGCGTCGAGTAGACGAGGCCTGCCACGGCCGTGGGGAGAGCCAGCGGGACGTCGACAAGGGCGTCGAGGATCCGCCGCCCCGGAAACTCCAGGCGCACAAGCACCCAGGCGACGAGGAGCCCAAGGAGCGAGCTGATGATGGCGGCGGCCAGCGACGCCCCGAGCGATACCGCATAGGCCGCCCGGGCCCGGGGCGTCCACGCGGCGGCGAGGAATCCGGCCGGGCCGAGCGACGCCGCCCGGAGGATGAGGACCGCCAGGGGGATGAGGACGAGGCCCACGATCATCAGCGACGTGATCGCCGCGCTGAGGCCGAAGCCGGGCAGCACGGTGCGCGTGCGGACGCGGCGGTTCGGCGGCGACGGTGGTTGATTCGTGTTCATGCGGCGATGGCAAACGCTTGTGGCGGGAAGGAGGGAAAGCGGCAGGCGGCCGCCGGGATCAATTCGACGCTCCGGCCGGCTGGTAGATCTTGTCGAACTCCCCCCCCTCGCCGAACAGGTTTTTCATCGCGTCGCCCCACGAGCCGGCGGCGAAGGCGATGTCGAAGGTCTCGATCTCCGGAAAGCCCTCCGGCGGCCCCTGCGCATCGGCCATCCACGGTCGGTAGTGATGCTTGGCGACGATCGCCTTCCCTTCCGGCGAG
>CAJBCV010000454.1 GCA_903951635.1 uncultured Planctomycetaceae bacterium
CGAGCTCGGGCCAGCGTCGCCCCAGGATCCCTCCCATCCAACCGAGCCCGCCCCGTCGCCCCGGTTTCCGGTCTTCGAGTCGGAGCCACGTTTGGCCCCCACCCCTGCCGATGCTTTCCGCGAAAAGGTCGGGGTGCCCACCGGCTTGGGCCTCGGTGTGATCTGCGCGATCGGGTTTGGAATGGCGCTGGCGATCCGTGCGATCCGCCGGCGACGCGGCCGGAACTGGGCTTGAGCCACAGGCTCCGCGCCGCGACGATCCCGCCCCCTGCGGACACAAAAACCGCAGCGAATCCGGGATGCCGCCGATGCCACGCCCCGCCCACCGGCTGTTTGCCTTCCTTCCGCGCCTCCCTGCGCTCGCCGTGGCGCTGGCCATGACGGCCATGGTGCTCGCGTCGCCCACGGTCCTGGCCCAGGCGCCGCTTCCCCCCGCCGCCGCTCCCTACGGTGCGGTCGTCCCCACGCTCACGCTCCCGGCCCCCGGCCAGACATTGCCCCCCCCGGCGGTCTCGCCTCTTCCAGCCGTTCCCCCCGCTGCCACCGTGCCGGCCGGAACGCTCCCTGGCATCGTCCAGCCACTCCCGCCGCCGCCGCCGACGCCCCTCTTCCCCGGATTCTCCTCGCCGACGACCTCCCCCGATCCGTTCGCGCCGCTCCCCCCCGGCGCGGTCATCGGCCCCGGGGGCCCGGTCGTGCCCGGCCCGCCGCCAGCCCCAAGCAACAGCGTCGTCATCCCGCCGATCGATGCCGAGGTCGTCTGGCAGCAGATGGTCGACACGATGGACGACTTCTTCAAGATCCAGTCGGAGCAGCGCGTCGTATTTGCCAACGGCATTCCGGCCGAGGGGCGCATCGACACCTATCCCCAGACCGGCGCCACGCTCCTCGAACCGTGGCGCGGCGATTCGGTCGGCTTCCGCGAGCGGCTCGAATCGACGCTCCAATCGATTCGCCGCTCCGGCTCGATGCGGCTGATCCCCGATCCTTCCGGCTGGCGGGTCGAGGCGGTGGTGCTCAAGGAACTCGAAAACCTCCCCCGGCCGATGCGGGCGACTGCCGGCGGCGCGTCGTTCCGCAACGACGACTCGCTCTACCGCTACGGCACGCCGCTCGCCACACTCGGCCAGCAGGTGGGCGACCAGCCACGTCCGGTCGCCAATCCGACGCCGAACCTCGGCTGGATCCCCCTCGGCCGCGACCCACTCCTCGAGCAGAAGATGCTTGGCAAGGTCCTCGGCCGGCTCGGCGTGGCGCCGGTGCCACAGGCCGGCCCCGCCTACCAAGCCGCCGATCCCGCCACCGGCCTCCCCGCCACACTCCCCGGCCCGGCCGCCAGCACGACCAGTGCCGCCCCACTGCCGACAGGCCCGGTCTACGGAGCCCCCCTCCGCCCCGACCAACTCCCCCCCGGCGCCCTCGTCGCCCCCGGGCCACCGGTCCCGATCGAATCGCTCCCGCTGCCAGCGCCGAGATAGCCTCGGGCTTCCCGATCGCATCGCGAGATCACGCAAGGGGCTTCCGTACCAACGCTCAGGCGAGGCGGGAATCGGCGAACGCTTGAGGAGTGACGAGGTCCTCCGAGAAACGACGAAACTTTTGCCGGCCCCGCCGACGAATCACCCACAGGCTCGAGGCCCTCTGGGCTTCCCCGATCCTTGGCTCAAACGTCGCTTCGGGGTCGCCCGTGCCCGTCGCCGGGCGTTCGCCCGCCCCCCTCCGGGCCCGCGGCGGAGCGCTCCGTGGGCGAGCGTTTTCTGAAGGACGACCGCCCTCCTGGCGGTTGGCGTCCTGTGTCGAATGGCGGCCGCTCGGGTCAATCGCCGAAGCCTTCGTGGTGCTCTTGATCATCCAAGCCAGCCGCCCCGGTTGACGGAGGAGCGCGAGGGGGGATACACTCCACCTTCTGGGTGATGGGGGCTCGATCGACGGATTGCGATTCGGAGAGACAGAGCGTCGATCGTCTCCAAACGATACCGCCTGACTATCGACTTCTTCCTCCAGAGGTGCCGGCACTAGCCTTTTCGAACGTGTCGCATGTATCAGTCTCGATTCGGGATGTCCACGATTATTCGACTTTCACGATATTTGCGATTGATCATCGGGGACACTCGGGATTGCAATCAGATTCGTGGACTCAGTCTGCTCAATCTCCTTTTTGGAGGACAGGCTCGTGAAATGGCGCAGGATACTATCGCCACTCGTCTTTATCGCGCTCGCAATCGCGGTGTTCGTCGCGCCTTTCCTGCTGCCACAACGCGCCTTTGACGTCCTTCACGGTTCTTACAGCCCGATGGTTTGCGAAAAACCAATCCATGACTTTGGAACAGTCCACGATCTTGAATCCCGAGTAGCTCGCTTCACGATCAGGAATCGGTCCGATCAACCCGTGCGAATTCTCGGAAGTACGTGCATTTCAGGATGCATCGCCTTTGAAGGTCTGCCGATCGTCGTGGCGGGCCGCGATTCCCACGACTTAACTACCCACGTAATACTCGCTGGGTCAACAAGCGGCACATCCAAGTTTGCTCAAGCAGCACAACTATTATTCGACAATGCGAATGACTCCATGATCCTCACAGTCAAGGCAATAGTAGTTCGATAATTCGTGATTTTTTTAACCCATCCTAGAGTCCGAGCGATGAACTTGATTCACAAGATTACGATCTTGGCATTGTTTCTGCTGTCGGGCATCTTCCTCAATCAAGCGACCGCCGCAATTGCGCTTCAAAGACTCAACGGGCAGGGA
>CAJBCV010000455.1 GCA_903951635.1 uncultured Planctomycetaceae bacterium
CTCGTGGCCGCTCATCGTCTGATCTCCTTCCTCAACTCTCGCACCTTTTCTTCCAGGCTCGTGACCCTCATCCACAGCCAATTGATTTCCTCTTTCGTGCCGCTGTGCAGCGCGCGTAAGCGCCCGAGTTGATAGCCGACGTGCGATTACTCCGGGCATGCTGCTATGGGGTGTCGGTCGATAGGCCAGCGTCGAGCTCGTCCAGCATCGCGGCGTCGACAGCCTCCTTGATGGTTGTGCCGCGGAGCGTGTGCGTGCTCGCCCACTTCCAGCGGAAGCATCCGCCTGGCTCAAATCCCTCCTGCTTGAACCCGGCGAGCAGCCACGCCTCCCGAGATGGCAAGGCAGGTGGCTTGCCGCCCATGACAGCGGCGATCGCTTGGTCGCAAAGCGCCCGCAGCGGGTCATTCTCAAGGCATCCTTCGGCGTCGGCGGAAACCGCCACTCGGATTTCGTGATCGGACTCAAGCTCCCGTGGCGCGAGATGATCGTACGTGCATTCCCCGTTGAAGCCTTCGCGGCTCACGGAGAACCCTATGAAGAAGGCCTTCTCGACCAACTCCCTGACCTCTTGTTCAGCCATGCCTAACCTCTACGGCTTTCAGGTATTCGAGCAGCTCCGGCAGCGCGAACGTCTCTGGCTGCGGCCCCTCCTCGGAAAGTGTCATCGTAGCCACCCACGGCTCTCCCGCGTCGACGCTCGGAACTTCGATCCAAACAACGGTCCACCAGCTTCCCTCCCACCAGGCCGACTTGCCGAGGACGCGATCAGCGACCCGAAGCCGCTCCATCGATCCGGTCGTGAAGGAGAACCGGAACCGCACGCGACCGGGATTGCAGCCACGCGTCGAGGCGGGGCCGATGATGCGCTCGTCGCGGCACCAGTGGGTCATTTCGATTCCTCCTTTCGCTCGCGTGCGGCATCAAACCATTCCTGATCTTGCGGCCGGGCCATGTAGAGCTGGTCGTTGCATTCGCAGCCTTCGACGCACTGCGCGTACACGCTGTAAGCCGTCACGAACACCTCGCCGCACATTCCGCCTGACTCACGGGCCAGATTCCGAGCGAACTCAATCGCCAGCGGAGGCACTTGATTCATCGGAGTGACAAGCAGCTCCATGCCTCGCCTCACCGCGTCACAATGAGCCATTACCGGCCCCCTTCCGCTCGCGTGCGGCGACGGCCGCCAGGATTGACTTCGCTTCGTTCGGCCATTTTGTCCCGCAGTGCCACTCCGTTTCGCTTTGCATGACGTAGCAGTCACGGTAGCAACCGTCGACAAGAATCATCGGCGTCGCCCAGCTTGAGGCCAGGTACGTGTATTCGTCTTCGACAATCTCTCCGTCCTTGAAGATGACACCGCCTGTGTATTCCCAATCTTCCGAGAGCCCGGCTTCTACTTCCTGTGGCTTCTCGTCCCGAATGATCTCAGCGCACTTTTTCCAATCGAACACTTTGAGGGGATTGCCTTCGCTAGCCATCCCCATTGCCATTGCGAAAACGGAGTCCATGTCACTGCTCTCGCTGCTTTTCGAGTGCTTCCCTGAACTGCTCGCAGGCCCGGCGGGCTGCGCTGTATTCCACGAGCGCGTCTTCGAGAATGCGCTTCAATTCATCGACGGCCCTGTTCGCGTCCAGGTGTTTCTTGGTGGCCACGGTCGCGGCTTCTCTCGCGAGATCGCGGGCCTCGTGCGCTTTGTCGAGGAGATAGTCGGCGTGCTCCCACGCCTCGCACTTCGCGCGTCTCGCCTCACGGAGCTTTCGGTATTCGGCCTGCGGGTCGTTCATATCCTGCGATCCTCCGCATCAATCCAATCCGCAGCCTTAATAAGCCAATCCGCAAGCGTTCTGCACTCGTCGGCCATCATCGCGTAGCGCGCCTCAATGAGGACTGCTAGCTCACCGTCTGCGTTCTCCGCACAGCGAACAAGAAGATTTGGTCGCGGGCTGAACATGCCAGTCATCTCGAGGCGTTCGGGGAAGTCCTTCATCGAGCCACCCCCCCGCAGTCGCGGGCCCGCTTGTCGTCTCTGATCCGGACGAACTGCGGATGCCGAAGAGCCCCGCTCGCAAACGTCTGGCAACCGCGAGCCTCCACCACGGCGCCCCGCAGCTCGTCGCGGCGGCTCCACAGATCCGCCCGCA
>CAJBCV010000456.1 GCA_903951635.1 uncultured Planctomycetaceae bacterium
CCACTCGCCACCGATTTCCAGACATCGGTCAATCAGGCCCTCTGGATCGGCAACGCTCCCGACGTCGCCGGCACCCTGAGGCCCGGCGGGGAAAACCTCGCTGCCCGGCTCGTCGCGCTCGCCGACGATGGCGCCGTTGCCGACGAGGCCTTCCTCACCGTCTTCTCCCGGCATCCCGTTGCCGATGAGAAGGCCGACGTCGCCGCGGCCCTCGCAGGCCGGGCCGACGATCGAGCCGTGGCGATCGCCGAACTGCTCTGGGCGATGCTCGCAAGCAACGAGTTCCGTTTCAATCACTGATCCCCCGCGCCAGAGCCTGACGTTCCCAGGAGACGCTCCATGCCATCCAACGCCAATCCCGCCTGCGGCTCCGCCGACCACGTCCTCTCGCGCCGCGCTCTCTTCGGCGGCATGGCTGCGGCGGCGGCCACCGGCCTCGCGCGCCGGCCGGCGCTCGCCAAAACAGTGCAGGGCTCGGGGAAGCGCGTCCTCCAGATCTTCCTCCATGGCGGCGTCAGCCAGCTCGAGACCTGGGACCCGAAGCCGGGGACGGCGACCGGTGGCCCCTTCAGGGCGATTCCGACGAGCGTCCCCGGCCTCCACATCTCCGAGCTCCTTCCCCACACGGCGCTGCAGATGCACAGGCTCGGGCTGATCCGCAGCATGACCAACGCCTCCGACGATCATGGCCGTGGCCAGCGGGAGATCTTCAGCGGCCGCAACCAGCCGGCGCCGCTCGATGTCCCCGATCTGGGCGCGGTCGTCGCCAAAGCCTGCACGAGCGACGACTTCCCCCTCCCCGGCCATGTTCTCATCCGTGGCGCCGGCGGCGGCCCCGGCAACGCCTCCTACCTCGGCCCCCGTTACGCCGGCGTGATCATGGAGGACGCCAAGCCACCGGCCTTCACCGACCGCCCCGAGGGGCTCGCCCCCGAAGCCGATCGGCGCCGCTCGGCGCTCCGCAGCCGGTTCAACGACCGCTTCGCTTCCCGCCGTCGCACCGCCGACACCGAGGCCTACACCTTCTCCTACGGCCAGGCGCTCGATCTCCTCGATCAGAGGAAGGTGTTTGACGTCAGCCTCGAGTCGCAGCGCGACCAGGAGCGGTACGGGAAGCACGAGTTCGGCCGCCACTGCCTCATGGCCCGCCGTCTCCTCGAGCACGGCGTGTCGTTCGTGCAGGTCAACCACTCCAACTACGACACGCACTTCGAGAACTTCGACTTCCACATCGAGCAACTCGGTGAGTTCGACCAGCCGTTCGCGACGCTCGTCGCCGATCTCGCCGCCCGCGGCCTCCTCGAAGACACGCTCGTGTGCGTGATGAGCGAGTTTGGTCGCACGCCGCGGATCAACGCCGGCTACGGCCGCGATCACTGGGGGAAGTCGTGGAGCGTGCTCCTCGGTGGCGCCGGCATCCAGCCGGGAGCCGTCATCGGCGCGACCAGTGCCGACGGCACGGAGGTCATCGATCGCCCCGTCGACCATGGCCACGTCTTTCACACGATTCTCCAGGGGGTGGGCGTCGATTCCACCGCCGACTTCCACATCGGCGGCAGCGATTTCACGATC
>CAJBCV010000457.1 GCA_903951635.1 uncultured Planctomycetaceae bacterium
CCCGATGTCGAGATCGCCCCCGGCCTCGACGCCTCCGCACCGCCGATCCCGCCGATCCCGGGCCTGGTCGACTTCGAGCTGGTCGCACGCGGCGGGATGGGGATCATCTTCAAGGCACGCGACAGCGCGCTCGACCGGCCGGTGGCGGTGAAGGTGCTCGCACGGTCTTGGCAGATCTCCGCCGACGATCGGGCCCGGGCCGAGCGCGAGGCCTTGCTGCTGGCGCGTCTCGACCATCCCAATATCATCCGCATCCTCAACGCGGGCTCTGCCGATGGGCTCCCCTATCTCGTCATGGAGTGGGTAGCTGGGGAGACCCTCTGGAGCCGGATCAAGCGGGGCACGCTTCTCTCCGGGGAGGCAGCCCGGATCGGCCGCGATCTCACCAGGGCGCTCGAAGCCCTCCATCTCCTCGGCATCGTCCACCGCGACATCAAGCCGGAGAATGTCCTCCTCGCGCCCGGCCCCGCTCCCGCCGATTCATGCACGCCGAAGCTCATCGACTTCGGTCTTGCCCGCCCCGACGATACCGCCGGCCATCTCACGCAAGCCACGGCCGTGATGGGCACACCGAGCTACATGGCCCCAGAGCAGACCGGCCTCGATCCCCTCTTGGGCCCGGTCGGCCCGCTCACCGATCTCCATGCCATCGGCGGCACGCTCCTGGCGATGCTGACTGGCTCGCCCCCGTACGAAGGGCCGACTGCCGCCGACATGCTCCGCCGTTCGGCCCTGGGGACGACGAAATCCTTGGGCCGGCTGATGCCGCGAGTGCCGGCCGATCTCCGCACGATCGTCGAGAAGTGCCTCGAGCGCGAGCCCCTCCGCCGCTACGCCTCGGCCCGCGATCTCGCCGACGATCTCGATCGCTTCCTCTCCCACCGGCCGATCCGCGCCCGGCGTCCCCCCTTGCTCGAGCGCGTTGCCAAATGGGCGCGGCGCCGGCCGCTGGCGGCGGGAGCAAGCCTCGCCGCGATCGCGGCCTGCTGCGTCGCCGTCGCCGGCGCCGCCTACCATGTCGTCGAACTGCGGCGGGCCAACGTCCAGATCACCGCCAGCCGCGACCTGGCCCGCGACTTCCTCGAGGATCTCACCGACGCCTCCGCCGATCGGATCATCGCCAGCCGCCCACCGCTCTCCGACGCCGATCGTGCCTATCTCCTCGGGATCCGCGACCGCTTTCTCCAGTGGCCGCTCGAGCCCGATGCCGGGGACGGGCTGAGGTTCCGGATGCGTGGCGCCCAGCGGATCGCCGAGATCTTCGAGCAACTCCGCCAAGACGGCGACGCCCTCGAGAGCCGGCGGATGATGCTCGCAACGATCCAGGAGATGGACAAGCGTGGTATCGCCGACCCCGACAACGAATCCCACCGGCTCAACGCGCTCAAAAGCGAACGCCGGCTCCTCGGCCGGCTGGGGCGAGTCGTCGAGGCGGAGGACGCCTGCCGCCGCGCGATCGCCACCCTTGCCAGCAAGCCGGGGAACGAGGTCGATCTCGCCCAGACAAAGCTCGAACTGTCCGCCTCGCTCGCCCAGCGTGGCGAGGTCGACGAAGGGGATCGCCTCCTCCGCGAAGGCCTGGCGCTGATGTCGGCCGCGCTGGCCGCCGCGCCAAACGATCCCGCGATCCTCCACGCCGGGCTGATCGCCCTGTTCAACGCCTCGCATCAGGCCTTCAGTACCGGCCGGCTCGACGACCAGGAATCCTTCCTTCGCGACTTTCGCGCGCTCTCCGAAGAGGCCGTGGAGAGGTTTCCCGAGAGCCGATCGCTCTTCGGTGAGGTGATGATGCCGGGGATGGCAGTGGAGGCCGACATCGCC
>CAJBCV010000458.1 GCA_903951635.1 uncultured Planctomycetaceae bacterium
ATCGAGCGTTCCCGTAAATTGGAGACGCGAGAGTTCGAGCCCTTCAGCCGATTTGGGAAACCCGTCACGGAGGCTGTCCTCGGGGAGGAGATCGGCGACGTCGAGATCGGGAAGCTCGAGCAGCGTCCGCAGGCTCTGCTCGAGTTCATGCCGGTTGAGCCGGCGCAGCGGCACGCGACCGTTGGCTTGAATGTCGACCCGGTCGGCGACGTCTAAACACTCGGCAAGCGCCGCCACGAGGTCCTCCCGCGAGCGGCCGGGAAGGTCGTCCTGCTCCGGCGGCATCTCGCCGGCCTTCACCCGGTCGTGGGCGCGGATGAGCCGGTCGCGGTCGCGTCGATCGGCCCCGTCGGTCATCCCCTCCACGGAAAACCCGCCGGCGGCGGTGGCGTTGTCGTGGCAGCCGAGGCAGGTTCTGACGAGGAGCGGCCTCACGGCCTCGAGGCTCGTGGTCATCGGGGCATCGATCAGCTCTCCGGCGATCGCCACGTTCGCCGCGCCTGTGAAGGCGAGCAGGGCGCCACAGACGAGGGCCATGATGCGAGTGGACGGCGATCGGCCCGGGAGCGGTTTCATGGGCCCCACTTTACCCGCCGGAGGGAGCGAAGGGGGATCGCGCTGGCCGCGATGGCGGGGCGACCGGGGGGCGTGATAGGTTTTCGTCTCCCCGTCGCAGCCGCTCGCTCCGCCGCCCCCCCGGAAGCCGTCCCGTGCCCACGCTCCTCGACCGTTTCCTCGCCTACGTCCGCATCGACACCCAGGCCGACGAGCATTCGCCGTCGAGCCCGAGCACGGCCAAGCAGCTCGATCTCTGCCGGCTCCTCGCGGCGGAGTGCCGAACGCTCGGCCTCGCCAACGTCTCCCTCTCGGAGCATGGCGTCGTCATGGCGACCGTGCCGGCCACCGTCAGTCATGCCGCCCCGACGATCGCCTGGGTGGCCCACGTCGACACCTCCCCGGAAACCTCGGGCACTGATGTGAAGCCGGTTGTCCATGCCGACTACACCGGCGGCGATATCACGCTCCCCGGCGCCCCGTCGCGTGTCATCCGCGTCGCCGACAATCCTGAACTTCAATCGCTCGTTGGCTCCACGATCATCACCTCCGACGGCACGACGCTCTTGGGCGCCGACGACAAGGCCGGCGTGGCGGTGATCATGGCGACCGCCGCCCGGCTCGTCGAACGCCGCGAGGTGCCGCACGGCCCGATCCGCCTCGTCTTCACCTGCGACGAGGAGATCGGCCGCGGCACGCAGCACCTCGACATCGGGAGTATCGGCGCCAAGGTCGGCTACACCCTCGACGGTTTCGGTGCGGGTGAGGTCAACGCCGAGACGTTTTCCGCCGATCTCGCCGTCGTCACCGTCACCGGGATCAACACCCACCCGAGCGTCGGGAAGGGAGTGATCGTCAATGCCATCAAGATCCTCGGCTCGTTCCTCGACGAGCTCCCGAAGGAGAGCCTTTCCCCCGAGACAACCGACGGCCGCGAGGGCTTCGTCCATCCGTATTCAATCAGCGGCGGCGTTGCCTCCGCCGAGGCCCGGCTGATCCTCCG
>CAJBCV010000459.1 GCA_903951635.1 uncultured Planctomycetaceae bacterium
ATAGCCGACGGTGCGGATCGGGAACAGCGAGTTGGCGAGGCTCGTGCGGACCGAGATCGGGAGATCGGTCTCTGACAGGAAGCGGAGGAGATGGAGAAACGTGGTTTGGTGAACTTTCGCGTTGGCGCTCATGGCCAACGCGCCATCCAGACAGCAGGAAAAGAGAATCGAGTCGGATTCCGGGAGCAGCCGTATGCCGCGGAAAGCCCGACTCATCCGCCTCAATGTTCTGTGCATGAAAAGGACCATGATCTCGGAGCTTTCGGTGCCGTCGTTCACTCCAGTGGTGGAGTGTTCGAGGGTGGGAGGCACCGATCATTGCCTGAATCAGCCGATCGGAAGTGATCGCGGGCGATCGACAGGCTCGGGTTCCCGATGCACCCGGACTATCGGCGACCGTGAAGTGCCGTCGCGGGACGACGTCTTAAAGCTGCGTCGGGTTGGGCGCGTCGCCGTAGACGGCCTTGGGATCGAAGGCCTTCTCATGCTCGAGGAACTCGAGCGTCTCCCCGGTCGTGCGTTCCGCACCGACCGGCACCTTGCGGTAGAAGCAGGAGCGGTAGCCGACGTGGCAGCTGGCGCCGCCGGGGATCGCGACGCGGAGCCAGACGCAGTCCTGGTCGTCGTCGATCCGCATCTCGACGACCTTTTGCACCAGCCCGCTTGTCGCCCCCTTGTGCCACAGCTGCTGCCGGCTGCGGCTCCAGTAGTGGGCCTCGCCGGTTTGAATCGTGCGGGCGAGCGCCTCCCGGTTCATCATCCCCACCATGAGCACCTCGCCCGAGGTGAAGTCGGTGGTCACGCAGGGGATCAGCCCCTGGGCGTCGAACTTCGGGGCCAGTTCGTTCCCCTCCTCGACCTGCTCGACGGTGCGGCGGGCTCCGAAGAGATCGGCGGACGGGTTCGGGCTTTCGGGGGTCACGATGGATCTCGGTGCTGAAGACTGGGCAGGGGCAGGGCGGCGACGGTCACCCGACCCTCCTCAGTACCCCGGTTCTCGGCGTGTGTCAACGAGCGGTCGTGGCCGGGGGGGCGGGAGCCGGCGGGGCTGGCGTGCGACCGTGGATCTCCCCGGCGATTCTCGCCATCACCATCGGGAGATAAATGATGCCCGAATAATGGTTGGCCTCCATCTGCACGTGGTGATCCGGAGGGAGATTCCCGGCGTCGGCAAGGAGCTGGCAGTGGGAGAGCGGGACGACATCGTCGTACTTCCCGGAGAAGATCCAGGTGCGGTCGGGGCGGTAGCGGTGGGCGAGCCTCGTCGGCTCGATGGCGTGGAGCGTCTCCTTGATCTGCGCCTCGGTCATCCCCGATTCCGCCAGCTTCTCGCGCACCTTCTCGGCATCCTTCTTTCCCTTCTCGAGCACGCCGACGAGATCGCCGCCGGCCAGGAGAATGAAGATCTTGTCGTAGCCCTCGTCGAGGCCGGCGACAGTCGCGGTGACGAAGCCGCCGAGGCTCGTTCCTTGGACGGAGATCCGCGACGCGTCGAGCAGTGGCAGGGCCGCCGTGGCATCCCGTGCCCGGCGCACGTCGGCCACCGCCTGGCGGACCGCCGGTACGAGCATCTCCGCCCCCGCCTTCCCCTCCTTCGGCCGCCGGGCTCCGTAGTAGGGCATCTGCACC
>CAJBCV010000460.1 GCA_903951635.1 uncultured Planctomycetaceae bacterium
GCATCGAGATAGACGACCCGTGTCACGGTTTCGTCGAAGGCCATCTCGAGGAAGAGCCGGTAGTAGGTCTCGATCGTGAGGTGGTCGGTGGGGCGGATGGGAAGCGTAGAGCGATCCACGTCGGGTGAAAAACAACGAAGCGAGTCGGCCGCCCCCCGGTTGGGCCAGCCGATCTCCGTCGGGGTGATGTCTCGGGAGAGGATCGTGACGTCGAGAGGGACGGCGGGAGGAAGGTTGGCGCGAACGGACGTGATCGCGGCCGACACGTAGGGGACGTACGCGCGATTCGCCGCGAACACGACATGCAGTGGATCGATCATGGTGAGGCTGGCCCCCGGGTACGCTCGGCGAAGCGGTTCGTGCACGGCAAGAGCGGTCCCATCGATCACCGCCGTCGGCAGCTTTGGATGTCTGACGGTATAGCGGGGGAGCCGCGACGCGTCAAAAGCGAGGGAGTTGTTCGGTGGAGTCGGGGTGCGCGACGCCGGCGTGGCTGGAGGGCGCACTTGGACGGCCGATCGGCGAGGTTGTGCGACTCGGAGAAGGCGTGCCGATCAGGGAGGGGTGCCGGAGTGGCGCCACTGGTGAGTTCTTGGTGGCCCGCGAGCGGATGGAGCCACACCCACGAGGGGGCCTGAATGGGGAATTGAGAGCGCGTGTCTTGTGTGTCACACTCGCCAAAGTGAAAGCATGCCCGCGAGTGGGCTGGCTCACTCGGGTATCGAGTCAACGGCCCCCCCCTTTGGCGGTCAGTAACATGAAAGCGGTCATTCTTGCCGGCGGAATGGGGACCCGAATCTCCGAGGAGACGCATCTCAAGCCGAAGCCGATGGTCGAGATTGGTGGCCGGCCCATCCTCTGGCACATCATGAAGCACTATTCCGCGCATGGCGTGAACGACTTCGTAATCTGCTGCGGCTACAAGGGCTTCCTGATCAAGGAATACTTCGCCAACTACTTCCTCCACATGTCGGACGTCACCTTCGACATCGCCTTCAACACAATGACCGTCCACGAACGGAAGGCAGAGCCCTGGAAGGTGACTCTCGTCGACACGGGCGAATCGACCATGACAGGCGGAAGGCTCAAGCGGGTGGCCGATCACATCCGCAACGACGACGCCTTTTGTTTCACCTATGGTGACGGAGTGAGCAACGTCGACATTTCCACCCTGATCGCCTTCCACCGCGGGCATGGCAAACTGGCGACGGTGACGGCCGTGGCGCCACCCGGGCGTTATGGGGCGCTCAAGCGGCATGGTGATCTCGTGAAGGGGTTTGCCGAGAAGCCGCGGGGCGATGGCGGGCTCATCAACGGCGGCTTCTTCGTGCTCTCGCCGCAGGTCCTCGATCGCCTCGAGGGAGACACCACGGTCTGGGAAGACGAGCCGATGATGTCGCTGGCGGCCGACGGCCAACTGATGGCCTTCGATCACACCGGCTTCTGGCAGCCGATGGACACGCTCCGTGACAAGGTGTTCCTCGAAGGGCTGTGGGAATCCGGCAAAGCGCCCTGGAAAGTGTGGACATGAGCGACATCCAAACGCCATTCACCGGATGCTTTGCGGGAAAGCGGGCCAAGGTCATGGGGTTGGCTCTCGAGCCCGTGATGACGCCGTCGCTCTTCGAGCAGCTCGGTCTTGCCGACCGGCTGACGCATGTCGTCGGGGACATCCGTTCCCGGGAGCCCGTCTCACGCGTGCTCGCTCAACGCTGTACCCTCCGGCCGGCCCGACGACGCCCGGCATGGTCCTTCGATCGAACGATCGCTGTCACGGTCGCTTGGGCCGTTCCTCCCGCATCCCCGCAGACGAGATCCGTGCATGCCTGACCATCGGTCCGACTCCGAGATCCGTGACGAGATTCTCCGGCTTGTGCGGGAGTATGCCCGGTCGAAGCATGGCGCGTTCACGCTCCCTGTCGAGGGGGAAGAACGGTCGTTCGTGCCGGGGGAGTCGACCGTCCCCTACGCGGGGCGGGTGTTCGACGCCGACGAGGTCGAGGCTGGGGTGGCTTCGATGCTCGACTTCTGGCTGACGCTCGGGCCGGAGGGGACGGCCTTCGAGCGGGATCTCGCGGCGTTTCTCGGGGTGAGGAACACGATCCTTGTCAATTCCGGATCATCGGCGAACCTCGTCGCCTTCGCTGCGCTCACGAGCCCGAAGCTCGGTGATCGGCGTCTGAAGCCGGGGGACGAGGTGATCACCGTCGCGGCGGGGTTTCCCACGACCGTCGCGCCGATCATGCAGCATGGCTGCGTGCCGGTGTTCATCGACAACGATCCGCAGACGCTCAACGTCCGGATCGATCAGCTCGACGACGCCTTCGTGCCGGGGAAAACGCGGGCCGTGATGATGGCCCACACGCTCGGCAACCCGTTCGATCTGACGGCGGTGGTCGACTTCTGCCGCCGTCACGATCTGTGGCTGGTCGAAGACAACTGCGACGCCCTGGGGAGCACCTACGACGGCCAATTCACCGGGACCTTCGGCGATCTCTCGACGCAGTCGTTCTACCCGCCCCACCATCTCACGATGGGCGAAGGGGGGGCGGTGAGCATCGTCCGCAACGCCGGGCTCAAGCTCCTCGTGGAGAGCTTCCGCGACTGGGGGCGCGACTGCTGGTGTGCCAGTGGGCAGGACAACACCTGCAACAAGCGATTTGGCTGGCAACTCGGGGATCTGCCGGAGGGATTTGACCACAAATACATCTACACCCACCTTGGCTACAACCTGAAACCGACCGACCCTCAGGCGGCGATCGGGCTGCGGCAACTGCGGAAGCTGCCCACGTTTGTCGAGGCTCGGAAACGCAACTGGCTGCGATTGCGGACAGCGCTCGAGGAATACGGCGACGTCCTCGATTTCCAGCTTCCGACGCATGCCACGGGCTGGTCTGCGGATGGGTTTTCTTGGGATCCCTCCGGCCACCGGAGCGATCCTTCCTGGTTCGGTTTCATGATCCGGGTGCGCCCCGGGGCTCGGTTGAGCCGGAAGGATCTGGCGATCGCGCTGGACGACGCGAAGATCGGGAATCGGATGCTGTTCGGCGGCAACCTCGTCCGGCAGCCGGTGTTCGCGCAGCGGAAGAGCTGGCCGACCCCGGGCTTCCGCACGGTCGGGGATCTGGCCGGCGCCGACACGATCATGAACGACGTGCTTTTCGTCGGCGTCTATCCCGGCCTCACGGCGGCCATGATCGGGCACATCACGGCGACGATCGGCAAGGCGATTCACGGGAGCGCTCGATGAAGCCGCCCTTCATGCCGCAAGGCTGGGGGCCGGGGCACCGTGACGAGAATCCCTTGGCGGCGGAGCTCGATCGCATCGTGGTGCTTGCCGAGCGCGACTGGCGGAGCTTGACGGGGGCGCGGATCCTTCTCACCGGTGGGACCGGTTTTTTCGGGACGTGGATCGTAGAGGCGTTTGTCCGGGCCAATCGCCTCTATCGGCTCGGAGCGAGGCTCCATGTTCTGTCGCGGAATCCGGCGGCGTTTCTCCGGAAGTTTCCGCATTTGGCGACCGAGCCGTCGCTCGAGTTTCCCAGCGGCGACATCCGTGCTATCCCGTGGCCCTCCGGCGGCTGCACGCACGTCCTCCATGCGGCCACGGCCACGAGCGGCCCGGTGGCCATGGGGGATCCGGAGGAGACCTACTCGGTGATCACCGAGGGCACCCACCATGTCCTCAGGCTCTGTCGTGAACATGGCGTGAAGCGCTGTTTGCTCGTCACGTCCGGCGCCGTTTATGGCCGGCAGCCGTCCGGGATCACCCACGTGCCGGAGACGTTTCACGGCGGCCCCGATCAAACGTCTCCTGCGGCTGCCTACGGGGAGGGGAAGCGGGCTGCGGAGCTCCTCGCCGGGATCTACTCGCAGCGATACGGCGTGGAGACGCCGATCGCCCGTTGTTTTGCGTTCGTCGGGCCCCATCTGCCGCTCGACGTTCACTTCGCGGTCGGCAACTTCATCCGCGATGTCCTCGAGGGGCGGACGGTGGCCATCAAGGGGGACGGGACGCCGCGGCGATCGTATCTCCATCCCTCCGATCTCGTCATCTGGCTGCTGGCGATCCTCGTCCGCGGCCAGGGGGGGCGGGCCTACAACGTCGGCAGCGAAGACGACCGCTCGATCCGCGAGATGGCAGAGGCGGTGGTCAGGGCGGGGGCGGAGCTGTGGCCCGACCGGCCCGCTTGCGACATTGTCGTGGCCGGATCGCCGCAGCCCGGCGCGTCGATCGAGCGCTACGTGCCATCGTGCGAACGGGCCCGCAGTGAACTCGATCTTCCGGAGATCATCCCGCTCCACGAGGCGATTCTCTCCACGCTGCGATTCCACACTTCGACGTGATCGCACCCTTGTCTCGATCGACAGCCTTGGCTCGCACCCCTCGGAGACCCGTTCATGCCCAACGAAGCCCCAACCAAGTACGCTGATGTCCTTGGCGACTGGCTCGTTGCGATGGGGTACACCCATTGCTTCATGGTCGCCGGTGGCGGCTGCATGCACCTCATCGACGGCTTTCGCTCCAGATTCACATGCATCCCGGTCGTCCACGAGGTCTCCGCTGGAATCGCCGCCGAGCATTTCAATGAGTGCCGATCGGCGGGGCGGGCGTTCGCGCTGGTGACCACGGGCCCGGGCCTGACCAACGTCGTTTCGTCGATTGCGGCCTGCTGGGCAGAGCGCCGTGAATTGCTCGTGATCGCCGGTCAGGTCAAGTCAACCGATCTCCTCGAACAGCCGCTCCGTCAACGTGGCCTGCAGGAGGTCGACGGGGCGGCGCTGACCGGCCCGATCGCTGTCCACGCGACCTGCTTGCGTCGTCCGATCCCGAAGCGGCAATTCGACGCGATCGTGCAGTCGTCCTGGGGGCCGCACCCGGGGCCGGTGGTCATCGAAGTCTGCCTCGACGTGCAGGCGGCGCCTGTGGATCGGGCCGCCCTCGAAGGCGACGGCTCCAGGGGGGCCGAGGCAGTGAGCGTGTCCACTCCCCCGACCGAGGACTCCGAGGTAGTGGCTCGGCAGATTGCCGAGGCACTGCGGCATGCCAAGCGTCCCATTCTTCTCCTCGGTGGGCTGTTGACGAGGGATGTCGCCTGGGAGGGACTGGAGACCCTCGAGCGCATCGGGCTGCCGACCGCCACCACGACCTCCGCCATCGATCGGATTCCGACGCATTCGCCCATCCATGCGGGGCGTCCAAGTAGCTGGGGCGGTCAGCGGTCGGCGAATCTGCTCGTGGCCCAGGCCGATGTCGTCGTCGCCATCGGTGCCCAGTTGGACCTCCAGCAGACTGGCTTCAACTGGCGGGAGTACGCCCCGGGAGCCCGGATCTTCCAGGTCTATCCCTGCCCGGTGGAGCTCGCGAAGGGCCATCCGACCCTGGCAGCCGGATTCTGTGCCTCGCCTAACGGTGTGTTCAAGGCGCTTGTGCATCAACTCGAGTGGGACGACGCCGGGCAGTGGGGCGAGTACGTCCGCCGGGTTCGCTCGCTCGTGCCGACGCTCGAGCCTGCCAACGAGATCGGGCTCAAAGGCCCGTCGACGTTCCGATTCCTCCGTGAGCTTTCGCTCGCCACGCGTCCGGACGACGTTCTTGCCCTGAGCTCCAGCGGAGGTGGCTTCACCGCCGGTCTCCAAGTGTACGAACTCGCCCGAGGCCAATACGCCACCACGAGCGCCGCGATGGCGAGCATGGGTTGGGGGCTCGCCTCCGCCGTGGGAGCGGCCTTCGCTCGCCCAGGCCAGCGGGTCGTGCTGGCCGAGGGGGACGGGAGTTTTTCACAGAATCTCCAGGAGCTGGCGATCGTGCGTCGGCATGGGCTGCCGGTGAAGATGTTCCTCGTCGCCAACGGCGGCTACGCCTCGATCCGGGCGACGCAGCGCAAGTTTTTCCAGGGAGCCTATGTCGGCTGTGACGAGGCGACTGGTCTCGGGTTCCCCGATTGGATCGCCCTGTTCCAGGCGTTCGGTATCCCCGCGGAGACGCTGAGCCCCTCCGATATGGTGGCGGAGCGTCTCGCCGCTTTGCTGGATCGCCCCGGGCCCGCGGCCTGGGTCGTCGAGGTCGATCCAGACCAGCCGAACTTTCCCGTCGTCACGAGTCGAATCCTGCCTGATGGTTCGATGGAGTCCAACCCGCTCTCACGGCAGCAGCCCCCGCTTCCAGCGGAGATCGAGGTCGAGGTGACACGCTACCTGCTCACGTGACATCCTCGCATCCCTACGCGGCCTCGATTCCTCGAGGCTCCGGGGATGTGACGGCGAATCGATCGGTCCGACTGCCCCATTGACGCCCTACCTGCCGATGGCCTCCGAAGGATGATCCCATGACCGCTGTGTGTCGCTCATGCCCTGTGTGCACCGCCTCGGACGCGAAGGAGCTCCGGGTGCAACGCTTTGAGTTGCCCGCCGGCCATCCTTTGGCGAACGGGTATCGCGTGGTGCAGTGCAATCGATGTGATTTCGCCTTCGCCGACACGACGGCGAGCCAAGCTGACTACGATCGATTTTATGCGTCGTTCTCGAAGTACGAAGACGGAAAGACTGGAACCGGAGCCGGCGAGACTCCCTACGACCGCGCCCGTCTGGAGGTCACCGCCCGGCAACTGGCCGACGAGTTGCAGGACCCCGCGGCCCGCATTCTCGACGTCGGCTGTGCCAATGGTGGCCTGCTTTTGGCGTTGAAGACTCTGGGCTACCAGCATCAATGTGGGCTCGATCCCTCTTCGACCTGCGTCGCCAACACCAGAGGACATGGGCTCGAGGCCTACCAAGGCTCCTTGTTCAAACCATTCCCGCATGGCTTGTTCGACTGTGTGGTGCTGTCTCATACGCTGGAGCACATCCAAGACGTCCGAGGCGCTCTTGAGTGGATCGGAGAGCGACTCGATCCCGATGGCAGGCGGTTGGTCTACATCGAGACCCCCGATGCCACCCGGTACGTCGACTACCTCTACGCTCCCTTCCAGGAGTTCAACACCGAACACATCAACCACTTCTCGAGCACGAGTCTGATCAACGCTTTGGAAATGGCTGGGTTCGAAACGCTCCACACGGGTCAGAAGGTCGTGGAAGTGAATGCGACCATGGGCCATCCGGCGGTGTTTGGCTTCTGGAGGAAGACGACGACGAAGGCGGAAGTGCCGCGACGGGACCCGTTCATGGTCGAGCAGATGGCGGCGTATGTGGCTCGCTCGAAATCCGATTTGGACGCGATGGACGCCCGCCTGCGAACGGCACTCTCGAAACACCCTCGCGTCGTGGTGTGGGGCACCGGGCAATTGGCGATCAAGCTTTTGATCGAGACATGCCTGGGAGATGCGGATATCGTGGCTTTTGTTGACGGGAATCCAATCAACCAAGGGAAGATTCTTCGTGGTGTGGAGATCGTTGCCCCGGCAGACCTCCATGATCGTCCGGAGCCGATCGTGATCACGACGACGCTGCATCATCACGCGATCGCCAGCGAGATCCGTGGCATGGGGCTCGAGA
>CAJBCV010000461.1 GCA_903951635.1 uncultured Planctomycetaceae bacterium
CGCGGCGCCGTCGCTGCGCATCCCCGGGCCGCTGGTGCCCCCGGCCCATCTCCGCGGGGAGGGGACGCTCACCACGTGGGCCCGGCGCGTCGCCTCCGATCCGCTCGCCTCGGCGGGGCGCGTCCTGGGCCGGTTCTCGTCACGCTCGTCCTGACGAGGGCTCGCGCGTCACCGTCGGACGGGCAGGCTCGAGAGTCCGCGGACGCGCTCCGCGGGTCGCCACGACGGCCGGTACGTCTCGATGTCGGCGGCGTCGAGGTGCAATTCTCCGAGTCGCTCGTTGATCCTCGTCAGCGCGATCCGCGCCTCGGTGCGCGAGAGCAGCGCCCCGGGGCAGCTGTGGATTCCGAGGCCGAAGGCCAGGTGCCGGTTGGGCGCCCGACCGATGTCGAATCGATCGGGATCGGGGAACACCGCCGGATCGCGGTTTGCCGCGCCGAGGCAGGCAAGGATCCGATCCCCGGCGGCGATGCCGAGCCCGCCGATCTCAAGCGGTTCCTTGGCGGCCCGCGCGGAGGGAAAATGGGTGGGGCTCTCGAAGCGAAGGATCTCCTCCACCGCCGGGCCGACGAGATCCGGGTGCTCCCGCAGACGGGCATACTGGTCCGGATGCCGGAGGAGGAGGAGCATGCCGTTCCCGAGCAGACTCGACGTCGTCTCGTACCCGGCAAGGAGGAGGAGCACGCAGGTGGCGAGCACCTCCTTCATCGAGGCCCGCCCCTCATCCTGGGCCGCCAGGAGCGAAGAGACGAGATCGTCGCCGGGGCTGTTCTGGCGTTCCCTGAGAATCCCTTCGAAATAGTCGGAGAGCCGCCCCATGTTCCGCGCCGACACCTCGGGGCCTCCCGCCATGTCGGCGCAGGCCGCCAGCATCGGCAGGTCGGTTTCCGGGAGGCCGAGGAGGCCCATCATCACTCTCCCCGGGATCCGATCGGCGAAGTGCTCCATGAAGTCGAAGCGGGCGAGACCGGCGACGCCGTCGATCTGTTCGTCGGTGATCGCCGCGATCCGTGATTCGAGCGCCCGGACGGCTGCACCGGTAAACGCCTCGGTCACGAGGCTGCGGAGGCGGCCGTGCTCGGGAGGGTCCTGTGCCAGCATCGTGTCGCCGAGCACTCCGGCCTTCACCGTCCGGCTGGTCACCGACGGATCGCGAAACAGGGCCGAGACTTGATCATGGCGGGAGACGATCCATGCCCCGTGCGCTGATGAGTAGAAAGGGCCCGGAAGCGCGAGCCAGCGCTCGTAGGTGGGATAGGGATCGTCGTGAAACGCCGCCGCTGCGGCGGCGACCGGATCGACGAGATCCGCTGTCTCCCACACGGCAGGAAGATGGAGCAAGCCACCGCGGGCGGCGGCTTCACCGCGCCGTCCGCCGGCAGGCCCGACCCGGAAGACCGCCCGCCCCGAACCTTCGGTCGGTCCGATGCGCCGTTCGGTGCGTGAGTCGTAGAGGCTCACCCGCACGTCGTACTCCCCCGGCACAAGCGCAAGACAGCGGACCCTGCAGCGGAGCGTGACCCCGGGGGGAACGATC
>CAJBCV010000462.1 GCA_903951635.1 uncultured Planctomycetaceae bacterium
CTACACCTTCCCCTCCCCGACGCTCTTCCGATCTCGCCCGGAAGCCGCCACGATCTGCCCCCCCGGCGGCGTGCGGGCGGCCGTGGCCGCCCGCACGCTCGAGATCCACACGACCTGATCGCAGCAATCGAATTGCCGTCAGTCATCCTGGGCGAAGAGATGCTCGCCGTTCAAGCAATCGTTTGGCGGCGGTACCCGCCCCGACTCGAGAAATAGAGCGAGAGAAGCAGGTAAATCGCGGCCATGATCCCCGGAATGAAGGCGTCGATGCGGAGCGTGCGGCGATCGCCCGCGATGCTTGCGTCGTAAACGGCCCGCTCGTCGGCGGGGAGTTGTGCCAACGCGTCTGCCGCGTTGCCCCCCTTCGCCACGACCTCCTCCCGCAGGCCCTCGAGTTTCTTGTTGATCCCGCCGAGTTTGACCCCGTCGAGGCCGACAGCAGCCGTCGAGGGGAGTTCAAGAAACGTGCTCGGCTTCGATGCCTTGAAAGACTCGTACACCGCCGGATTGGCGTTCTGGAGCGCTTCACCTGCGAAACGATCCTTGCAGTAGCCGAGACCAGGGCCGCCGATCAGGCCCGCCGAGAGCATGCCCACGCCGCCCATGATCGAAATTGCCACCGCCCCTGATCGGGGAAACTGATCGGAGGCAACCGCGAGCATGGTCGGCCAGAAGAACGTCTTGCCGACGGCGTAAACTCCGAGGGCAAGGAAGGCGATGGCAAGACTGCTGATATTCGCCGAGAGCAACAGGCCGACGCAGGCCAGCACGGAGCAGGCGAGGAGCAGGTTGATCGGCGAGAGTCCGAGCCGCTTTTCGATGAACTCGGTGCAGAACCGAAGCCCGAACATGATGGCGGACGTCCAAATGAACAACCACCGCCCCTGCTCCGAGCTGAACAGATTGCCGGTGATGTTTTGGATCCAGTTGTCAGTACCCAATTCCACGGCTCCCACGAGGGCATGGGTGACAAAAAGCACGAACAACAGGGCGCTCCCCATCGAAAACTTCGTGATCACTCCGATGCCCAGCAGGAGAAGCCCGGCGAGCACGTAGGCGATGGCCGGGGACAATCCCAACGGCCCGGCGAAGAACAGAGCCAAGAGGTAACAGATCACGAGGCCGCCGAGGATGCCAACGTCCTTGAACATCTCGCCGAGACTGGCGCCCGTTTCGGATGCCTCCGACTTCGGCATTTTCTGCCCGAGGAACATCAGTCCGTAGATGATCGTGGGAACGAGATAGAGGGCCAACTGGATCTTCCAGTCGATCTTCATCTTGTCGTCGAGCACCCAGCCCATGACGGTGCCGAGCACGAGGCCGGCCGGCCAAGACGCATGGAGAATGTTGAGGTAGTGGGCCCGGTTTCGCGGGAAAAGCGTCGCCACGAGCGGGTTGGCGACTGCCTCCAGAGTTCCGTTTGCCAACGCGAAGACGAAGCAGCTCCAGTAGAGCATCGAGTAGGCGTTCTCTTTGGTGACGAGGAAGGTCATCACCGCGGAGAGCACGTGGAGGAGAAAGGCTGTGATGACGAGCTTGCCGTATCCGATCCGGTCGGCGATCACTCCGCCGATGATGATTCCGAAGCAGAATCCGGTAAGGCCCTGTCCGGAGATGTCGCCGAGCTGACCGGCCGTCAGGCCGAACTCGGCCCCCCAGTTGTCGAGGATGCCACTGCGGATCGCGAAGCCGACACCGGCGGCCAGGATCGCCATGAAACCTGCCCAGAGGAGCCGCTGGGCGTTGACGCCCGCCGGCGAGCCGGCGTCGGCGGAGGAATGGGCGGAATGCTCGGGCGCGTTCATGCGATCTCGCTTGCGTAAATGTTGGGAAAATCCACGCCGCTTCCCCCCGGAAACGGCATGTGAGATTCGGCACTATAGCAAGGGGGCGTGGTTCACGGAATCGGGGGAGTTCGGCCCCGGCCGGACCGCGGGGGAACCGGGTGCGAGGGGCTGTTGACCCCGGGTTTCCCGAGCGCGTACCCTCCCGCCCCCGTTCGACCCGTCCCCGGGCCTCTGTCCCGGCCGCAAGTCCCCTGCGCCCCATCCCTTGAACCGCTTCTCCGACACGCTCTGGACGGTCGTGCGCTGGGCCGTGCCCGTCACGGTCGCTGCGGTGATCGCCGCTGTCGCCATCGGTTCCAACCGCATCGGCGAGGAGGTGCGGATCCGCGCCGAGGCGCGGCTGGCGCGGGAGTTCCCCGATCTCGTCGTCCAGGTGCAGGGGGCGAGTGTCGTCTCCGGGGAAGGGCTCGTCCTCCGTGGCGTCTCGCTCACCGATCCGAAGATGCCGCAGCAGTGGCGGCAGCTGGTGTGGATCGACGAGGTGCGGCTGGCCTGCGGGACAACGCTCGCGGAACTTTCCGGTGGCACTCCGAAGATCGGATCCGTCCGCGTCCGGCGGGCGGTGGTCCATCTGGTCCGCCATCATCAGGGGGCGTGGAACATTGCCCGGCTCGCTGGGCATGCCGGAGGCGGGGCGATGGTGCCGGTGAGCGTCGAGGATGGCACGCTCCTGGTCGACGACCTCCGGCTCCAGGCCCGGACGACGCTCCGCCGCGTCCAGGTCGATCTCCAGCCCGAGGCCAACGGCGTTGTCGCGGTCCGCGGCAGCGCCGACGGCGACCTCTTCGATCGGGCGAGCGCCCAGGGGAGGGTCGTTCCAGCCACTGGTGGTTTCGACCTCACCGGCGCGATCGAATCGATCGATGTTGCCCCCCGCCTCATGCAGTTGATCGCGGCTGAGGCGGAGTCGATCGGGGCGGCGAACCGGGCCGCCGACGTGCGGCGGTTCGGGAGCGGCCTCCGCGGCCGGATCGATCTCGGGTGGCGCGCGGCCGGCTCCCTCGGCGATCTCGGCGCGACGCAAACGACGGTGGCGGCCCGGCTGGAATCGGGGCGCTATGAACACGCCTCGCTCCCCTTTCCGCTCCGCGACATCTCGGCGGCGTTCGTCGCCGACAAGACGGGCGTGCGCTGCGAGCGGCTCGAGGCCCACACCGGCTCGGCGCTCCTCCGCGGCTCGGGGCGCCTGGCCGGCTGGAGCGGCGACGCCGACTTCGATCTCCTCCTCGAGGCGGAGCGGCTCGTCGTCGACCGGCAATGGGAGGGGCTTCTCCCCGACACCTGGAAAGTGCAGTGGAGCCGGCTCCTCCCGGCCGGTGAGGTCGACCTCCGGGCCCAGTTCACCCGCCGCGCAGGCGCGATCGACCCGAAGGTCTCGGTCCGCTGCCGGAACGCGTCGCTCACCCACTACCGTTTTCCGTACCGCGTCGACCGCACGGTCGGGACCGTCGTCGTCGACGGCGCGGCGGTGGCGATCCATCTCACCGGGCAGGCCGGCGGCCGCCCGGTCCACATCGAGGGGGCCTTCCGATCGACGCCCCAGGGGACGAAAGGCGCGCTCGAGGTGCGGGGGGATGCGATGCGGGTCGACGACGGCCTGCTCGCGGCCATGCCGGCGCGGAGCCAGGCGATCGTCCGCTCGTTGCGGGCGGCCGGCGTCTTCGATTTCGTCTTCCGGCATGAACGCGATGCCCGCTTCCCCACCGGTCACTCCAACACCCTCGCGATCCGGCTGGTCGACTGCTCGATGAACTACGCCGGCTTCCCCTATCCGCTCACCAAGGTCCAGGGAAGCCTGAGGATGCAGGACGGCACCTGGACGATCAAAGACATCGTCGGCCTCAACGACACCGGGACGGTGCGCTGCACCGGTGGGCTCGTGCCCCGCGGAGCCGACGACGGCGAGCTGACGCTCGAGCTTGCCGGGCAGGGGGTCGTCATCGAGCGCGAGCTGCGCGACGCGCTGCCCCGCGGCGCCCGCAACGTCTGGGACGACCTCGATCCCCGGGGGATGGTCGACTTCCAGGCCACCGTCCGTCATGCCATCCGCTCGCGGGGCACGACCGTCGAGGTCCGGGCGACGCCCCATGGCGACACAGTGTCAATCGAGCCCTCTTGGTTCCCCTACCGGCTGGAGCAGCTCAAGGGAAATCTCGAATGGAAGGATGGGCTGCTCCGCTTCGGTGGGGTGCGCGGTCGGCATGCGCGCACGACCGTGGCCACCGACGGGATTTGCCGGTTCCTCCCCGACGGCGGCTGGCACGTATCGTTCACCCGGCTGGCCGCGGACCGCTTCCGCGCCGAGCACGATGTCCTCGAGGCGATGCCCGCCTCGCTGCGGCGGGCGATCGCGGCCGTTCATCCCCACGGCCTGCTCTCGGTCGACGGGGCCCTCGACATCTATTCGACGCAATCGACCGCGGAGGGGCGCCCCGGTCCGGCCGCGGCCTCGTGGGACATGCAACTCGACCTCGAGCAGGCCTCGCTCGAGATCGGCGCTCCGCTCGAGCATGTCCATGGAGGCGTCCATCTCCGCGGCCAGAGCGACGGCAGGGCGTGGCGCTGCGACGGCGACATGCGGATCGACAGCGCGATCTGCCGCGGGGTCCAGCTGACGGGGATCGAGGGACCGCTGGCGATCGACGCCACGGGCGTGCGGTTCGGCGCTTCGGCGGCGCGGGAAGGGGAGGGGGAGCCACGTCGTCTCCTCGCCCGGCTCGCCGGTGGCACGCTCGCGCTCGACGGCAACGTCGTCGCCGGGGATGCCGGTGGCTTCACGCTCGCCGCCTCGCTCTCCGATGCCGATCTCGAGCGGATCACGGCCGACACCGGGCGCGGGTTGGCCGGAGGAGCGCGGCCCTACAAGGGGCGCGTGTTCGGTGCCCTCGAGCTTTCCGGGTCGCGTGCCGGCCCCCATTCGCTCGCCGGTCGGGGGCAGGTTCGGCTCCGTGATGCCGACATCTACGAGCTTCCCGTCGTCCTCGCCATGCTTAAAGTGCTCCGCGTGAAGGCTCCCGATCTGCGCGCCTTCGGATCGTCGGTCATCGATTTCCGCGTCGAGGGGCCGCGTGCCTACCTCGACAACATCGAACTCTCCGGCGATGCCATCAGTCTCGTCGGCAGCGGTGAACTCGAGTTCGACTCGGTCGTCCACCTCACCTTCCGGTCGATCATGGGCGATTCGCAGTCGCAGTTGCCGGCGATGAAATCGGTGCTCGGGGGAGCCAGCGGCAACTTCCTCCTCATCCACGTCGACGGCCCGCTCGCCAATCCCGACATCAAGAGCGAGGCCTTCCCCACGCTCGCCGCGGCGCTCCAGCAGTGGCAGTCGCAGACTCGAGCCCGCGACACCGCCGTTCCCCCACCCCCGCCCGGCGCCCTGCGGGCCCCGACCGGAGGCCGTCAGGCAGGGTTCCTGACGCCGATCTCCCGCCCCGGGCCCCCCCTGCCATCGACGACCTCCACCTCCGTGCCGGCGCTCACCCCGGTGGCGGGTGCCGGCGGCGCGGCGGGCGGCTACAGTGGTGCGCCCCCCGTGACATCTCCGGTCTCTTCGGCCCCCCGCACTTCTCCTCGCGACGGACTCCCATGACCCAGCAGCGACTCCCCTTCGTGAAGATGCACGGACTCGGCAACGACTACGTCTACCTCGACGGCTTCGCCGTCACCGTGCCATCCGACCCTCCGGCCCTCGCGCGGCGGATCTCCGATCGTCATCGCGGCGTCGGTGGCGACGGATTGATCCTCGTCGAGCCCTCGAACGTGGCCGCCGCCCGGATGCGGATGTTCAATGCCGACGGGAGCGAGTCGGAGATGTGCGGCAACGGCGTGCGCTGCGTCGCTCATCTCGTCGTCTCGCGCGGTTATGCGCCGGCCGGTCCGGTGCGGATCGAGACCGGCCGGGGCGTCCTCGATCTCGTCGTCGAGCCGACCGGCCGCCGTCGGTCGCGCGTCCGCGTCGACATGGGGGACCCGATCCTCACTCCCGCACGGATCCCGGTCGTTCATCCAGGGGAGCGGGTCGTCGAGGCGCCCTGCTCCGCGCTGTCGGACGCGGAAGCGTGGTGGGAGGCCGCCGGCTTCGATCCGCGGATGACGTGCGTGTCGATGGGAAACCCGCACGTCGTCTTCTGGTGCCGTGACGTCGCCGCGGTGCCCCTCGAAGAGTTTGGTCCGCGGATCGAGACCGACGGGCTCTTCCCGGCTCGTGTCAACGTCCACGTCGTCGAGGTGCTCGACCGGGAGCGCGTGCGAATGCGCACCTGGGAGCGGGGAAGCGGGATCACCCAGGCCTGTGGCACGGGGGCCTCGGCGGTGTGTGTGGCGGGGGTGCTTTGTGGCCGCAGCGGCGAACGGATCCGGGCCGAACTGCCGGGTGGGGAACTCGACTTGGAGTGGGCGGGCAAGGGGCCTGTGTTCATGACCGGCCCGGCCGAAGAGGTGTTCGAAGGGGTGTGGTACGAAGATTGACGCGGGACGGGACCGGACGCCGACAACAGGATTCTGAGCAGGGGACGCGGCGGAGCACGCGGCCCCGGAGCGACTTCAGGAAGGGATTCCGAGCGTGAAGATCACTTCGCCATTGGCCATCGGTGCCGCGTCGCTGGGGGCCGCAGCGATCATCGGTCGTTGGATGGCAACCCTCGATTACCGGGTCGACTACGGCGATCCGACGGTCGATCCGGTCGATCCCGATTACCGCGGAGCGAAGATCTACGTCTTCTGGCACGAGGGGATCCTTCTCCCCCTCCATCTCCGCGGGCATTCGAACATCTCGATGCTCCTCTCGCGCCACTGGGATGCCAACATCCTCGAACGGGTGGCGCGGATGATGGGCTTCGGCACGGTCCGCGGCAGTTCGTTCCACGGTGGATCGGCGGCGCTGCGCGAACTCGTCTCGCGGGCCCGCAGCGGCAATCTCACGATCACCCCGGACGGGCCACGCGGGCCCCGACGCCGGTTGGCACCGGGGTGCGTCTATCTTGCCAGCACCCTCGGCATTCCGATCGTGGCGATGGGGCTGGGATATGACCGACCGTGGCGCTTGGGAACCTGGGACCGCTTCGCCGTGCCCCGTCCATGGTCGCATGCCCGGGCGGTCATCAGCCGCGCGATCCACATTCCGCCGGCGCTCGATCGGGACGGGATCGAACGACACCGCGCGGGGGTCGAGCGACTCCTCGTGCGATTGTCCGACGACGCCGAGGCCTGGGCCTGCTCGGGGCGGAGTCGGGATGGGGATCGCGTCGTGCGACAGGAGCCTTCGCGGGTGGCTGGCTGGGCCGCCGCGATGCACGGGCCACGTGGCGTGGCGCTCGACGACGAACTCGAACGGGTTCTCCCCGCCGAAGCTGGCCCGACGCGTGCCGCGGCCTGAGCGTTTGGCTCGGCCTGTGGGATTTTTGCCGGGGGCGGCGGCGCCTCGGCACAACACTTTGCGCAGCGGCGAAAAAGACACCCCGAGGGGCGTTCGGAGCGCCGAAATCGGGTCTCGAGTGCGATGCATGCACGGTTTGACAGCATGGTTTGACAGCACTGCCTGCACCCCTATACTCGCGCCGTCGGTGTCTCGAAGGCGGTCCAAGGATGGATGCAGAAAACCACTCCAATTCATTGCGCGGGCGAACTTCCGGACGGGGAAGAGCGCCGAAGAAGGATCGCACGGCGGACGGGGTGGATCCCCGCGAGGCGGTCGCTGTCGCGATCCGCGCGGCGTTCCGCTCGCGGATCGGTGAGGACCGGCATGACGTCTGGTTCGGCGAGCACTTCGAGGTGCATGCCGAGCGCGGCGTCGACGGCGAGCGTGTGGTGACGATCCTTGCCGGGACGGCATTCACTCACGACTGGCTCCTGCGGACGTTTCGGGACGACTTCGCCGCCGCTGTCGAGCAGGTCCTCGGGAAGTCGGGTGGGCCGACACGCGTCGCCTGGAATCCGCTTGTCGCCGGAGCCGAAGCGACAGGTGCCAAGGCGCCCGCAACTTCCATCCTCGAGACAGGGATTTCGTCGGCAACTGGCGATGGAGCGCAAGCCCGGAATGCGATCATTGGCCGGGGCCAGCCGATGCCTGCCGGCCGGCCAAGCGCGCGGCCGCGGCGCGGCGTGCTTGCCGGAGCCGCCAGGCCGTCAGCCCCAGCCGCTGCCGACGACGTTCGCTTCGAGCGGCCCGCGGCCGCTCCGCGAGGGATGTCCCCGATCGTGGCCGCTCCCGGCGGTGGTGATCAGGGGCAGGGGAGTACCCGCCTGACCGCTCCGGTTCGCCCCGCCCTGACGCTCGAGCAGTATGTCGTGGGGCTCGGGAATCGAATGGCCCACGCGGCGGCGGTGCTGGCCGCCGAGCAACCCGGGGCGATGTCGCCGCTTGTGATTCATGGCCCGAGTGGTGTCGGCAAGACGCACCTGCTCGAAGGGACCTGCCGGCGGATGCGCGAACGCAACCCCCGGTCGTCGACGGTGATGCTCTCGGCGGAACAGTTCACGACGACGTTCTTGGAGTCGCTCCACGGCCGCCGCGGCCTGCCCGGATTCCGGCGCACGCTCCGGTCTGCTGATCTCCTCGTGATCGATGACATCCAGTTCCTCATCGGCAAGAAGGCCACGATCTCGGAACTCCTCCACACCCTCGAGGCGCTACAACGCGCCGGGAAGCAGGTGGTGTTCGGCAGCGATCGTGACGTCGAGTCGCTTGCCGAACTCGGTTCTGATCTCCAGGCGCGTCTGCGCGGCGGCATGTGTGCCCGGATCCTGCCACCCGACGAAGCCACCCGGGCCGGGATCGTCGAATCACTCGCCGCCCGGCGGGGCTTGCCGATTCCCGCGGATGTCGTGGCCTTCGTCGCCGCACGGATGACGCGCAACACCCGCGAACTCGCCGGGGCCGTCAACCGCCTCGAGGCCACGAGCCATATGCTCGGAATCCCGGTCACCCTCGACATGGCCGAGGAGTGTCTTGCCGAACTCGTCCGCTCGAGTTCCCGGGCCGTCCGGCTCGCCGACATCGAACGGGCCGTCTGTTCGGCGCTGGGTGTCGATCCGGGGAGCCTTCAGTCGTCCTGCCGTGTCCGTCGCGTCAATCAACCGCGGATGCTGGCGATGTTCCTGGCCCGCAAGCACACGCCGGCGGCCCTCGCCGAGATCGGCGCTTACTTCGGTCGCCGCAGCCATTCGACCGTGATCTCGGCGCAGCGCACCGTCGATGGCTGGATCGCGTCGGGAAGCCGGCTGACGCTGGCCGATGCGGAGTGGGGCGTAGAGGAGGCGATCCGGCGCGTCGAGGAATCGCTCCGGGCCGGCTGACGGGCCCCGTGCCGACGGCCGGGGGGCGGCGATCGCAGCTCACCCTCGCCGGCCTCATTCTGGCGTTCACTTCGCCGCAGGCGCCGCCGGAGCATTCCCTGGACCATGCTCCGGAGTTTCTTCGGGGACGAGCCGCTCCTCGAGTGTCGAGCGATAGCGGACGCTCGATTCCTGCCCACTGAAACCGACGACACGACGGTCGATGCCGGTCGAGCGGCGGATGACCCGTCCTGATGGGATGTCGAACTCGATGTCGCCGTTCCAGATCCTTTCGAGCAACCGCGACTCGAGTCGAGGGTCGTCGATGGGGGTCAGGACCGTCGTGTCGATGCTGATGACGGCGACGTCGTCACGCACCGACTCCAGGCGGTAGCGGAGTCGCGTGCGGACGGCCCGACGCGGGCCCCCGGGAACCTCCACGGCGACCTCCTGCGGGACGCTCCACTCCGCACCGATCTCCACCGCGCCATCGGGGAGGGGAACGACCATCAGGTCGCCGGACGCTGAGGGGGGCGTCGGCTGCAGATCGATACGGGAGATCACCCGCCCGGCGCGATCGATGACCACGCGGGAGAGCGGGATCCCGAGACTTCCGCGCACCGTCTCGTAGCCGGGAGGGGGAGGATCCTCGCCGTCGCTGCTCCACCGCACCTCGCCCCGGTCGCTCGTGCGGGAGGTCATCGTCACGTGGTCGACGGAGTGCTCGATCGTGGCCTTCCCCTCGGCATCGACGGCAACGACGCGCCACCGCTTCCTGGAGTCGGTGGCCGTGTCGGTCGATTGCGTGGTGCCGGAGATCGTTGTCTCGGTGCGGGCCCGGTGAGCCACTGTCATCACCACCACCTCATCCGGACGGAAGCGGTATTCGAGCGTCACCGGGGCAGGGGCAGGATCCGCCGCCACCAAGAGGCTCCCGCTCGCCACCATCAAGAGGCCCCCGCTCGCCACCATCAAGAGGCTCCCACTGGCCGCGACGAGGAGTGGCAGCAAGCCACGGAAGAGGATCCGGCGCGAGGGGACATGCATCGGGAGGCTCACGGGGAGGAAGAGGGGGGCTTGGCCAACGGCGTCCCCGCGCCACGCAGGCCACCGCCCCAGTGGAGTTTCTCGCGCAGCGTCCGGTAATAGCCGTGGTTGCGGGTCTCGACGAGGGTGAATCTCGGCTCTGCCCGCCGGACACGGAGTCGGTCCCCGGCGAGGAGCGGGGCGAACACGTGACCATCGACGACACAGGCCGAGCCCTCGTTTGGGCGCGGCACCGACAGCTCGTACCGGCGGGTGGCGGAGTCGACAACCGTCCGGGTGGTGAGCGTGTGGGGATTGAGCGGCGTGAAAACGAACGCGTCGAGATCCTTGCGCACCAGCGGTCCACCGGCCGACAGGCTGTAGGCGGTGGACCCCACCGGGGTGCTCACGATTAATCCGTCGCTCCGGTAGGTCGTGGCGAGTTCCCCGTCGACGTGGAGGAGGATGTCGATCATCGAGAACGGCGGCCCCGCGAGGACCGACGTCTCGTTGAGCCCGAGTTGACGACGGGGGGGCTCTCCGTCGCGGAGCAGTTCGCACTCGAACATCAGATGGTCGACCAGTCGGAAGCGGCCGGCGGCGATCTCCATCAGGACTTCGTCGACTTCGTCGCGGGAAAAGTCGGCGAGAAATCCCAGATGCCCGAGGTTGACCCCCATCACCGGCACCTGGCCGTAGCCCATCCAGCGCGCCGTGCGGAGGATCGTCCCGTCGCCTCCGAGAACGATCACCAAATCGGTGGCCTGAGAGGGATCGGGCGACCCGGCATGGAATCCACCCTCTCCCCAATCCCCCTCCGGTGCCTGCCGGTGGATCACGGAGTGGCCATGGCGCTGCAGCGACGCCCCCACGCGTGCCGCCACTTCGCCGACACCCGGGAGCCCGGCGGGGCCGACGACGGCCACGCGGAGGTGGTCGGGAGTCGATGAACGGAGTCGCTGCGAAGAGGGCATTGAAGGACTCCGGCCGGGCGTCGGCGCTCAAGTCAAAGGACGTCGGCGACGGGATGTCCGGGGCCGTGGGGAACTCAACGCCGGGCAGTGTCGATGGCGGCTGCCGCCATCGGGTGGGCGTCCCGGCCGCTGAGTTTCCGCGCGGCGGCGGCGATGCCGTCGACGTCGAGACCGATCTCGGCGAGCAGTTCGCCACGCTCTCCATGCTCCACGAATCGGTCGGGGAGACCCATGCGGACGATCGGGCCGGCTGCCAGCCGGGCGTCGTTGACCGCTTCGAGGACCGCCGAACCGAACCCGGTGGGGAGGGCGTTCTCTTCGATCGTGATCGTCCAGGGGCTCGCCTCGATCATTTCGAGAATGGCCGGATCGAGTGGCTTCACGAACCGGGCGTTGACGACCGACACCTCGAGTCCCTCGAGGGCCAGACGGGTGGCGGCCGCCAGCGCCGCGCCGAGGAGGGTGCCGCAGACGACAAGCAGCCCGTCGGGCCCGCGACGGAGCGTCTCGCAGCGCGCACGCTCGATCGGCGTCCGGGGCCCGGGGTGGTTGTCGACACCGGCCTTGGGGTAGCGGATCGCCACCGGGCCGGGATGCCCGAGCGCCCAGTCGAGCATCGCGACGAGGTCGTGCTCGTCGCCCGGCGCGAGGACGGTCATGTTGGGGAACAACCGCATGTACCCCAGGTCGTAGGAGCCGTGGTGGGTGGGGCCGTCGGGGCCGGTGAGCCCTGCCCGGTCGAGCATGAAGGTGACCGGGAGATTCTGGAGCGCCACTTCCTGGAAGATCTGATCGAACGACCGCTGGAGGAAGGTGCTGTAGATGTCGACGATCGGTCGACAGCCGGCCTTCGCCTGGCCGGCGGCGAACGCGACGGCGTGCGATTCGCAGATGCCGACGTCGAAGAGCCGATCGGGGAATTCCTCCCGCACCGGCTCGAGCTTGTTCCCCTGGCACATCGCGGCGGTGATCACCGTCACGCGGGGATCGCGCCGCAGGCACGCGCCGATCGCGGCGCTGGCAACGTCGGTGTAGGCCCGGGCCGACGACTTCTTGATCGACACGATGCAGTCGTCGTCGTCGCGTTCGAAGGGAGCCGGGGTGTGGAAGAACACCGGATCGGCCTCGGCCGGCTTGAACCCGTGCCCTTTCTCAGTGAGCACGTGGAGGAGCACCGGGCCGTCGGCATCCTTGACGAGTTCCAAGTAGCGGATCAGGTTCGCCAGCGAGTGCCCCTCGACCGGGCCGAAGTACCGGACGCCCATCGACTCAAACAGCATGCCGCCGTGGAGCGAGGCCTTGAGTGAATCCTTGACACTGTGGAGCATCCGCTCCATCGATTCGCCCACCACAGGCACTCCCTTGATCATCCCTCCCGCCTGATTCTTGATCCCGCGGTACCAAGGGTTTTCGCGGGCGATGTCGAGGTATTCGGCAAGGGCGCCGACGCGGGGACAGATCGACATCTTGTTGTCGTTGAGGATCACCAACAGCCGCTTTTTGAGGAAGCCGGCGTTGTTGAGGGCCTCGAAGACGATCCCCGAGGGGAGGGCACCGTCGCCGATGACGGCGACGCTCCGCCGATCGTCCTCGCCGGCGAGGCTGTCGCCGCTGGCGAGCCCGAGAGCCGTCGACAGGCTGCAGCCGGCATGGCCGGTCATGAACAGGTCGTAGGGGCTCTCCTCGGGGTTGGGATAGCCCATCAGTCCGCCGCGGGTGCGGATCGATCCGAAGTTGGCGAACCGGCCAGTGATCAGTTTGTGGGGATAGATCTGGTGGCCGGTGTCCCAGATGAGACGATCGCGGCTGAAGTCGAAGACGCGATGGAGGGCCAGGCAGAGTTCGACGACGCCGAGGTTCGAGGCGAAGTGGGCCGTCCGGGTGGCGGCCACCTCGGTGAGCGAGCGGCGCATTTCCCCGGCGAGTTGTTCGAGTTGCTCGATCGACAGCCCGGCAAGGTCGCGGGGGGAGAGGATCGTGGGCAGGATGTCGGGCATGATTTGGGGCGATCCTCGGGATCCAGGGGGGGCCGAAGGGAGCGGTGGTCGTCGTCAGTGATCGCGGGTCACGATCCAGGAGGCGAGATGGCGGAGGTCGTCGGCCGATGACGGAAGGTCGGAGAGCATCGATACGGCTTCGGCAGCGAGCGATTCGGCTCGCCGTCGGCTTTCGGACAATCCCAGCACGGTAGGATAGGTGAGCTTCCCACGCTCGGCGTCCTTGCCAACCCGTTTCCCGGTCGTCGCCTCGCTCCCCTCGGCGTCGAGAATGTCGTCGGCGATCTGGAAGGCGAGGCCGAAGGCCCGGCCGTAGCCGTCGAGCGCGGCGAGTTGGCGGTCATCGGCGCCCGTGGCAAGGCCACCGAGAGTCAGCGCCGCGCGGAACAACGCTCCGGTCTTGCGGCGATGGATTCGTTCCATCCAGGCAACCTGGGCGTCGCGTCCTGCGGGGGCCTCTGACTGGTCGAACCAGCCCCGTTCGGCCGCGAGGTCGTCCGACTGTCCGCCAACGAGGGCCTCGGCCCCCGACGCCTGAGCGAGCACGCGGCAGCCCCGGGCCGCCACGGCGGCCGGAAGGTTGCCGACAAGGGTCTCGAAGGCCAGGGCCTGGAGGGCATCGCCGCAGAGGATCGCGGTCGCCTCGTCAAAGGCCCGGTGACAGGTGGGCCGTCCCCGCCGCAGGTCGTCATCATCCATGGCGGGGAGGTCGTCATGGACGAGCGAATAGGCGTGAATCATCTCGACGGCGACCGCGGCCCCGGCGGCGGTCGCCCAGGCCTGCGGCGATGATCCTGCCGCAGCCCCAGGCAGGCAGGCTTCGGCCGCCCAGAGCACGAGGGCCGGGCGGAGACGTTTCCCGGGGGCGAGCAGCGCGTAGCGCATCGATTCGAGCAGCCGGGGCGAGGCGTCTGCGGAGAGATGGAGGGCATGATCGAGGCGCGGTTCGATGAACGCCTTCACGCGAGCCAACGCCTGCGGGACGGCGCCCGAGCCGGTAGCCCCAATCGGCGTCGGCCGCGATCCCGCGGTGGTGTCCTGACTGACGACCATCATGCTTGGCGTGCCTGCCCTAGCTGCCGGGGACGTGCATGGGGAGTCGATCGATGGCCAGCAGAGAACGCTGCCGATCAGAAGACATCCTGATCGGTCCGCCGCCATCACCCCACGGACCGCCGGATTCTCACGGGAGCATCCTTTCGGTCCCGAAGTCGAAATCGCCGCCGGGAACGAGCCCCGGAGAACCCAGGTTCGTGGCCCTTTGGTGGACGCCGTCGGGAGGACGAACGACCCACGATTCCGCCTTCTCGCCCCCCCGGCCGGACTCCGGAAAAGCCGAGGAAGTCTAGACTTCCGCGGAACTATCGTCCATCCCCGGAAGGCTCCGCGGACGGCCACCCGTGCCCCGCGGTTGCCGGTCAGACGTGCGCTTGGCTTGGCCCTTTCGTGCCCCCGCCGTCGCGGCCTGTGGTGCCGAGCCAGGCGACGCGTCCTCGGCGGGGGCGTCGTCGTCCCCTTCCTCCACCACGGCCTTTTCGGCCGCCGCCGTGAGGGTCTTCACCCGCTGTTCGACATCGGCCAGTTCGGCATGGAGACGCCGCACGAGCGACACTCCCTGCTCGTAGGCGGTAATCGATTCGGCGAGGCCGAGCCGCCCCCCTTCGAGACCTCCGACGAGGTCCGCCAGACGCGAGAGCCCCTCTTCAAAAGAGAGCGGTTGCGGGGACTCTGCCGCCGCCGCCGATCCATGTCGCCGCTCGGACACCTTGGCGGTCTCCCGTTCGTCACGCCCCATCGTCGCCACCTCCCTGCGTTCGATCCCCCCGGACATTCCCTGCAGACGTTGCCATCGTTGCCTCCTCGGCCCATTCGATTCCCTCGACGCGACTGTGGATCCGGCCCGAGGCGAGTTGGGTGACGAGCCTGGTGCCGGCCGCGACGGCTTCCACGGATACCAGCGGTCGCGTCGCGCGCACGCCGTCGGCCTCGGTCCATGTCACGGAGTAACCGCGGGCGAGGATCGCCAGGGGGCTGACGGCGTCGAGGCGCCCCGCCGCCGCGGCCAATCGCTCCCGCGCCCGTTCGATGGCCCCGGCCACCAGACGCTTCAGTCGGGCATCATGGGTGTCGAGGATCGATCGGCGGTCGCTGAGGATCCAGGAAGGATCGACGAGCATCCGCGCGCCGGCGAGGCGCTCGAGCCACTCCCGCGCCGTGGCCGTGCGGCGGAGGAGGCCGGCGTGGAGCCGTTGATCGAACGCAGCGACCGCGGCGAGAAGTTGCCGCCGGTCGGGGGAGATTCGCACCGCGGCGTCGGTCGGCGTCAGCGCCCGGACGTCGGCGGCGAGATCGGCGAGCGTGACGTCGATCTCGTGCCCCACCCCGGCCACGACCGGGATCGGGCTCGCGGCCACCGCCCGCACCAAGGGCTCCTCGTTGAAGGCCCACAGATCCTCGAGGCTTCCGCCCCCCCGCACCACGGCGATCACGTCGACCGCCGGCACGAGACGGGCCGCGCGCTCAAGAGCCCTCGCCACCTCGACGGCGGCACCGGCCCCCTGGACGCGCGTGGGCACGACGATCACTTCCGCCGCCGGCCAGCGGCCGCGGAGCGTCTGGAGGAAGTCGTGGAGGGCCGCCCCAGCGGGGCTGGTGACGACGGCGATCCGGCCGGGAAAGGGGGGGAGCGGGCGCTTGCGCTGGGGCGAAAACAATCCCTCCGCCTCGAGGGTTGCATGGAGCCGGCGAAGCTTCGCCTCGAGAGCCCCGGTTCCGACCGCATGCATCCGGTCGATCGTCAGCTGATACGTGCCCCGCGGTGGATAGACCTCGACGCGGCCGTGGCAGACCACCTCAAGGCCGTCTTCCGGTTCGATGGCCAGGAGGGGGAGCGCGCCCCGCCAGACGACGCCACGGAGGATCGCGGTGTCGTCCTTGAGGGCGAGGTAGACATGCCCCGAGGCGGCGCGGGTGAGGTTCGTGACCTCCCCCGCCACCCAGATGTCGGCAAACCGCCCCTCGAGGCAGTCCTTGATCCGGGCCGTCACCTCGCCGACGCCCGGCACATCCGGTGGCGGTGCTGCGCGGCGGTCGATACCCTGGGTGGCGTCCATGGTCGGGAGTCTACGCGATCCCGGCGGACAAGGGCTCCGTCCCCCGTCCTCGCCTCGTCACTCCGGGAATCTGCATGAAGGACTCCGTCGATCCATCCACCGCCGCCTCGGCCGCCGTCGCGGCGCCCCGCACCGGGCCGCCGCGCGGCGCCCTGCTCGTGATCTTTCTCACGGTGTTCATCGATCTGCTCGGGTTCGGGATCGTCCTTCCCGTCATGCCGCGACAGGCCGGGCCCTACCTCGAGGCGCTGCATCTCTCTCCGTTGGCTTCCGGGGCGATGATCGGCCTCCTGTTCTCGGTGTTCTCGCTGATGCAGTTCGTCTTCAGTCCGATCTGGGGGCGCTGGTCCGACCGCGTCGGCCGCCGTCCGATGCTGCTCCTCAGCCTCGCCGGCTCGGTCGTCTTCTATGCCCTCTACGGCTTCGCCGTGACCATCCCGCCGGAGCGTGCGGCACTGGCGATCGGGCTGATGATGCTCGCCCGGATCGGCGCCGGGATCGCCGGGGCGAGCGTGGGGACGGCGGCGGCGGTGATCGCCGATTGCACCACCCCGCAGAACCGCTCCCGCGGCATGGCTCTGATCGGGATCGCCTTCGGCGCCGGCTTCACGCTCGGACCGCTGATCGCCTACTTCGGCATGAAACTCTTCAACGATCGCCCCTGGGCGGTCGGGGCCCTCGCCTCGGCCCTCTCCGCGGTGGCCTTCCTGTTCGCGTTCTTCGTCTTTCGGGAGACACGCGATCCGGCGAATCGTGCCGCCAAGGATTTTTTCAGTGTCAGCCGCTCGGCCCGCGTCCTCGCGATCCCGGCGGTCGGGGCGCTGGTGCTCATCTACTTCCTCTCGATCTTTTCGTTTGCCAACTTCGAGGCCACGCTCGCCCGGCTCACCGAGGAGGCCTTCGGGATGTCCGACGACGACAACTTCCTCGTCTTCGCCGGCATCGGACTCGTTCTCATGCTCGCCGGCGGCAGCTACCGTCCGCTCGCCAAGCGGATTTCGGAGACCCGGCTGCTCACCATCGGTCTGCTGCTGATGGCGGTCGGCCTGGCGGCCGTCGGAGCCGTGGCGGCCATCGTCCACGCGAAGTCCGGTGGCGAGGGGATGTCGTCATCGTGGGTGCGTGGCTTGTTTTATGCCGCCGCGGGGCTGTCGGTGTGGGGTTTTGCGTTCGTCAATCCTTCGGTTTCCTCGCTCATTTCGCGGCGGGCCGATCCGTCGGCGCAAGGGGAGGTTCTGGGCGTCAATCAGTCGTTCGCATCGTTGGGTCGGATCCTCGGGCCGTTCTGCGGTTCGGTGCTGTTCACGCTCCATCCGTCGCGGGTGCTTCCCTACGCGGTGGCGGTGGGCACGCTCCTCGGCGTGCTGGCCCTCGTCCGCCGGACGACGGTCGTCGATCGGCCCCCGCAGGGCGGAGCGTGACCGCCACGCTCGGAGGAGGAACGTGATGGCCCAGGCAGGACTTCCGCAGGGCTGTGGTCTGCTCGTCGTGGGGCATGGCACGGCCGATCGCGTCGGCGAGGCCGAGACCCGGACCCTCGTCGGGCAGGTCGTTGAGGCATGCCCGGGCGGCGCCGTGGAACTGGGGTTTCTCGAAGTCATCGGCCCGTCGGTCGGCGAGGCGCTCGCGCGACTGGTGGCGCGGGGCGCCGAGCGGATCGTGGCGGCACCGCTGTTGCTCTTCACCGCCGGCCATGCCCGGCGCGACCTGCCTGAGGCGCTCGCCGCGGCGGCGTCTGAATTGCGGATCACCGTGGAGGTGGTTCAAGCCGCCCCCCTTGGGCATCATCCCGAGCTTGTCCGCCTGTCGCGGCGCCGGCGCGAGGAGACGCGGCACGCCCTGCCGTCCCTCGATCCCGCGGCCGAGGCGCTCGTGTTCGTCGGCCGGGGGGCGAGCGACCCCGCCGCCGCGGCGCAGCTGGGCACGTTCCTCGAGGCGACGCGAGCCTGCGCCGCCGCTCCCCTCTGCCGCCCGGGAGAGCCGGCGGCGATTTGCGGCCGCGGGCTCTCCCCAGCGGCGTGTACGGCGGCGCCGATCCCGCCTGGCCCGGGGAGGATCGGGGTGGGATTCGTCGCTGCCGCGCGACCGACGGTCGAGGAGGCGCTCGAAGCGATCGTCGATCCCTCGCGCTCCGGAGTCGTCCCGGGCCGAGTCCTCGTCCAGCCGCATCTCCTCTTCCGTGGCCGGGTCGAGGAACAGGTCCGCGAGGCGGTGGAGCTGGCAAGATCCCGCCATCCGTCGATCGAATGGGTCGTCGTCCCCCGCCTCGGCGCCGAGCCGGAGGTGGCGCGGGCGTTGGTGAAGCGGGCCGTCGAGGCTCTCGAGCCGATGCCTCTTCCCCGGGCCTGAGGGCGCGCAAGGAGTGAATCGGGCTTGGAGAAGCGATTTCCCCTTCTCCACACGGGCTGGGGGCCGGCGCCGGCCGGTGGCGAAAGAGGGGGGCGTTTTTCCCTCGTCAGGGAAGAAGGAACCTGTCACAATGCGCGATCGGGTCAGAGGAAACGCAACGTGAAGGAGCCACGCGTGGACACGACGGTCATCGATACGTCCGAAGGTCGGCGGAATGGACGGACGGCAGCGGTTTGCCGCGGACGGGCGGCCTCGACGGTGCTCGGCAGGTGGCTGCTGGTTGCGTTGGCTCTCCTCCCCGTCGGGCGGCTCCTCGCCCAAGACCCGGCTCCGGGCGCCGCGGCCGCCGCGGCTTCCAAGCCGGGGCCGAACGACCGCCAGATCACGCTGGCCGTGAAGAGCTACATCGAGCGCGAGCACTTCACTCACCACCCGATCGACGACGAGATCGCCCGCCGCTGGTTCGGGATCTTCCTCGAGGCTCTCGACCCGATGAAGATCTACTTTCTCCAGAGCGACGTCGACGGCTTCGTGCAAAAACGGGAGATGCTCGACGACCTCGTCAAGCGGGGGGACGTTTCCTTCGCTTACGAGGTCTTCAAGCGATTTCTCGAGCGGGTCGACTCGCGCGTGCCGCTGGTCGAGAAGTTCCTCTCCGAGCCGATCGATTTCACCCAGGACGAGTCGATCGTCGTCGACCGCGACGAGACGAAATGGGCCCAGAGCGAGGCCGAGGCCGTCGACAACTGGCGGAAGCGGATCAAGTACGACCTCCTCATCCAGAAGATGGAGAAGACGCCCCTCGAGGAGGCCAAGGACAAGCTCACGCGCCGCTACCGCAGCTTCGCCAAGCGGATGCACAAGATGACGGCCGACGAGCTCCTCGAGTCGTATCTCACGAGCCTCACCAGCTCCCTCGACCCGCATACGAGCTTCATGTCCCCCGGCACCCTCGAAAACTTCGAGATCGGTATGCGGCTCCAGCTCGACGGCATCGGCGCCTCCCTCAAGAGCGAGGATGGCTACACCACCGTGGCGGAGATCGTGCCCGGCGGCGCCGCCGATCGGGACGGCCGGCTCACGAAGAAAGACCGCGTCATTGGCGTCGGGCAGGGGACGGAGGGGGACATCGTCGACGTCGTTGACATGAACCTCAACGAGGTGGTGAAGCTCATCCGCGGCAAGCGGGGAACGATCGTCCGCCTCAAGGTCATCCCCGTCGGCCAGACGGCGCCGAAGGAATACGACATCACCCGGGCGAAGATCGAACTCAAGGACAGCGAG
>CAJBCV010000463.1 GCA_903951635.1 uncultured Planctomycetaceae bacterium
GACATGAACCTCAACGAGGTGGTGAAGCTCATCCGCGGCAAGCGGGGAACGATCGTCCGCCTCAAGGTCATCCCCGTCGGCCAGACGGCGCCGAAGGAATACGACATCACCCGGGCGAAGATCGAACTCAAGGACAGCGAGGCCCGCGGCGAGCTCATCGAGACCGGCCGCAAGCCCGATGGCACCCCCTGGCGGATCGGCTACATCAATCTGCCGAGCTTCTACATGGACATGGCCGGCGCCCGGCAGGGGCAGGCCGATTACAAGAGCAGCACGCGCGACACGAAGCGTCTGATCGACGACTTCCGCACGAAGGGGGTCGATTGCATCTGCCTCGACCTCCGCAACAACGGCGGCGGATCGCTCCCCGAGGCGATCTCTCTGACGGGCCTGTTCATTGACAAGGGACCGGTCGTCCAGGTCAAGGATGCCGAGAAGCGGGTCCAGCAGTATGACGACGTCGACGCCGGGGTGTCGTGGGACGGGCCGCTGGTCGTCCTCACCAACAAGTTCAGCGCCAGCGCCAGCGAGATCGTCGCCGGGGCGATCCAGGACTACGGCCGGGGGCTCGTCATCGGTGACAATGCCACGCACGGCAAGGGGACGGTGCAGAGCCTCATCGACCTCGGTCGGCAGCTCTTCCAGCGGCTCCCCAACGCCCCCTCGCTGGGCGCGATCAAGATCACGATGCAGCAGTTCTACCGCCCCGGCGGCCTCTCGACGCAGCTCGAGGGGGTGAAGAGCGACGTCGAACTGCCGAGCGTCACCACCCACCTTCCCGTCGGTGAGGGGGATCTCGATCATGCCATCGAATTCGACAAGGTGCCCCCGGCCAACTTCCAGCCGAGTGGGCGTGTTCCCCCGGCCATGCTCTCCACGCTCCGCGACCGTTCCGGGCAGCGCGTGGCGGCCAGTGGCGACTTCGAAAAGGTCGCTCGCGACATCGAGCAGTACAAGCGGCGCAAGAGCGAGAAGACCGTCTCGCTCCGCGAGGATGAGTTTGCCAAGCAGTGGAACGAAGGCAGGGCCGCCGACGACGAGGAGAAGAAACTCGATGAGCAGGCCGATCCGCAGCGGCCGATCGTGAAGCGAGACTTCTACTTCGAGGAGGCGATGAACGTCGTCGCCGATTACCTCGCGGCCCTCTCCGGCGGCGTGGACAGCCTCGCCAAAATCGTTCCCGCGGCTGCCGTGCCGGCCGAGGCCCCAGCTCCGGCCCCTGCGATCCAGTGACAATTTACGGCACGGTTCTTACCGACAGGGGCTCATCGATGGGGCGAGCGACTCTTCTTGTCCTTGCGGTGATGGCGGTCATGCCGTCGATGAGTCGCGGCGTCGAGCCCGGTTCGGCCGGGACGGTGCAGGAAGAGAAGATCTTCGAGGGGGAGATCACGGTCACGGCCCGGCTCAAGTATCTTCTCGCCCTGCCGGAGGGTTACCAGACGGGGGCAGAACGCTGGCCGCTCCTCGTCTTCCTTCACGGGGCCGGGGAGTCGGGGGATGATCTCGAGAAGGTCAAAGCCCATGGGCCGCCGAAGCTGATTGCCGCCGGCGATCGCGCCTTCCCCTGCATCGTGGTCTCGCCGCAGAGCCCCGGCCGAGGCTGGAATCCCGACGTGCTCGCGGCGCTCGTCGATGAGATCTGCCGGGAGTACCGGGTGGACGAGGATCGAATCTGGCTGACCGGGCTGTCGATGGGGGGCTTCGGGACCTGGGCGCTGGCGGCGGCGAAGCCCGATCGTTTCGCCGCGATCGTGCCGATCTGCGGCGGTGCGAATCCTTCCCAGGCCGACAGACTCCTCGGCATCCCGACCTGGGCCTTCCACGGCGCCAAGGACTTCGTCGTCCCGCTCGCGTCGTCGCAGGCAATCGTCGATGCGATCAAAGAGAAGGGGGGCGAGCCGAAGTTCACGGTTTACCCAGAGGCGGGGCACGATTCCTGGACCGAGACCTACGCCGATCCGGGGCTGTGGGATTGGCTCTTCGCCCAGACGCGTGGCCACAGCAAGCGCGAATCGACGCCGGTGAAGTGAGCCTGGCCGGCTCTCTGCGCTTCACGACAGGATCGGCGTGAGGACGTGGCCGTGGACGTCGGTGAGACGGCGGTCAACGCCGTTGTGCCGCCAGGTGAGCTTCGTGTGCTCGAGGCCGAGGAGCCGCAGGACCGTGGCGTGAACGTCGTGAACGGTCGTGGGATTCGACCGATCGAGCGGCTTGTAGCCCCATTGGTCGCTCTCGCCGTGTGTCACGCCGCCGCGGACCCCTGCGCCGCAGAGCCAGTTGGTGAACACAAAGGGATTGTGGTCGCGTCCCCGGCCCCCTTGTGAGCTCGGCATCCGCCCGAACTCGGTCGTCCAGAGGACGAGCGTGTCGTCGAGCATGCCACGCTGGTCGAGATCCTTGATGAGGGCGGCGGCGCCGTGGGCCATGCCGCGGGCCAGCGGCCCGTGATCGCGCTCGACGTCCTCGTGGGAATCCCAGTTGCGCCGCGGGAAGCCGTTGTCGTTGCCGCTCCAGACCTGCACGAAGCGGACGCCGCGCTCGAGGAGGCGGCGGGCGGTGAGGCACTTGAGGCCGAAGTGGTGGGTTTCCTCAGGTGTATTGATCTCGGTCGGCCAGTCGGTCTTGCCCGGCTCCACGCCGTACATCCGCAGGACATGCTCCGGCTCGTCGGCCAGCGACAGCGCTTCCGGAGCCGCCAGCTGCATCCGGGCCGCGAGTTCGTAGGTGCGGATC
>CAJBCV010000464.1 GCA_903951635.1 uncultured Planctomycetaceae bacterium
CTGATCTCCCCACACAACTGCTCGAGGCGGTCAGCGAACGCGGCGCACGCATCGGCAGGCACGTCCCTGCCAACGCGATCCGCCGCGCGTTTGCCGATCGCCTCCCATTCGTGCCGACGCTGCCACGCACGCTCGAGCGCGGCGTCGAAGTCGTGCTCGGTGGCCGCCCCGGCGACGAAGCCCTCCACGCCGTCGTCGACGAGTTCCCGCGCCCCTCCGGCCGCGGCCACGATCGGCACTCGGCCGCACTGCATCGCCTCGACCTGCGCCAGCGCCAACCCCTCGGCCCGCGACGGAAGGACGAGGGCATGGTGATCCCGCCAGACGGCGGTGATGTCGGAAACCTGCCCGTGGAAACGGACGTTCGAAAGGCGGAGGTATCGGGCGAGATCGCGAAGCCCCTGCTCCATCGGCCCCTCGCCGTAAAAATCGACGTCGAGGGCACGGCCGCGCCAAGCGTCGCGGGCGAGAACGTTGAGGAGGACGTCCTGCCCCTTCTCCATCGGCCACATCCGCCCGACGCAGGCCAGACGAAGCCGACCGTCGGCGGAGGCCGGCCAGGGGAGCGGCTCGGAGGTGTTCACGAGCGTGGGGTTACGGACCACCTCGGCCCGGTCGATTCCTTGGCCGAGCTGTTGCTCGGTGATCCGCCGGTTGTGTTCGGACACGAAGTAGACCCGCCTGGCTCCTTCGTAGGCGCGGCGATAGACCCCGCGGAGCGTGTCGAAGGGCCACTCGGTCTCCGCCGACTTCTGGCAGATGATCACATAGGGCACCCGCGCCGCCCGGCAGATGTCGGGGAGGTTGACCGGGCAGATGCCGTCGTAGGAGCCCCCCTGCGACACGACCGCGAAGTCAGCGCGGCAGCGACGCAGCTTGAGCGACAACCAGAGGTTGCGGGCGTGGAAGGCCGGGCCCGCGAAGCGCGGAAGAAACCGGTAGACCGCATCGGGGGCCGCCTCCTCGAGCCCGCCGACCCGGAAGCCGCCGAGGCTGATTCCTGCCCGCCGCAGGGCCTCCCATCGCGGGTGAAGCGAGCCCCACGGCCAGGGGCGGCTGCGGGCCGCGCGGACGTGGAAGCCCCGGCGTTCGAGGGCCAGCGCCGCGCCGCTCCACAGTTCCTCGCTCCCCCCCCACAGAAGCGGGCAGGAGGTGAGAAACACGATCCGCCCCCGCCGTGGATCGTCGCGTTTGGCATGGGAAGGGATCGGATCGCGCATGCACACCACACAGGCCGGGGCGCTGTAGCACCAGGGGGATCGCCTCAAGGACCTAGTCCACCATATTCACCCCCGCTTGTTCCACAGGCTTGCACATGAGGGCAGCGCGGCGCCGATTTCCCGAGGGGCCAGATCACCCCTCCGGGTGATCTCCCGCCCGTTGTCCGGCGTTTGAGTCGCCCGCTCGCCCCAGGGGGTCATCGCGCCGAGGGAAGGATCGAACGGCACGCCTCGGCCAGCTTCGCCGCGGCGAGCGTATGCATCTCCGGGCTCGGGTAATACCGGTTGGTGAGCACCCCCTCTTCCATAACGGTGCCGGGGATGGGCTCAGCCGCGGGCCAGAGTCGCTGGGGA
>CAJBCV010000465.1 GCA_903951635.1 uncultured Planctomycetaceae bacterium
CGTCGAACAGTGCCCGCCGGTGGTGGCCGGGGTCGTCGGCATCGTCGGCGCGATCGCCTTCGGGACCCTCCTCGCCACCCTTCAGTGGCCCTGGCTCACCGACGAAACCTGGACCAACCCCCGCCCGCCCGGCGCCGGCGATGTTTGATAGCCTGTGGGCTTTCGAGATCGCCGTTTGTGATATGCTGTGGGCTATCGAAAGGGGCGTTCCATGACCGTGCAATCCCGTCGGGCCACGCTTGCCCGAAAACAACTTGATGCGGCGTTTGAGCGGACGAGCACCGGCAGTCTGCCTTCGCGGCCTGCCGGTGGCTGGGTGGCGGCAATTCGCTCGGCGCTCGGCATGACGACGCGGCAACTCGCCACCCGCATTGGCGTTCGGCAGCCTTCCGTCGTCGCTCTGGAGAAATCGGAAGTGGCGGGCACCGCCTCACTCAACACACTCCGTCGGGCGGCCGAGGCGATGAATTGCGAACTGGTCTACATGTTCGTCCCGCGCCGATCGCTCGATGCAACGGTCCGACAACGGGCTATGTCGCTCGCGGAGATCCACGTCGCAGCCGTCTCGCACTCGATGGATCTTGAGGGACAGGGCATTTCCACCAAGGAACGGACGGCTGAGGCAAGGCGGCTTGCGGAGGCGCTGCTGGAACAGGGGAGCCGGCTTTGGGACGAGCCATGAAGGATCCTCTCCTTGATCCCGAGCATCCGGACGAGACGCGCCTCGAGCCGGACGAACGGCGGCAGTTGCTCCTTCCCCATGTCGCCACAAGAGCCGAACTCAACGAGGCCGAGCAGGAGAATATCACCGACGCTGCTGCTTGGGCCTTTGCACGGCGACGGGATGTCCTTGCCGAGCGGTTTCTCGTTGCTTTGCACAAGCGGATGCTGGGACGCGTCTGGCGCTGGGCTGGAACGATCCGCGACAGCGATCGCAACATCGGCGTCGCCTTCCATCAGATCCGGCCCCAACTCCGGGCACTCATGGAAAATGCCCGCTTCTGGGTCGAACACGAGACGTTCCCGGCAGATGAAATCGCCGTCCGTTTCCACCATCGGCTCGTGCTCATCCACCCTTTCCCGAATGGCAATGGCCGCCATGGGCGACTCGCCGCCGATCTGCTGGCCGTTCGGCTCGGTCGGCCGAGATTTTCCTGGGGCAGCGGCAGTCTCATCGAGCCGGCGGACACTCGTCGGCGTTACATTGAGGCACTTCGCGCCGCTGATGAAGGTGACGTCAACCCTCTGCTGGCGTTCGCCCTTTCGTGACCCACCTCACTTCTTAAAGACCGTCTTCCCCTCTTTGATCGTCTCGAGCACCTCGATGGTCTCGATCTCGGTCGCGGGCACCGCCGTCGGGTCGGCCGAGAGGATGACGAGGTCGGCGAGCTTGCCTGGCTCGATCGAGCCTTTTTGGTTCTCCTCGCCGTACATCCGGGCGCCGTCGAGTGTGATCGCGCGGAGCGCCTCGAGCGGCCCGATCCGCTCGGCTTCGCCGAGGATCACGCCTGAGCGCGTCTGCCGGTTCACCGCCGTGTGGATCGTGAACAGCTGATCGAGCGGCGAGACATTGAAGTCGGTGTGATTCGCCGGATGGAGGCCGAGGGCGAGGGCCGACTTCATCGGGCTTATTGGCGCCGCCTGCTCCGCGCCACGGTTGGCGACGTGCGTGTCGCCGAAATAGAAGCAGTGGAGGGTGAAGAAGGAGGGGGTGATGTGCCAGGCGGCATACTTCTCCAACTGGTCGCGGCGGATGAACTGGGAATGGATGCCGACGGTGCCCCGTGGCTTCGTCGGGTCGCCTGCCGACGCGAAGCGATGGGCCTCGAGGAGGCTGTCGATCGCCGCGTCGCCGTTGCAGTGGACGAAGAGCGTGGCGCCGCCGTCGTAGACCTGCTTCACCCAGTCGTTGATCTGCGCTTGGGGAAAGGAGAGCTCTCCACGCCAGCCCTTCTGCCCCGCGGGGCCGTCGGTGAGGTAGGGGGTGGTGAAGGCGGCCGTCTTTCCCTGCGGCGAGCCGTCGGTGACGATCTTCACGCCGCCGATGCGGAGGCGGTTGCGGTAGTCGGGCTCGTTGGCCGGCGGCTTGCCGGCGAAGACTGCGTCGATCTCGGTGATGAAGGGGAGCGCGACGAGGTCGAGCTTCAGGCCGCCGCGGTCGGCGAAGACGCGGAGGAGATCGAGCTGGTGCTTCATCGTCGCCCCCTCCTGGGCCGTCGTGATCCCGGCACGGAGGTAGAGATCCTGGCCCGACTCGAGGATCGCCAAGAGCTCGTCGTCGCCGGGGGAGGGGAGTTTGGCGAAGATCGGCATGAAGGCCGTCTCGAAGAGCAGGCCGTCGGGTTGTTGGGTTCCGGCCTCACGGCCGATGACCCCGCCGACGGGCGTGGGAGTGGCGGCGGTGACGTCGTAGGCCGCCAGGGCCTTCGAATTGAGCTTCGCCCCATGCCCCGAGACATGGACGATGAAGACGGGATTGTCGGGGAAAGCCCGATCGAGCTCGGCCTTCGTCGGAAAACGCTTTTCCGCGAGGAGATCGGGGTCACACCCGAAACCCATCACGAACTCCCCCGGGCCGATCTTGCGGCGCTTTTTTGTCTGCTCGAGGGCCGCGATCACGTCGGCCACGCTCCGGCAGGGGCCTGCCGGAGGCGAGGCGCACAGGGCCTGTGTCTGCACGTCGATGAGAGAAAAGAAATGGCTGTGGCCATCGATGAAACCGGGCACGAGCGTGCGGCCAGCGAGGTCGACAACTTCTGTCGTCTCGCCGCGGCGGGCGAGGACATCGGCCCGGGTGCCAACCGCCACGATCCGCCCCTTGGCTACCGCCACCGCTTCAGCGCGGGGCTGGGAGTCGTCCACCGTGAGGATCGTGCCACCGACGTAAATCTTTTCGGCAGTGCCCGTCTCGGCGCCGGTTCGCTCCAACGGCTCGGCGGCCAGGCTGACGAGGCCGATGGAAGTCCATGCGAGGAAGGGAAGGAAAAACCAACGCCTGCCGAAAGAAGCCATGCGATCAACTCCCGGAGAGGGGCCCCGCCCGGCCCGCCCGACACGTCCGGCATCGTCACGCAGACAACGCCCTGACGTATCCTCCGGAAGATCCGCCCTGACTGCAAGGAATCCGGAGCCGTCTCCCGCCGTTAAGGCCGCGGCGTCAGACGTTGAGCGGGAGCCGGACGGGGCGGCGGCGGGGGCGGATGACGGGCCGCTCCTCGGGGAGAGCAAACCCGCGGGGCAGTTCAATCCAGAGGGCATTGAGCGAAAGATTGACGTCGAGGAGGAAGAGCCCGAGCGAGAGCAGGAGGGAGAGGAGGCAGGCGATGAGGAGGCCGATCGCCGCCGCCGCGACGTCCACTTTCGCGACCGACCCGGCCACGAGCACGACCATGAGAAGCACGGCGAGCAACACGCTCCCCGCCGCCGTCCCGACACTCCCCCGGAGGAACCGGGCCCGCTGGGAGAGCACGTAGAGTTGCCGGCGGGCATCGGCGCGGCCTGAACCGGAAAGGGTCGAGGCCGAAAGAGCGATGCTCCGGGCCCGATCGACGACCGTGGCAAACCGCTGCGACATGCACAGCAGCAACAGGCCGACCCCCGACACGAGCGTCGCCGGAGCGATCGCCATCTGGAGGACCGGGAAAAGTTCGGCGATGGTCATCGCACTGCCCGCCCGATGAAGCGGGCGGCCCCAGGATGCAAGGAAACTCTAGACCGCCCACGCGGAGCGACCAGCCGGCAGGAGCCGCGTGTGAAGCCGCGATCCCACATCAGGAACACCGTACGGCGGGCGTTTTCGTAACCGCCACGAAGCCGGACGGGGGAGCCGTCCAGGCAACGCGGGGGGCTGCGGGTCACCGGATCGGCTTCAAAACAGCCAGTCGGTGGAGAGAAACGACGAGCGGTGGGAGAGGACGATATCGCCGAGGATCGCCCGGTTTTCCGGCGTGTCCTTCGCTCCCGCCATGCTCCGGATTGAAAACGCCCGTAGGGCATCGCTCACCGAGAGCGTCCCCTCGGCGCTGTCCTTCCGTCCGGTGAACGGAAAGACGTCCGGGCCCCGCTGGCACTGGCTGTTGAGGTTCACCCGGCAGACCTGATTCGCCAGGCCGTCGATGAGCACCGCCACCTCTTCGGAATCGCGTGAGAAGATCGACGCCTGCTGGCCATGATCGGCATCGCGGACCCACCGGAGGGGCTCCTCGATGTCGTCCCAGACCGCGATCGGCACGACCGGCCCGAACTGCTCCTCGTGCCACAGCCGCATCCCCGGCGCGACCGGCCCGACCACCGCCGGGAAGAACGTCGTGGCATCGATCCTCCCGGCCCGGGTGTTGAGGACCCGCGCCCCCTTCGCGACCGCATCGGCGACGAGCGCCGCCATCCGCTCCGGGGCATCGGGCTCCGGCAATGGTGTGACGCCGACGCCCTTGGTCCAAGGGGAACCGACGACGAGCCGGTCGACAGCGGCGGCAAGCGCCTCCGTGAAGCGAGCGAACACGGGACGGGCAACGGCGAGGAGCTTGAGCGCCGTGCAGCGCTGGCCGTTGAAGGCGAGGCTCCCGGCCAGGCACTCGCGGACGGCCGCGTCGAGCTCGGCCGACGGGGTGACGATGGCGACGTTCTTTGCCTCCAGGCCCAGCACGCAGCGCATCCGATGGGGCTTGGGATGATCGCGGCGGATCGTATCGGCGGCCCGGCTCGTGCCGATGAAGGCAAGAACGTCGATGCCGCCGGAGGCGACCAGTGGCGACACGACCGTCTTCCCCTGGCCGTAGATCGTGTTGACGACGCCGGAGGGAAACGCCTCGGCGAAGGGTGCGAGGAGCGGCTCGAGAAGGAGGACGCCGTACTTCGCCGGCTTGACGATCACCGGATTCCCCATGACGAGCGCGGGGATGAGCGTCGTGAAGGTCTCGTTGAGGGGGTAGTTGAAGGGGCCCATGCAGAGCGTGACCCCCAAGGGGGCGCGGCGCACTTGGGCCACGATCCCGTCCACCTGCTGGAAGCGTGACCCGGCCCGGTCGAGCTCCTTGACCGCCGCGAGCGTGTCGCGGACATAGGCGACGGTGCGGTCGAACTCCTTCTCGCTGTCGGGGCGGCTCTTGCCGATCTCCCAAGCAAGCGTCTCGACGACGCGCTCGCGGACGGCGATCATCAGGCTGAGAAACCGCTCCACGCAGCCGATCCGTGCCGCCACCGTCATCGTCGGCCAGACGCCGCGCCCCTTCCCCCAGGCGACCGCGGCGGCCGACAGCGCCTCGTGGGCCTCGGGCTCACCGAGGAGCGGGAAGGAGCCGAGCGCCGTCGGCACTCCGCCGGTGAGCACGGGCGAAAAGACCTCGCGCACCGGCCCGTCCCAGCGCCGCAGCTTCCCGCCGACGAGCCACTGCCGCTGGTGGATGGGAGTGGGGGAGACCGGGGGGGACCGATCGGTCAATGGAGTGCTCCTCATGACTCGTCTGCCTGCGCCGTGACACCCACGGCGGCCTCGCCCGGTCGCTCACCAGGGGAGTTCGCGGAGGAAGATGTTCTTGAAGAAGAGCTCGCTGCCGTGGTGTTGGAGCTCGATTTGATCGGCGCGGGGAAGGGGTTTCGTCCCCTTCGACCAGTAGTCTTCGAGCTTGACCCGGTCGACGACGAGGGTGTCGTTGAGCCACACCGACACCTTCTCCCCCACCATCCGGATGAGGAACGTGTTCCATTCGCCCGGCTTTCGGTCGGCGAGCGCCAGCGGCATGTTGCGCCACTGCCGGTTGTTCCACAGGCCACCTGAGCCGAGATTGCGGCCGTTGGAGAACTGGGCCACCCACTCCTGCGGCGTGGAGGGGGCAGGCTTCCCCGGCTCGACGCGCGGATCCCACGGATCCCAGATCTGGATCTGCGGCGTGCCGCGGAGATAGATCCCGGAATCGGCCCCCGGGGGGATCTTCCAGTCGACGAGCAACTCGAAGTCGCCGTGGTCCTTCGCCGTACAGAGGCTGTCCCCCTTCCCGTCGTAGTGGAGGATGCCGTCGACGACGCTCCAGTGGGCCTTCATCGTGGTGTCGGCCTTGGCCTGGGCCTCTTCTTTCGCAGCGCCTGCGAGCGCGCGGCGGGCATTGGCATCGCCGTGGCTGAGCCCCTTCCAGCCGGAAAGGTCGCGGCCGTTGAAGAGCGCCTCGAAGCCGGAGGGAGGAACGTTGTCCCGGGCGGCGCGGAGGCTCGGAGGGGCAGGGGAATAGTCGGCGACCTTCAACGTGCGAAACTCGACCCGGTCATCGTGGCCGGCGAGAACGATGTGGCCGCGCCGGTTGGCTTTGCCGGGATGGGGGGAGCCGTCGATGACCGACATGTCGTCAAGGAAGGCATCGACGATCACGGTGCCGTTGAGGATCACGATCACATGATCCTCGATGGCGATGATCGTTTCGGTGTTCCATTCGCCGACCGGCTTCGAGGCGCCGGTGCGCGCCGGGGCGATCCCATAGACGGAGCCGTGCACCTGCCAGGGCTTGAGCCAGGTGAGATGCTGTTTGCCGGCGCCGGGAATCTCTGCGTCCTGCCCGTAGAGCGGGCCGTCGTGGTCGAGGATCTGGATCTCGAGGCCGTCGCGCGACGGGTAGCCACCTTGTGGCACCCGGATCCCGATGCCGTTGTTGCCGCTGGCCTCGAGACGAAACTCAAACGTCAGCGCGAAGTCGCCGTACTCGGATTCCGTTTCCAGCGTCTTGCCCCCCTTCTTGCAGACGAGGACGCCATCCTCGACGGAGTAGCCGGCGGTGTCGCCACGCCAGCCGGTGAGATCGCGGCCATTGAAGATCGGCTGCCAGGTCGCCTTTCCGAGGATCCCCTCGGCATGCTCGGCGGCCGCGACGAAGGGATCGGCTTGGCCCGGCGTCTGGCCCGCGGCGATGCCCGAGGGGAGGCAAGCGAGGAGCGACGCGGCTACGGCGGCGAGCGTGGTCGCCTGATGGCGCGGCGACTCGAGCGAAAAGACCATGGAAATGCCCTCCAAAAAAGAAAACGCACTCGCGGCCATCGTACGGCTCGCCCCGCACCGTTCGCAACGACCGCCGTCGATCGCGTACGATCTCCGCCGCGGGGAGAGTCCACGGGAAAGCAGGCCGACGGAGAGCGGGGGGAGTGATGGTCGAAGGACCGCGACGGAAGCGATCGAGAGCACCGGACGACGAGCCCGACGTCGGGGAGGACGATCGCCGGACCAAAACCCTCCGCCCCTTCGGTGAAGTGGCCACCGGGCAGCGGCTGCCCGAGCCTGTCTACGAGCGGGATGCCGAGATCGGCCGGGTCGTCGACCAGATCGAGCGCGTGGGGCGATCGTTTCTCCTCGTCGGTCCACCCGGCGTAGGGAAGACGGCGATCCTCCGCCAGGCCACGTACCTCCTCGCGTCGCGCGACGAGAATGCCTGGCGCTTCGTCGAGACGACGACCGGCATGCTCGTCGCCGGGCAGGTCTACTTCGGGCAGTGGCAGGAAAAGATCAAGGGACTCCTGACGGTGGCCCAACGGCGGATGCGGATCGGAATCTGGCTCGGTGACGCCGGACACCTGTTCACGACCGGTCGGACGATGCAGACGGAGGACAACATCGGATCGTTCATGGCCCCCGCGCTCGAACGGGGCCGGGTGCTCCTCTTCGGCGAGGCGACGCCCGAGGTCCACGCGGCGCTCGTCGCCGCGAGTCCATCGGTGGCCCGCCTCTTCGACACGATCCCCATCGAGCCACAGAGCCCGAAAGCCGCAGCGGAGACGATCCGCCACGTGGCCCACGCGCGCGCCCACCACGCCGGCACGCGCCGGGGCGTCGCCTTGAACTTCGCCCCCGAGGCGGTGGAACGCTGCGTCGCGCTCGGTCAGGCCTACTTCCCCTCCACGAGCCCGCCGGCCGGGGCGATCCGGCTCATCGACGGGGTCCTCGAGGATCGTGTTCTCGGGGCCCTCCTGCCGCCCGGCTTTGACGGGAAGCAGAAGCAGTCGAACGTCGCCCGCAAAGGATCGGCGCCGGAGGCCGGAACCGCGCCGCAGGGGGGTGGCGAGGGCACCTCCGCGGACGGCAAGACCGTGCCGGCGCCGCGGGTGACGATCCCGCCGGCCGCGGTGATCGGGGCGCTGTGCCAACTCACCGGCGCTCCCCGCGCCCTCCTCGACGATGCGGTGGCCCTGCCGGCCGCTGACGTCCGCCGTTTTTTCGAGAGCCGCCTCGTCGGGCAGTCGCGGGCGATCGAAGCGATCGTCGACCTCGTGGCGATGATCAAGGCGGGGCTCGTCGATCCGGCTCGGCCCGCCGGCGTGCTCCTTTTCGTGGGGCCGACTGGTGTGGGGAAGACGGAGCTTGCCCGGGCGCTGGCGGAGTTCGTCTTCGGCAGCACCGATCGGCTGCTCCGCCTCGACATGTCGGAATATGCCCGGGCCGACGGCGCCACGCTGCTCCTCGGCAGGCCCGACGACGGCAAGGGGCTCCTTGCGCGGGTCCGGCAGCAGCCGTTTTCCGTGATCCTTCTCGACGAGATCGAGAAGGCCCATCCGGTGGTCTTCGACATCCTCCTCCAGCTCTTCGACGCCGGACGGCTGTCGACGCCCGAAGGAGAGACGTTCAATTTCAAGCAGTCGGTGATCATCCTCACGAGCAACCTCGGGGCCGGGGAACCGCCGCCGGGGGGATTCGGGTTTGTCGGCGCCGAGCCGCCGACGGCCGAGGACTGGATCCGGCAGGCGGTGGGGGAGTTCTTCCGGCCGGAGTTCGTCAATCGACTCGGCCGGATCGTCGTCTTCGATCCCCTCGACCGGGCCGATGTCCGCAAGCTCGCGCAGCGCGAAATCGGCGCCGTCCTCCTTCGCAGCGGAATCACGCGGCGGCGCCTCCAGGTCGACATCGATCGGGCCGTCGTCGATCTTCTCGCCCGCGTCGGTTACGACCCCCGCTACGGTGCCCGTCCGCTGAAGCGCGCCGTCGAGCGGGTCGTCCTCGGGCCGCTTGCGCACGTCCTTTCGGAAACGCCTGTGACGGCGGGCGCGGGGGTGATCCAGATCCTCCCC
>CAJBCV010000466.1 GCA_903951635.1 uncultured Planctomycetaceae bacterium
CCCGGCCCGACCGTGACCGCGTGCGTGAAGCCGCGGCTCTTTCGCAACCGCGGCGGCTGAGTCACCAACGATGAGCCGGTGTGGTCGACTGGCGGCAGCGACGAAACGCTGGGGAGGGCTGTGCCTGCTTCAGCGTCGTCGGCTGAAGAAAAAACTGGCCGCCTGATGAACGCCCCCAGCCCCAGCGCGATGCTAACCCGAGGGGAGCAGGCTTTCGCGGTCCTGCTCCCCTCGCTGTTTTCATAGCCGGATCAATTCACCCCCGGCTCCCGCACCACTCTCCGCCCTCTCCCTCGAACGATCTCCGTCCGTGAATACACCCCCGCCCGGTCCGCCGAGAGGCACCGACCGGAGGCCCACTGGCGAAGAGCCTCGATCTTGTCGCCAGCGGTCACGGCGATTGGCACGACGTTCTGGGCGGACTGAACGAGCCGCACGATCAGAAAAAGCCCCTGGATGGCGGCGGTTTTCGGGGCCAAGGACAGGCGACTGGCCACCGGGGCAACCGTGGAGCCGTCCGCCGAGAGGGGCAACGGGGATCGAAAAAGACTGGACGATGGGAGAGCCGGACGGAGCTGATCGCGCGAAGGAGCTGCCGTGGTCCGCTCACGCGCTGCTCTTCCCTGCCGCTGGGGTGACTTGTGGCGGGGCAGCTCGGGGAGGGCCTGGCTTCGGCCCCCACCAGCCAGCCGACGCCATCGGAATCGCAAGCTTGGCCAGGTGGGAGCCCCCTTGGGCAGGAAAGGCTCAAAATAAGCTCAAAACGAGGTGCCCGAAAAAATCGTCGGTTTTTTGCGAAGCGGTCGCTGTCAGGTTTTGCCCCCGGGACGGCTACTTACCTGTAGGGACCGGTGTGTTCGGTTTTCCCGCTTGTCGAGTTGCCTCCCCTGCGGAGGCCTCGGAGGTGCGGGCCGGCCGAGTGCCAAGGTTTCGTTTTCAGCAGCCTTCCCTCTCAGGAGCCATCGAATGTTCGCATCGAATCGAGTCCGGGGCCTTGCCAACGGCATCGCCATCGACGTTTCTGGATCACGGTCACCAGCCCACGCAGAGCCCTTCTCCTTGGGAAGGGGCCCGCACATGTCTCGCAGCTATCCAAAAGCATTCTCCCTTCGGTTGGCTGCCGTGGCCTGCCTTCTGGCTGTTCCCTCATTCGCGGCCCCGATCCAATGGGTGACGGTCGGCGACCCGGGGAACACGGCTGATACCGCTCCTGCTGGCCTCGGTGCCGTGGCGACTTCATTCCGGATCATGAAGTACGAGTTCACGAACCAGCAGTACACGGACTTCCTGAACTCCGTCGCTGCGACCGACACCTACTCGCTCTACAAAGCGGACATGAGCGGCAACTATAGCGGTGGCATCACGCGAAGCGGTTCCTCGGGGTCGTACACCTACGCCGTGAAGCCAAACATGGGCGACAAGCCGGTGGCCTACGTGAGCTGGTTCGACGCGGCGCGGGTGTCGAACTGGTATCAAAACGGTGCCACGAGTTCATCGAGCACAGAGACGGGTGCGTATACGCTCGTTGGCGGCCAGATCAGCGGCACCGCTCCGACGGTAAACGCCGACGCTAAGTTCTACATGCCGACGGCAGATCAGTGGTACAAAGCAGCCTACTACAAGGGCGGCGGTACGAACGCGGGCTACTGGAACTACGCCACGCAGAGTGACACAGGCCCGACGAGGGTGACGGCTAACGGGACCGGTGTAGGCTCTGCTGGAAGCACCGGAAACTTTGCGAATTTCAATTATGGGGCCTCCTGGAATAACGGTGGGTCCTACTTCGTGACGACGGTGGGCACGAATGGCGGAGAGAGTGCCTACGGGGCGTTTGACATGAACGGCAACGTTTATGAATGGAACGATCTCACGGGTGCTGCCGGCTCGTCTCGCGGGTGGCGGGGCGGCAGTTGGTACGTCACCAGTGCGTCCGACATGTCGTCATCCAGTAGCTACACGTTCCCCACGTCGGATGAGACCGGAGACCTCGGTTTTCGTCTCGTAAGTCCGGTCATTGCACCGGTGCCGGAGATCGACCCCGCTGGCATGGGCTCGGTGCTCGCCCTCGTCACCGGCGCCCTCGGCCTGCTTGAGCGTCGTCGGCTGAAGGCGTCTTGACCGACGGCGATCATCGTCAATCCCAAGCGAGGGGAGCAGGCTTCCATGGGGGCCTGTTCCCCTCGTCGTTTTCCCGTCCGCTCATTTCACTCCCGGCTCCCGCATCACCGTCCGCCCTCGACCGCCACTGCTAACCTCCGCTCGCGAGTACACGCCCGCCCGATCCGCCGAGAGGCACCGACCCGAGGCCCACCGGTTGAGACGTCACCGCCCATGAGGAGCGTGAGGGCCAGGGCCGGTGCGATTGCCGAGGTGGGCGGCGCAGGGTTCGAGAGGTTCGCCGCCGTCTTCGAGCGGGGTGGGCGTGAGCCGATGGGGGGCTCGGAAGGGCGGCCGGGTGATGAGCAGGCGGTCGGGTGGCGGGAAGGCGGGGGATGTTGGACGAACCGCTCGGACGTCACCGCGGTATCCTGACTGCTCCACGAATCAGGAGTCACCGCTGTGCCTGACGATCCCTCTCCATCCAGCCGAAGCATCCCCTCCCCGGTGCTCGACCGCAGCTATTGGCAGGGGCGATATGAGGCGGGGACCACCGGTTGGGACCGTGGTCACGCGAGCCCGGCTCTCGAAGCATGGCTCCGCTCGGGTGCGCTAACGCCCTGCCGGATCCTCGTCCCCGGATGCGGGCGGGGCCATGAGGTCGTGGCACTCGCGCGCGCCGGTTTTCGTGTCACCGGGCTCGACTACGCTCCGGCGGCGGTGGACTCGCTGCGAGCAAGGCTCGCCGAGGATGGACTCGGGGCGGAGGTCGTCGAGGCCGACATCCGCGCCTGGGAGCCGACCGCACAGTTCGAGGCGGTCTACGAGCAGACGTGTCTCTGCGCCCTCCCGCCCGAGCACTGGGAGGACTACGAGCAACGTCTCTCCTCCTGGCTGGTGCCGGGAGGGAGGCTGGCGGCAGCGTTCATGCAGACTGATGCCTCCGCAGGTCCCCCCTTCGCCTGCGCTCCAGGCGCGATGCGTCGGCTCTTCGCCGCCGAACGCTGGGATTGGCCGGAGGAACTCACGCCGGTCGGGCATCCACTGGGGCTCGTCGAACTCACCGGGATCCTGCGCCGACGGAGTCCAGAGGCCACTCACAGGTCGGTGTAAAACGATCGCCGTGGAGCATTTCGCCGTGATGGCCGGGGAGGGGAAGGGCGGCGAGCCACCGGCATCACGGCGTCCCCCGATTCGATGCGGCAAGGCCTCTTACCGAGCTACGTCCCACCTTTGGAGGGCCGTCATGCGTGCCATTTCTCGCCCGACACACGGCATTCGTGCTCGACCCAGTCAGCCTCCTTCCCAAAGGTGTCTTCGCGTCGCGCTGCCGATGGGGCTTGCCATCCTGCTGGCCGTGACTGTCTCCGACGACGCGCGGCCGCAGGTCGCCGGTCCGCCGGATCCACAGTCGGCCACAGCCGAAGACATCACCCGTGATTTCGTCGATCCAACTCTCGACCCCGATGCCTGGGTGGCGAAGTTGGAGATCGAGAGCCGAGAGGTGTTTACGGCGAGGAAGGCGATCATCGCCGCCTCGCGTCTCGAACCTGGGGACAGGATCGCCGATATCGGCAGCGGCACCGGAGTGTACCTCGGTGATGCACGCCTTTGTCTGCGATGCCGATCACCACTTCGTCGAGTATTCGGCGATGCTCGCGGCCCTCCGGCCCGGCGGTCAACTCGTCGTCGTCGACGTCGACCGGGTGCCGGGGAAGTCAAGGGAATGGCTCCTCTCGCACGTTCGGGCTGGAAAGGATGCAGTCAGGGGGGAGATCGAGGAAGCCGGCTTCTGGCACTACCCTGCAGCGGAACGCAGGGCGACGTTGACAAACCAATCGACGTGTCGTTAGGATTCGACATAACAAATAACGTCGTCCGCCAGAGTGAGGAGCGAAGTTCATGGCTGGAACCCCGAATCGCCATTGTCCGGTTCTGATCCTCGGTGGCGGCACGGCCGGCATAAGCGTCGCCGCCCGCCTCCGCCGAGCCGACCCGACCCTCGGTATCGCGATCGTTGAGCCGTCCGACTCCCATTTCTATCAGCCGTTGTGGACGCTTGTCGGCGGCGGCGTGTTTCCTTCCGAAGCGAGCAGACGCCGCGAGATCGACTTCATTCCCCGGGGCGTGGAGTGGGTGCGCGACCGGGTCGTTCAGATCCTTCCCGCAGAGAAGACCGTCGTTCTCGCAGGGGGCGAAAGGTTCACCTACGACTGGCTCGTCGTGGCCCTCGGGATCCAGATCGACTGGGGCGTGATCCCCGGACTCAAGGAGGCCGTCGGTCGGGATGGTGTGTGCAGCAACTACTCGTTTGAGCACGTGGAATACACCTGGAAGTGCATCCGCGATTTCAGCGGCGGTACCGCGCTGTTCACGGTGCCGAACACCGCCGTGAAGTGCGGCGGGGCGCCGCAGAAGATCATGTACCTGGCCGACGATGCCTTTCGGCGGAGCGGCGTGCGGGACCGCAGCAAAGTCGTCTTCGCCTCGCCGCAGAAGGCGATCTTTGCCGTGGACAAGTATCGCCGTACCCTCGAGAAGGTGATCGCCCGCAAGGGGATCGACGCCCGCTTCCGGCTCGACCTCGTCGAATTGCGGTCCGGCGCGCGGGAGGCGGTTTTCGAGCACCTCGACACGAAGGAACGAACGACAATCCACTACGACATGATCCACGTTACGCCGCCGATGGGCGCACCGGACGTGGTGAAGCGGAGTAAACTGGCCAACGAGCAAGGCTGGTGCGAGGTGGACAAACACACGCTCCGATGCCCGCGCTTTCCCAACGTTTTCGCCCTCGGCGACGCCGCTGGCCTGCCGACATCGAAGACTGGTGCCGCGGTCCGCAAACAGGCCCCCGTTCTGGTGGCGAATCTCCTGGCTGCGATGGGCGGACGAGAGCTGTCGGCCTCGTACGACGGCTACACCTCCTGCCCGATCGTTACCGGTTACGGAAAGATGGTCCTCGCCGAGTTCGACTACGACGGCAAGCCCTGCGAGACATTCCCCTTCGACCAGTCGAAGGAGCGGTACAGCATGTGGCTTCTCAAGACCCAGGTGCTCCCGCGTCTCTATTGGTACGGCATGCTCCGAGGGAGGCTTTGAATCTCCCTGTCTCGCCCCATCCGGTGAACACGAGCCTGAGACCGATTCCCCGCCGCCCTCAGTGGACCCCGAGTGTCGACCAGCCATCGGCCTGCCGGTTGATGTTGAAGATCATCGCCGAGTAGGCCACCTTGATCCCGGGCAGGACGTCATCGAGGGTGTGGCCCCCGCGGATCACGGACTGTCCGCAGACCCACACCTCGACCCCTTCGGCGACGAGAGCCTCGACCAGCTGACGATTCGGATTCGGGCCACCAGCGGCACTGCGGCCATGGGCATCGTCCGAAAGAGCCGCCGGTGTCGCGCCCGTATGGAGGATCACGGCGATCCGCGGGCGTGAATGCTCCATGCCTTCGGAAACGTAGACGTTGACCAGGCGGGCGGCGCTGTCGAGGCCACGGTTCGGTTTGCCAGCCGCAGCCGCGGCCGTCGTGTCGAACACGACCTTGCCGCCGGCCCGTGGACGCTCGCCGGCATCGGGAAGTCGCACCACGCCGCCGTAACCGGTGATCCGCGGGAACTCGAGGGGGGAGGAGGGGTCCGCGGCGAAGCCAGGGACAGCGATACTGGCCGCAACGACCATGATTGCCAAGCAGGGGAAGACCGAGGAAGACGCAGGATTCATGGAAGGACTCCGATCGATGGAGAAACGAGATCCGGGAATCAGATTTCGAGGGTGAACGCCGGTTGATGCACGAGAAAATCCGGGCAGGCCGATTTTCTTCGAGACGCCGGCATGGAGCTTGAGCATGGGATGGGGCTTTCTTGGATTGGCGGAGGTGTCTTCGTTCACTTGCTTTTAATGGAGGGCCGCGGCCAGCAGGACGGAGACGATTCGTGGCCGCACGTCGCCTTGGGGGCGATAATCGAACGTGCCGGTGGGCTGCCTCGACCCCTCACACCAACACTGTTTGGTCGTGCGGTCGTAGTTCCCGGGTTCGCCGCTCGCTCTCGCGCGGAGTCAATCATCGATCGGAGATGGGGTGTGAAGAGTCTTCTGTGGCTGGTCATCCTAGGGGGAATCGTCGCGGCCGTGTCAACTCGCCGTGATGCAGGCGCCGACCAACCTCCCGCCGCCACGAATCCGGCTTTACAAGAGGCTCCGCGGGGCTTTGGCCTTGGGCGTGGTCAGCAGGATGACCCGCGATTCATCGAGGACCGCAACGGCTTCCACTTCCTTCTCGACAAGAGGGCCAAGATCCGGCGGACGACCACCCGGCTCCCGAACGGCGTGGAAACCAAGGTTCTCCGGGGCGTGGTCAGAGCCGGGATCATTGGGGACGGTAAGGACGAAGAGACCAGCGAGGGCTCGTTCGCCAGCAAGGCGCGGGCTAGGCTAGGCCTTCACCCGACCCCTGTGGAGATCGTGACGATGGAAGACCTTACCCGGCACTGGAACCAGGTATTTGCCAGCAAGGAGGACAAGGCACTCGGCTGGTATGAGGCCGACGTGCGCCAGACGCTGAGGTTCCTCGACAGGATTCCGGGAGGGCCGAGCGGCACGGCATTTCTTCCCGGTGCAGGCACTTCGCAGCTCGTCGATGAGTTGGCGTCGCGAGGAATGGCCCTCGTACTCAACGACATCAGCGACGAAGCCCTGGGGCGATTGAAGGGCAGGTTCGGCAATGGAGGTGAGGGGCTGATATGGATCTGCCACGACATCTCCAAGCCGTTGCCCACCTCTACCCCGCAGGTTGATCTCTGGGCCGATCGAGCCGTCCTCCATTTCCTCCTGGACGAAGCGGACATCGATGGCTACTTCAGGAACCTTCGCACGGTGCTCAAGCCAGGTGGTCACGTTCTTCTGGCAGAGTTCTCCGAGGACGGCGCTCCTCGATGCGCAGGGCTCAACGTCCATCGGTACACAGTGGAAGAAATGACGCGGAGGCTGGGCCCCGAGTTCACGCTGGTGAAGGCCGAGGCCTACGTGTTCACCAATCCGGCCGGTGCACCGCGTCCCTACATCTACGCCCTCTTCCGACGGGGGTGAGTGTGTGTCGGCTGCTGCCAGCAACCGGATGGCCTGGGGCGGCGGGAAAGGGGTGGGGTGGGAACGCGAGGTCAGGCCCGCGAATCAGGGCCGATCCCGGACGGGGCCTTCTGGGAGCCAGTCAGCGGCGGGCCGTCGAAGGCGGCTGCCCCCCCAGTTGCGGCATCCTCGGCAGGGGCAGATATACTGCACGGTGCGCCTGTTAACGCACCGGCGGCTGGGGTGTCGCACCGCCGTAACCCATTGTCTGGAAGGCGGTTGAGGCCGGACTCCGCCTGCGGCAGGTAGTGCGTTAACACGCAGGCATGGGTGGTTATGCAGACCGTATAAATACGAGTTCGGCCTGCGTGTCGCCCGATGCCTTTTGTTAACATGAGCAGGGTAATGGCCCGAATGCTCTCATGCCTTCCTGCGGGAGAAACGACCATGCAACGTCACCGTATCGAAGTAGTGGTGTCGGCGGCACTGTTCCTTGCGTGCGTCGTGTTCAACCTGCTGTTCTCTCCAATCGGGGAAGTTGTCGATGAGAATCGCGTCTGGTTGCCCAATCTATTGATGGGGAGCATCGTTGTGCAGCCCATGCTCATCGCGCTGCTGGTCTCCCTCTCCTCATCCTTCATCACGCTCCTGCCCTGCGCGGTTTCCGCCTGCGTCATTCTCGGGTATGCGGCATGCGTGACGTCATTGCGGGTTCTGACTCCGGCAAATGCGACTGACGATTTAATCGCGTGCGGTCTGGACTCGGTGACGGCTTTTCTACTTGGGTTCGCTGCTGCGTCCCTCGTGTTTCTGCTCATTCGACGATACTCGTCATTGAGAATCGAATCGCACCTCACGAAGCTGCCCTTCGGCGGCTCCGAGGGTTCCGCGGCCCGTGGCCGGAGCATCCATGCTTGGGCCAGTGCTGTTGCCGTTATCGTGGCGATAGCATGCATCGCGCATCTTGCGCGCGAATGGTCGATTGCGGGTGCCAGAGGACCGCTGGCCCAGCAGCTGCTTGCCGGTAACGTGAATGCCATGGCTGCTCAAGTCGTGACGGCTCTGCTGGTGATGTGTCTCGTGTACACCCCAGTCGTACCTGTCGTGTGGAGTGCCTTGGCGTTTCCGCACGGAAGTTTCCGTCTGTTGGTCGTGGCCCTTGGGGTGTGGGCCGTACTGGGTTTGATCTGTTTCGCAGCATTTGGAAGTGACGAGGCGGCGGGGGCCATGGGTATCGTGGTCGGGGCTACCGCCGCGGGACTTCTAACGGCTCTGGCACTGCGTCGTTGCGGATATCACATGCGACTTGGTGCGCACCTCGCCTGTTGAATACGAACCGGTCGGGGGCCGAACCAGACGCTGGATCAGACGGCGGATAGAATCCAGCGGTGACGCAGAGCCGATGGTCCGCCGCTGATCAGCTCAAGCGTTCGGCTACCGGAGGGCACTTGGAAGACTTCGGCTCCATCAACGGTGCGGAACAACTCGTCAGCATCTTCGGCTATTGGCCGACGTTCCACGACGCCGAGGTGCTGTGGATGCGACTGGACCGGCGTCCGGCGGGCGAAGGGGACTATGGCCCGACGCTCGAAGCCCTCGTCCACGCCTTCGAGATGACGCCCGAGGTCGGCTCGGACGGGCACTATGTCCTTCGGCACCATGTGCTGGTGCATCTGCGGTTTCAGGAGGTAGTGGAGCTGCGGCTGGACGGGTTCAACCACCAGAACGCGCTCATGGGGCTGACGTTCACCGATCTGCGGGACGGGCAGATGGAGCGGGTCAAGTGGGCCGTGCGGTTCGACTCGGCGTTCGGGGCCGACGCATCGTTCCAGTGCTTGGCCGTCGAGGTCGTCAACGTGGCTCCCTGCAGCAAGGCCGGGGACCGAATACATGCCGAACCAAGCGCGTAGCAGAATCGCGATGAAGCCCAGTGGTGTGGATAATCTTGCGGTCGCGAGCCATTGATCGGGGCCGTTCAGCTCGCCGATCGCCGCAGCCACCCCCGTTCAGCCCCCAACGCCTCCCCCCGCGTCCTGAACGGCCCCAGCACCGGCCCGCCAACAGGCCCCATGTCGGCCCACCACGACCCCTCGCTGTCTGGCTCGACGTGGCTCGCCCGGGTGATCTGCAGCTTGCCGAGTGCCCGCAGGTCCAAGCTCTCGTCGTAGATGCACCTCACGCCTCCATCTCCGGCGACGACCAGCTCCATCTCGGTCGGCTCGCTCATGCCGCACCTCCCGAGCCAGCACCGGCACGCCTGAGGATGTTCCGCCGGGGCCGATCGATCAGCAGATCCCCGACCGCCTGCTCGATTCGCGTGAAGTCGTTGACCACCATC
>CAJBCV010000467.1 GCA_903951635.1 uncultured Planctomycetaceae bacterium
CTCCCGCCATCGATCCAGGGCTTTCCGATCCCGCCGGTCACGCCCCCCGGGCCGCCGCAGGCTCCGGCCCCCTGACCGACCGGTGGCGTCGAGTTGTCAACCGTGGCAGCCTCCGCCTGCCGCAGCGCCGGTCGGCCTCCGGGCCTCCCCGAGGATGCTTTCATGCCCAGTCCTGCCACGCCGCTGTTTGACCTTGCCGATGTCGGCTTCGAGCGCGACGGCCGGAGGATCATCGACGGCGTGACGTGGCGCGTGCTTCCGGGAGAGCGGTGGGCGGTGCTGGGCCCCAACGGCTCCGGGAAATCGACGCTCCTCAAACTCGCCATCGGCCAGCTCTGGCCTTCGACCGGGAGGATCGAGCGGCTCGGGAAGGAATACCAGGATCTCCGCGACCTGTGGCGGCGGATCGGGCTCGTGGCCGATTCAATCGCCCGGGAGATCCCCGCCGACGAGCCGGCCCTCGATACGGTCGTGTCGGGGACCCTCGCGCAGCTCGGCTTGAAGTTCTTTGTGGGGATGGAGCCGACGGAGGCCGATCGGGCCCGAGGGGAGGCGGAGCTCGCCCGGGTCGGCTGTGCCGAGCTCGCCGACCGCCCCTTCGGCGTCCTCTCGCAGGGAGAGCGGCAGAAGGTGATGGTGGCTCGAGCGCTCGTCGCCGACCCGCTCTTGCTCGTTTTCGACGAACCGTGCGACGGGATGGATCCCGGGGCGCGCGAGCGCTTCCTCGGCTGGCTCGGAGAGCATCTCCATGGCGAAGCAGGCCCGGCGGTGCTCATGGTCACCCACCACGTCGAGGAGATTCTGCCGTCCTTCGAACGGACGATCGTCCTCAAAGCCGGCCGCGTTCTCGCTGCCGGCACGACGGGGGAGGTGCTCACGCAGCCCGTCTTCGAAACGCTCTACGACACGAGGCTCGCGCGGCTCGAGCGTGCCGGTGGCCGGGCGTGGCCGATCTGGGGAGATCCCACCGAGGGCCTGCGATGAACGACCGATTCCTTCCCCTCACGCGGCGCGGACTGCGCTGCTTTCAATCGGGCATCGGGCTGGCGGTCCTCTCCATGGTGGTCGTGGGGATACAACTGTACGTGACGGCATTGAGCCCTGGCGCGGCCCTCTCGCTCCGCTGGCTCCAGCCGGTGGTGGCCTCGATGGGGGTGGTGGCCTCAGGGCTGATGCTCGTCGGCGTTCTCTTCATGACGGCGTGCCCTGGCGAGGCTGGCGTCGCGCCGTGGGGGATCGGCCTCCTGGCACTCTCGGCGCTCGCCTCGCTCTGGCCGGTTGTCGTCTATGCCGCCGACCTTCCCTTCGGGGCGCTCAGCGGGCCGATCGGCAATACCGGCACCGGCATCCTGGCGTTGGAGGTGGCTTTGTTTGCCGGCATGCTCGCGGCCCTCTGCCGGTGGATCGCCCTGGTCAAGCGGCGCGATGCTGTCAGCTTTGTGTCGGCGCTGCGAGTTGCGGAGGGAGGGATCGGAGCTGACCAAGTGGCTGTCTGGGAGACGCTTGCCGGGCGTTGCAACCGACTCTTTCAAGGGGCGACGACGTTTCTCATCGTGCTTATTTTTGTCGCGCTCCTCATGTCGCCCTTGAATCCTGTCCCGTCGCTCCAGCCGATGCGCCAGCCGCTCCTGGCGATCCTCGGCGGCTTCGCCGTGCTCCTCTGGGGCATCGTGTTGCTGCTCCGCGTCGTCGGCGCGGTGTGGGGGGTCGATCAGGCGTTTCGTCGATCGGCGCGACTGGCTGCCGGCGAGGAGCGCGACTGGGGCGATGTGGCGGCCGAGCGCTTTGGAGCTGCCGGGATGGTCGCCGGAACCCTGGCGCTCGGCGGCCTCGTGGCGAGCCACTGGGCCGAGCAGGTGCTCGCTCCCGGCTGGGTCGATCGGCACATGAAGGAGTTCGTCGGTGATCGGCCCCTCGCCGGCCGGTCGGCGGCGGTCGGCCAGGCGGCCCCGGCGATGGACATGAAGACGATCGACGGGGAGACGGTCCGCCTGGAAGACCTTGCTGGAAACGTGGTGGTCCTCAACTTCTGGGCCACCTGGTGCCCGCCGTGCGTCGCCGAGATCCCCGATCTCGCGCGGCTGGCGAAGGAGGTCAACCAGGAGGGGGGCGTGGTGATCGGGATCAGCGACGAGGATCTCGACACGATCCGCTCCTTCGTCGCCTCCCGTGACATGCCGTACGCCATCGTGGCGGGGAGTGGTTGGCCGGCCCCCTTCGAATCAATTCGCGCGATCCCAGTGACCTACGTCATCGATGCCTCGGGGACGATCCGGGAGGAGTTTGTCGGAGGGCAGTCGTACGAGGCGTTCCGGCGGGCGTTCGATGCCGCGAAGCTACCGCTCCCGTCGCAAGCCGTTCCGGCCCCGGCCGCCGGCGAACTGCCATGATTCCGGTCCACCTAACGATCCTGTCAGGGGCCCCGGCCGGCACCCGGGGCCACCACCGATTCGGGGCGAACGGGAGTCCTTTTCCCAGCGTTTTTTCGTCGCTCGGGCCCCAGCTCTGAGGGTCACTTTCGCCCCTCCGCAGCGCCGCGTAGGATGACGACTTCGGGGTAGCCTTTTTCGAGGGACCCGAAACCCCATTTGTCCCCCGCGCCGTTCTCCCTCTCCTGCCCTGCCCTGCCCTCTTCCCGCTGGTTTGACCGCTTGGCCACGGTGGTGGCGACCGATCAGCCCGTGCGGCCCCACCACGGTTGTTCCGCATGAGCATCGGTCTGGAGACCACGGCCGGGGATCTCGGCCGGATCGATGTCGTCGGCTTCCGCGAGGGCGTCGACCGGATCAGGGCCGAGGCCCACGCCGCCATCGGTGCGGCCGACTTCCGTCATCTGCGTCGGATCGAGCGTTATGGTCGGCTGGCGACGGGGCTCGGCTACGCCACCGCCTGGGTGATCCCCAATCCGCTCAGCGCTTTCTTTTTAAGCCTCGGGCAGTTCACCCGCTGGCTCCTCGCCCACCACATCCTCCACCGCGGCTACGACCGCGTGCCGGGGATCCCCCACCGCTATACGAGCCAGGGGTTTGCCCGGGGATGGCGGCGGTATGTCGATTGGTTCGATTGGCTTCTCCCCGAGGCCTGGGACCACGAGCACAACGTCCTCCACCACTACCACACCGGCGAGGATGGCGACCCGGACGTCGCCGAGCGGCACCTCGAGTTTCTCCGCCGGATGCGGATTCCGGTGGCCCTCAAATACGCCCTGGTCGCCGTCGTCGCCTGCACCTGGAAGATCATCTACTACGCCCCCAATTCGCTCGGCGTCCTCGACGACCGTGGCCACCGCCGCCGCCGGGAGGTGCCGATCGCCGCCCTCACGGTGGGGAGCGTTCTCGATTTCCGCCGATCGGCCGTGCGCCGGTTGTGGATGGAGTGCTACGCCCCTTACGCCACCTGGCATTTCGTCATTGTTCCGCTCCTCTTTCTGCCGCTGGGCTCGACGGCGGCGGTGTACGTCCTCGTCAACAAACTCCTCGCCGAGGCGATCACCAACGCCCACGCCTTCCTCGTCATCGCCCCCAACCACACCGCCGACGACCTCTACCGCTTCCGCTTCCACTATGGCGGCAAGGGGGAGTTTTACGTCACCTCAGTGCTCGGATCGGCGAAC
>CAJBCV010000468.1 GCA_903951635.1 uncultured Planctomycetaceae bacterium
CCGCCGGGCATCGAACGGTGAAGCAGTTCACGATGGAGGCTTCCGACCCTGGGGTCGATCAGGGGGCCCTCGCCACCGAAATCGGTGTCCCGGCATTGCCCGGCCAAGCCTCCTCCGCGGTGGTGTCAGCGTCCCCCCCTGCCCTGCCCGTCGAGAGCCAACTCGACGGCCGGCAGACATCTCCGCCCGGGGCCGCCACGGATGTGGCCACCGTGCCCCCGGGAGGATGGGCGGCCGATACGTCGGGCCGTTGGGCTGGCGAGGGGCCAGCCGCTGCGATCGCGCCTCCTGGGGAGACCGGCCAGAGCCGCAGCGTTCTGGCTCGTCCTGTCGGGACAGGGAGTCGCACCGGGCTGCCGAACGCCGCTGGCCGGCCGGAGGTGGGGGCCACGGCGCCTCCGCCGCTGGCCCCCGCGACCCCGGCGATCGAGGCTGCCGCGCCGGGGCCGGTCGCGCGGGCGCTCCCCACCGAATACCGGGGCCGCCCCCTTCAGATCGTCCGCTCCCGGAGATTCACCTGGGACTACGAGATGCAGTCGGATCGCCCCGACACCGTCCCGGTGCGCGTGGAACTGTGGAGCACCAGCGACGGCGGCGTCACCTGGCAACGCAGCGCCGTCGACGACGACGGCCAGAGCCCGATCGACGTCACCCTTCCCGCCGCCGGCCTCTACGGATTCCGGCTCGAGATCGTCCCCGACCTTCCCGACGCGGGTGGGGGCCCTCGCTCGGGCGAGATGCCGGAAGGATGGATCGGCATCGACGACGAGCCCCCGCAGGTCGAGATCCTCGAGGCGACGCGTCAGAAGGACACGGAGCCGGGGGGCGTTCTCATCCGCTGGGCCGCCCGCGATCAGATCCTCGTTCCCAAGAGTGTTCGGCTCATCCAGTCGCCGAGTGCGGACGGCCCGTGGGGGACGATCGCGGAAGGACTGGAAGCCCAGGGGGAATACCGTTGGCAGCCCGAGCGGGGGACGCCGGCCCGGGTCTACATTCGGGTCGAGGCGAGTGACGCCGCGGGGAACATCGGTCGCGGCACGACGCCGGAGCCGGTCACGGTGGCGATGCCGCGGGTCGTCGGCAAGCTCGGCGGGGTGAAGGTCCTGCCGCCGGCTGGCTCGCCCTGAGCGGCGGGGCAAAATCCGGTCAGGGATGACTTTTCCCACGGAAAGTTAGACTGAGCTGCTGCCGAATCCGGGGCCGTAGCTCTTCCCCGGCCCGGCGTCCTCCGAGGCGCTCCTCCCGTGGCCGAATCCCGCTCCGCGCTGGAAATCCTCCGTGCTCCCGACGACTGGTCGCCGCCGCCGGCGGCGGTGATGGCGCTTGTGGGCGACGAGCCGTTCCTCGCCGGTGAGCTTCTCCGGCTGATCCGCGGCCAGCTTGTCCCTGACGAGGCCGACCGTTCGTGGGCGTGGCGGGAGTTCGACGGCGACTCGATCGAGGATCCACGCGACATCTTCGATGAAGCGGCGACGGTGCCGATGTTCGCCGGAGCGACGCGGGTGGCGGTCGTCCGCTCGGCCGATCCGTTCGTGACGAAGTGCCGAGCGACGCTCGAGACGCTCGTCGCCGCCCCCCGTGGCCATCGGGGGCTGGTGATTCTCGACGTCAAGACCTTCCCCGCCACGACGCGGTTGGCGAAGACGCTCGCCGCCCAGAACGCGGTGATCGAGCTCGCCGTGCCGTCGAAGGTCGATCTCGCGGTCTGGCTGCGGCACTGGGCCCGCGCCCGGCATGGCTGCGTGCTCGAGGCCGCCACCGCGCAGCGCCTCCTCGAGCGGCTCAACAACGAACTCGGGCAAGTCGATCAGGCGGTGCAACGGCTCGCCGGTGCCCAGGGCAAGGGGGGCAAGGCGATCCCTCCCGAGGCGATCGACGACATGGTGGGGAGTGCGCAGGAACGGTCGGCGTGGGGCATGGTCGATGCCGCGGCGGCAGGGAATGCCCCGGAGGCGCTCGCCGCGCTCGCCGACCTTCTCGCCAACGGGGAGAACCCGATCGCCCTGTTTGCCCAGGCGGCGACGAGCCTTCGCCGCCTCGCCGCGGCGGCCCGGCTCCTCGGCCTGCCTCCCGGCGGGGGGCGCCCCTCGAGCTTCGACGAGGCACTGAAGTCGGCCGGCGTGGCGGCTTGGCCCAAGGCGCTGGCCCAGGCGCGCGAATCGCTCCAGCAACTCGGCGGCCGTCGGGCCCGCCAGCTTCCCCAGCGGCTGGCCGACCTCGACCGCTCGCTCAAGGGGGATGCTTCCCGTGGCCTGCGGGCCAGACTGGCCCTCGAACGGCTGATCTGCATGATGGCCCGACAGACGCCCGGGAGCGATGCCCCGGGGGGCAGGCCGGGGAGCCCGGCGGCGGCCAGCGGTGGAGCGAGTGCCGGGGCAGGCAGGGAACAGAGCACCGTGACAAGGAGACCGCGGACGTGAACGTGGATGGACAGCAGGACGGGCGCCGGGACGTGTGGGAAAATCCGTTGGCCTCCCGGTACGCCTCCGCCGAGATGGCGAGGCTGTGGAGTGACCGCAACCGCTATCGCACCTGGCGACAGGTGTGGCTGGCGCTGGCCGAGGCCGAGGCCGAACTCGGGCTGTCGATCACGCCGGCGCAGCTTTCGCAACTCCGCGCCAATCTCGAGCCGGTCGACTTCGCCAAGGCGGCGGCCTACGAGAAGCAGATGCGTCACGACGTCTTCGCCCACCTCCACACCTACGGCGATGCGGCGCCGCTGGCCCGGCCGATCCTCCACCTCGGAGCGACCAGCGCCTTCGTCACCGACAACACCGACTTGATGCTGATGCGCGATTCACTCGATCTCATCGCCGCCCGGATCGCCGGGGTGATCGAGGCGCTCGCGGCCAAGGCGGCCGAGACCAAGGACATCGTCTGCCTCGGGCTCACCCACCTCCAGCCGGCGCAGCCGACGACGATCGGCAAACGGATCTGCCTGTGGATCCACGACCTGCTCATCGATCTCGAGGAGATCGTCCACCGTCGCCAACTCCTCCGGGCCCGTGGAGCGAAGGGAACGACCGGCACCCAGGCGAGCTTCCTCGAGCTCTTCGACGGTGATCACGCCCGAGTCCGCGCCCTCGACGAGGTGGTGTCGCGGAAGCTCGGCTTCAACGCCTCCTACGACGTCACCGGCCAGACCTACACCCGGAAGATCGACTCGCAGATCGTGGCGGGGCTCGCCGCCATCGCCGAATCGACGCACAAGGCCGGCAACGATCTCCGACTCGCCGCCGCCTCGGGAGAGCTCGAGGAGCCCTTCGAGCAGGATCAGGTCGGCTCCTCGGCGATGCCCTACAAGCGCAATCCGATGCGGGCCGAGCGGATGTGCGGCCTCGGCCGCTTCGTGATGGGGCTGGCCGCGACGGCCGGGCAGACCGCAGCCACGCAGTGGTTCGAGCGGACCCTCGACGATTCGGCGCCGCGCCGCCTTGTCCTCCCGCAGGCCTTCCTCGCCACCGACGCCCAACTCGTGCTGTACGCGAACATCGCCCGCGGCCTGGTCGTCATTCCGGGGGCGATCCGCCGCAATCTCGAGAACTATCTCCCCTTCCTCGCCGCGGAGCGGATCCTGATGGCCGGCACGAAGGCCGGTGGCGATCGGCAGGAACTCCACGAGGCCTTCCGCGTTCATAGCCATGCCACGACGGCGGCGATCCGCGAGGGGAAGCCCAACGACCTCGCGGCCCGGCTCGCCGCCGATCCGCTGTTCCAGGCGGTCGATCTGGAAGCCGCGATGGAGTCGCAGGGGCTGGCTGGACGGGCGTCGGCGCAGGTCGAGGAGTTTCTCGCCGGGCCGGTCCGCGAGGCCCTCCGCCGCAACCCGTCCCGCGCGGCGGCTGCGGCGCTCCACGTCTGAGTGCGGCCGGCCGACCTCCGCGGAGCCCTTGTCAGTCGGCCGTGGAGGCGAGGGTTGACAGGGTGGGGAGTGGGCGGGGCAACGGCTCGTCCTTCCCTTTCCCGGCCGCCGGCCACGGGCCGATCTCCCCGCTGCGCCCGGTGGGGATCCATTCAGGGAGGTCGATGCCCGGGCGGTCGCCGTGACGGAGAAGGCAGAGGAGTGACTGGTAGGTGAGCGATGAGAGCCCATGGAGGCTCGCCTTCCCCCGGCGTGCGGCGAGGGCGGCTGCCGCCGCGGGAGACAACGATTCCACGCCGTTGAGGCAGAGGTGGCCGCGGTGCCGGGCGAGCGCCAGGATCACTCCCTCGTCCGGGGCTTCGAGTCCGTTGAGGGCGAGCAGCCCCTCGTGGTCGGCGAGCGCCTCGGCCGTGGCGATGTCGATCGATCGCAGGCCGTTGAAGTGGATCGCGCCGGCGTGCCCGGCCAGGGCCCGGGCGGTGTCGGCCGAGAGTGTCTTGAGTCGGTCGAGCCGCAGGTCCTCGGCGTGCGCGGCCAGTTCCGCCGCGGCCACGGGCGTGAGCGTTTCGAGGGCTGCGAAGTGGAGGAAGCCCCGGCAGGCGGCAAGCTCATGGGCCGCAGCGGCGTCGAGCGAGTGGAGATGGCGGATGGAGATCCCGAACGGATTGGCCGCCAGACGGTGGGCCTCGTCGACGGAAAGGCTTTCCCCTTGATGGTCGGCTGTGCCACGAAAGAGGCAATCGGCAAGCACGCTGAACGTCCGGGGGGCTTGGCTATGGTCTTCGGAGTTGGATACGGAGCATCCTCCGAGCGTGAGGACCGCGACGACCAGCGCCGCGCGACCGATCCGTTCAACGATCAAGGGTCGCGTTGTGGAAGCGGGCGAGGCAAGCATGAGCACCTCGTGGCGGGAAAGGCGAGGGCGATTGCGCGGGGCCTTCGGTGAGGCGGGCGCGGAGATCGCTGGAATTGCGGTGGGAAAGCAGGCGGGGACTCACGCTGGAGGCGGCGGAGCCTGAGAGACGAGAGGGCAAGTGGCATGCCGCCGGCGTGCCGGCTCCGGCTCCTGGCCCTGCGCCATCGGCCGCAACCTCTGGCGGGGGATGGGGTTGGGGCCATTCCGGGCGGGGGAGCGAACGCGGCTTTTCCGCGGGTAGAAAACGATTGGCCGCCCGGGAATCCGGCAGCCTCTGCCCGGAGGAGAGGCAGCTCTCGAGAACACGAGCCTTCACGAATCCCCGCCCGCCGGCGTCGGCTGAGGCCAGACGCGAGCCTGTCAGATCCGGTCCTGGTGCCGCGGCCGACTGCGGTTGGAGCGGCAGTTCATGCACAGGCCGCTGATGATGAGGCGGTGGCCCTGAGCGCGGAATTGATGGAGGGCGGCGACGGCGTCGAGGATCTTCCCCAGGTCGGCGCTCGAAAACTCGATCAACGTCTGGCAGCCGGTGCAGTGGAGGTGATCGTGCTGCGGGTAGCCGTAGTCGTGCTCGTAGACGGCCCGGCCGCCGAGCACCATCTTCCGCAGCAGCCCAGCTTCGACGAGCTCGGTGAGTGTCCGGTAGACCGTCGGCCGGCTCGCGGAGGCGCCGTCGGGGGTGCCGCGGAGATCGGCGAGGAGTTGCTCGGCGTCGAAGTGCTCGTGGCGGGCACAGACATGCTCGACGATCATCCGCCGCTGCCGCGTGATCCGCTTCCCCCGGGCCTGGAGAAACTCCTCGAACCGCTCGCGCGGCGTCAGCGCCACATCGACCTTGCCGAGCGAGAAGTCGGAGGTGGTGGGCATGGCGATGGGCCACAGGGTGGCGGGGAAGAAATCCGCGGCGACAGAAAGGCCAGCAATTCTACCATCGTAACAAAGAGTCGTACCGTCGGGTTTCCCGGTGTGCCAGGATCGCAATTTCGGGGGCCGCGAGGGGGGCATGAGGGGCCATCGAAGTGTTGGCCGGCCTGGATTGATCGGAACCAGGAATCCGAGATGGTTCCGGAATGGGCCAGCAGCCTGGGGCCGGCGGCAGCGGAGGCCTGATCAGTCCGGACCCTGCTCAGGCTCCTCGGGATCGGTCCGAGCGGATTTCAGTGAAGTGGAGGCGAGGGCCCGCCGGCTGGACGAGGCTTGCGTGATCGCCGGATCAGCAGCCAGGAAATGACGGTGACGATACCGACATTGATTCCGATCAGGACCCAACGCCGCCAATTCGTGCGAGAGGGCGCGTCGATGGCGGAATTTGCGGCAGCTCGTTGAGCTGCGTGTTGTTTGGCGAAATTCCATGCCTCGTTGACCAAGCCTTCTTCGTTCGGATAGAGGTCCAAATAGGTTGCGTTGGTAGCGAGGGCTTCGTCGATGTCGCCCTCGTTGGCCTCAATGTCGCGAAGCTGACGGAGCACCATGGAGTACGTGCCGCCCGTTCCCTCCTCCAGAGCTTTTGGTTCCACCTTATCGAAGGCGAAAAGAGCATGACCGCGGAGATCGGCGAGTATCGGGCGAGCGAGCGCGGAGTTCCCCTGGGCACAGAGCGCCTCAGCAAGGGCCCATCGGACGAAGCAGATGTGGTCGTCGGGAACGGCATCCCGGAGCCACTCATCAAGAAACCGCACGTACCCATCAACGTCGCGGCGCGACTGGACTGGAAGGCGGTTCGCAGCCTCCTGAATGCAAACTGAAGGGATGACCAAGTCTTCGGTGGAGCCGGCCATGGCCCTCAATGCCACGAGGGCGTCCGCGTAACGCTCAATGGTAAGGGCATGGATCGCCTCACGGGCGGCGATTTTTGGGATCGTCCATCTCGTGATGGCAAGCGGCCCAACCGGTTCCGGGTGGGCGGCGAGGAGTGCCGCGTACTCCTCTCGTGCCGCTCGGTAGGACTCAAGCGATCGACGCTTTTCCGGTTCCTTGCTGCACTCCGCCTGCAGCTCGGCGATCCAGATGGCGTAAAGCACAACGTTCGACAGGCGATCGGCTTGCGGCAATGTCTCCTGTGAAAGCTCACGAGTGATCGAGATTGCCTCGCTGAATGCCTCTATTGCAGCCTTTCGGTTCGCATCAAGCTGCGTTTTCCTGCTCAGATTTCTCTTGATCTCTCCGGCCTCGGCACACAGTCGCGCGCGATCGAGATCTCTTGCGGGATGGATCGCAAGTTCGCGATCGACGATCCGTGACGAGTCCGCCCATGCTCCGATTGAATTCGCGAGCCGTCGTGCGGTGGCAAGTGCCTCCGTGGACAGAGGACCGTCCTCGCCCCCGTTCCCGGCATCGAAGAGACGCTTGATCCAGTTTTCAACCTCAGGCCGAGCGAGGCCTTGTGCCCCGGCTCGCTGAATCGCCTCGCCGTAGTTCGTCAACGCCGTTCCAGGAGACGTTTCTTCGTCTCCAAAGGCACGAGGAGTCATTCCAAGACACAAGAGAGCAAAAAAGCAGAACTGTATTTGAAGAAGATCGTGCCGCCTGGTCCTAGATTGGATGTGATGCGCACTCATGGCCGCGGGCACCGACCGTTCGCGGTGGTCTTGATGCTCATGCTTCCATTGATAGCCATGTCACATGTCAGGGTCGCAGTGCCTTCGATCACGGGGCCATGGTATTCATAGGATCGCCCGTTCGATATTTTCGTCACATTCCAGCACGGCTGGCATTTTATGCGCACTCTCGATTGTTTTCCAACGCAGACCCGTTGAAAGGCCCTCACGTCCTGCCATTCGCACGGCCTTGCCCTCACCTCCGCTTCAAGTCCTACGGTGGGCTTGGTTGTTTCAGTGTAGCCCGACGCGACTTGAAGAGAGGCTTCGAGGTTGGCGATCCAATCTGATCCGCCGCTGAATCCGCCGGTAACTGTCAGTTCCTTCTTGTTTTCGAAGGATGTCTCAAGAGTAAATTTGCACTTAAGCTCCTGAGGCTGGGGGAGTTCCGGTTTGCCCCTCGGTCCGTGGGCCTCGTCAGTTGTTGTTATTGTTCCGCGTGCCTGCCCGGTAGCTTTCTCGTTCGTCGACATCCTCGATAGCACTTCTCCCATCGCGGCGCTGCCGGAGTGGACGCAGGGACTTGATGCGGACGGATCGGATGGACGGCGGTCGATGTGCGAGCGGCTTGGCCGCCGGGAAAACCTTCCACGGATTCGATCAGGTCTGGCTCTGTACGCGCATGCCACCCGCCGGAGATCTCTACCGGACGAGTCACATCCGACGTCTCCGCGTTTGATGGAAGCGTGCCGGAGGCCGTCACCTCGGTCGCGGGAGATGCCTGTTTGACGGCGCTCTTTGCCCCATCGGCCGCGGTCTGAATGTTGCCACGTTGATCGAGCGATTTCGCGAAGCGGCGACGGCGTAGTGGGCGGCGCTCGGCTGATTCCGGGGAAGTACTCGGCGGCCGCAGCCCGAAAACAAAAAAGGCCAGGCCGTTTCCGGCCTGGCCAATCTTTGTCGTTCGGTCCTACATGCCGGCCGACCGGCCCGTGCCCGCAGGGAACATCCTTTGGGGGCGGACTCGATCGGGGTTGGATCACGGGGCAAGCCCGGCGCTCCCTCCGGCTGTCGGAGCCTGTTCAGCTGATCCGGTCGAGGAGACGCTCGAGGGCGAGATCGAGTTTCTCGGGGGTCTCGTACGATCCTTCCGCGATGGCGGTGCGGATCGCCGCGACCCGGTCGAAGCGGATGTCGGACGCGGTCTCGGCCGCACGAACGCCGTCGACCGAAAGGTCGATCTGGTCGTGCACCTGACC